>NZ_JAKEIP010000283.1 GCF_021474425.1 Streptomyces muensis | reverse complement strand
GTGCGGGGGTTCGACTGCGGGCTCATCCGGGGGTGTTTCCTTCCACCAGTGTCAGGAGGGCGGCCAGGTCGTCCGGGCGCGTGTGGGGGTTGAGGAGGGTGGTCTTGAGCCACAGGCGCCCGTCTATGCGGGCCCGGCCGAGGACCGCGCGGCCGTCGGTGAGGAGCCTTCGGCGTACGGCGGCCACCGCGTCGTCCGCGGCGTGCGCCGGCCGGAACAGGACCGTGCTGATGGTGGGCGGGTCGTAGAGCTCGAACCCGGGGTGACCGTGAACGAGGTCGGCGAACTCACGGGCCCGGTCGCAGACCTGCTCGACGAGCTCGCCGAGTCCGCTGCGGCCGAGGGCCTTGAGAGTGACGGCGATCTTGACGACGTCGGGCCTGCGGCTGGTCCGCAGGGACCGGCCGAGCAGGTCGGGCAGGCCCGCCTCGGTGTCGTCGTCGGCGTTGAGGTAGTCGGCGCGGTGGTGCAGCACGGCGAGGTCACCCGGGTCCCGCACGGCGAGCAGCCCCGCGGCGACGGGCTGCCAGCCGAGTTTGTGCAGATCGAGGGTGACGGTGTCGGCGGCGTCGAGACCGGCGAGCCGGTCCCGGTAGCGGTCGCTGAACAGCAGGCCTGCGCCGTACGCGGCGTCGACGTGCAGCCGTGCCCCGTGGGCCGCGCACAGCTCGGCGATCTCGGGAAGCGGGTCGATGAGCCCGGCGTCGGTGGTCCCGGCGGTGGCGGCGACGAGATGCGGACCGGGCAGTTCCGTCAGCGCCTCGTCGAGCGCGGCGAGGTCGAGGACACCTGCCGGCGCGGGCACGACGACCGGGTCGGCCAGCCCGAGCAACCAGGCGGCACGGGGCACCGAGTGATGAGCGTTGGCCCCGTGCACGAGCCTGAGCCCGGCGCCGCGCGCCTCCCGGGCGAGGAGGAGGGCGAGTTGGTTGGACTCGGTGCCGCCGGTGGTGGTCAGGGCGGTGGGGGCGGCACCCCCGAAAATTTCTCGCGCCAGCGCCCCCGTCACCAGCGCCTCCAACTCCGAGGCTCCCGGCGCCTGGTCCCATGAGTCCAGGGAGGGGTTGAGGGCGGAGGCGGCCAGGTCGGCGGCGGTTTCCGCGAGGGCGTGGACGACGGTGTGCAGGGCGTTCGGGTCGCCGTCGGCCGGCAGTACGTCGCCGACGGCGTCCCGCAGACGCGCGGCCACCGCCTTCGGGCCGCCCCGGGGCAGTGGGCCGCCGCGTGCCCGGATGCCCTCACCCAGCGCGTCCAGCACGGTGTCGAGCAACGGCCGCAGGGCGTGGGGGCCTTCCGGGCCTGAAGCGAGCGACGGCGGCGTACGCATCGTGTCCTCCCGGGCGCTGGGCAAGAGGGACTTCCAGCTTGTACGCCGATGCGCTTTCGCGCCCGAAAAGCCCAATGATCGGAACCCGAAAGGGGGTATTTCCGTACGGGGAACGCGTGTCGGAGGACGCGTGCCGAGGGTGGCGGAGTAAAGGCTCGCAGGGTGGTCCGCGGCACCCTCGGCTCAGGGCTGGTGCACCTCGCGTCCCGGAGGGACTAGTCCGCCGGCTGGCCCTCCCTCACCCGCAGCGCCCGCGCCAGGTCGTCGAGCTGGTCGGCGAGCCTGCGGCGCAGTGACGGGACGGGCTCGCCGTCGCGCAGGCAGTCCTCGCCCAGCCGCAGGGCGTCGGCGTCGACGGCGTAGACCGGGAAGGCGTGGCGGCCGGCGGCGTCGGCCATGGCGGGGCCGCGGCGGGCGCCGACGGCGACGGCGTCCTTGTAGTAGCGCGGCACGTACTGCCGCAGCAGGTCGGCCTGTTCGGGCTGCCAGAAGCCGTGGGCGGTGGCGATGAAGAGGTAGTTGGACAGGTCGGCGCTGCCGTCGCCGCCGAACATGGCGTCCCACGCCCTCGCCTTGGCCTCCTCGTCCGGCAGGGCGGCCCGGCAGCGGGCGGCGCCCTCCTGGCCGGTGGCGCTCGGGTCGCGCTCCAGCTCGGCGGCGATGGCGGCCTCGTCGACGGCGCCGAGCACGGCCAGCCGGCCCAGCACGCGCCAGCGCAGGTCGGGGTCGAGCTCGGGTCCGCCGGGCACGGTGCCGTCGGCGAGCCAGGCGGCGATGGTGTCGGGGTGGGCGGCGGCGTCGATGAAGTGGCGTACGGCGATCAGGCGCAGGCCGGGGTTGTCGCCGTCCTCGGTGCGGCGGATGAGGTCACGGCACAGCGAGGAGAGCGTGGTCAGGGCGGCCGGCCGCTGCTCGGGGGCGAGGTAGCGGTCGGCGACCTGGGCGGCGGCGAAGCCGAGGACGCCCTGGACGACGGCGAGATCGGTCTCGCGCGGGAGGTGGGCGCGGGCGGCCTCCAGGTAGGCCGCGGCGGGCAGTTCGCCGTCGCGGACGGCATCGCGCAGGGCGTTCCAGACGACCGCGCGGGTGAGCGGGTCGGGCAGGCCGGCGAGGCTGGTCCGGACGGTCTCGAAGGACTCGGGGTCGAAGCGGACCTTGGCGTAGGTCAGGTCGCCGTCGTTGAGCAGCAGCAGGGCCGGACGCTTGCCGATGGGCTGCGGCGCGGTCTGCGGGATGTCCAGGTCGAGGCGCTCGCGCAGGGTGAGGTGGCCGTCGTCGTCGCCGAGGTCCTGGTCGTACAGGCCGACGGAGACGCGGTGGGTACGACTGCCGGCGTGGTCGACGGTGAGTGTGTAGGTGCCGTTGTCGCCGCGGGTGACGGCCGGGGTCAGGGTGTCGACGCCGGTGGTGCGCAGCCAGGCGTCGGCCCAGGCGTGGACGTCGCGTTCGGTGGCGGCGGCGAGGGAGTCGAGGAAGTCGGCGAGGGTGGCGTTGCCGAACCGGTGGCGGGCGAAGTGGGTGTTGATGCCGGCGAGGAAGTCCTTCTCGCCGAGCCAGGTCACCAGCTGCCGCAGCGCGGAGGCGCCCTTGGCGTAGGAGATCCCGTCGAAGTTGAGCAGAGCGGAGGCGGTGTCGTCGACGGCCTCGGGGGCGACGGGGTGGGTGGAGGGGCGCTGGTCGGCGTCGTAGCCCCAGGCCTTGCGGACGATGCCGAAGTCGGTCCAGGTGTCGCTGAAGCGGGTGGCTTCGGCACAGGTCTGGTAGCCCATGTACTCGGCGAAGGACTCGTTCAGCCAGATGTCGTCCCACCAGCGCAGGGTGACGAGGTCGCCGAACCACATGTGGGCCATCTCGTGGGCGATGACCATGGCGCGGGTCTGCCGCTCGGTCCTGGTGACGGCGGAGCGGTAGACGAACTCGTCGCGGAAGGTGACGAGGCCGGGGTTCTCCATGGCGCCGGCGTTGAACTCGGGGACGAACGCCTGGTCGTAGGAGTCGAAGGGGTAGGGCTCGTCGAACTTCTCGTGGAAGCGGTCGAAGCACTGCCGGGTGACCTCGAAGAGTTCCTCGGTGTCCGCGTCCAGGTAGGGGGCCAGGGAGCGACGGCAGTGGACGCCGAAGGGCAGTCCGCGGTGCTCGGTGCGCACCGAGTGCCAGGGGCCGGCGGCGACGGCGACGAGGTAGGTGGAGATCGGCGGGGTGGGCGCGGCCTGCCAGCGGCCGTCGCCGAGGTGCTCGGTGATGCCGTTGGCGAGGACGGTCCAGCCGTCGGGGGCGGTGACGGACAGCTCGAAGACGGCCTTGAGGTCGGGCTGGTCGAACGCCGGGAAGACCAGCTTGCAGTCGTCCAGCGCCAGTTGGGTGTAGACGTACGCCTCGCCGTCGGTGGGGTCGGTGAAGCGGTGCATGCCCTCGCCGGTGCGGGAGTAGCGCATGGCGGCGTCGACGCGCAGTTCGTGCTCACCGGCGGTGAGGTCCTTCAGAGGCAGCCGGTTGCCGTCCAGGATCCCGGGGTCGAGGGGGTGTCCGTCCAGCGTGACGGAGCGCAGCTCGGCGGGCCTGATCTCGACGAAGGTGTCCGCGTCGGCGCGCGTGGTGAACCTGATGACGGTACGCGAGTCGAAGGTCTCGTCCCCGGTGGTCAGATCGAGTTCGATCGAGTAGCGGTGGACGTCGAGGAGCTGGGCACGGGTCTGCGCTTCGTCGCGCGTGAGTACGGACATGCAGGACATGCTGCCTGATGGCACTGACAAGGCACAGGGGCGGATCAGTACGTGCGCTATGTCCGGTCTTTGGCCGACGTGGCCGCCGGGCAGTCGCGCTGCGGCGGGACCCGGGCGTCGGGGTGCGGCAGGGCGGGGCGGGGGCCGGGTTCCTCGGTCTCGGTGGGGTCCTTGACCAGGGCGCGCAAGGTGCGGACCTCCTGCTCCAGCGCGCGGTGGCGTGCGTGGGCGTCGTAGAGGTAGCGGACCTTGGTGCGCAGCGCCCAGGGGTCGATGGGCTTCATGACCAGGTCGGCGACGCCGAGCCCGAAGGCGGCGGACACCAGTTCCTGGTCGGCTCCGAAGCCGGTGAGGAGGATGACCGGTATGTGCTGGGTCTGTTCGACGCGCCGCATGTAGCGCACCACGTCCAGGCCGCTGACGCCGGGCATGCGCACGTCCAGGAGCAGCAGGCCGACCTGTCCGCGCAGCACCTGCTTGAGCGCCTCGTCACCGCTGGTGGCCCGGGCCAGTCGGTAGCCCAGCGGGGCCAGGGCGCTCTCCAGCGCGTACAGCGTTTCCTCATGGTCGTCGACGATGAGGATCTTGGCATCCGACGGCATGGCCCGACGTCCCTCCCGCGTGGACATCCGAGGTATGTCCGGGGGCGCTGACGGGGAGTGCGTGTCAGCTGGCATGCGGTGCACAGCGCAGCATGCCCCGCCAGGGCCGCCGTGTCACTCCCTCGGGAGGGTCTGTTCACGTCCTGTCGTCACATTTGCGTCGTCCGCGCGGCGGGCCACCTCCTGGCCGGGAATGCGACGAGATGTCCCGGTCGGTCAGCCCCTAGGGGCGAGGTGCCGCGGTCTCGGCTCCGTTGAGGGTGTCCTCGGCGATGCTCTCGTGGTGCCTGATCACCTCGGCGATGATGAAGTTCAGGAACTTCTCCGCGAACGCGGGGTCGAGCTTGGCGTTCTCGGCGAGGGTGCGCAGGCGGGCGATCTGGCGGGCCTCGCGGGCCGGGTCGGCGGGCGGGAGCTGGTGCTTGGCCTTGAGATGGCCGACCTGCTGGGTGGCCTTGAAGCGTTCGGCGAGCATGTGGACGACGGCCGCGTCGATGTTGTCGATGCTGTCGCGCAGCCGGGAGAGCTCCTCGCGGACGGCGGGGTCGACGTCGCCGCCGGAGCTGTTGGAGGACGTGTTGCTGGTCATGAGCGCCCAGCCTACGGGGCGCCTCAGGTGGTCGTTCGTTCGATCACGGGTGGATCGTCGGGGTCGGGGACCTGGTTGCTCCAGCCGCCGGGGACGACACGGCTCTGCTGGGCGCGGAAGCGGACCGGGGCCATGCCGACGCGGCGGGTGAACAGGCGGGAGAAGTAGGCGGGGTCGTCGTAGCCGACGCGGCGGGCGACGGCGGCGACGGGGAGTTCGGTGGCGGCGAGCAGTTCCTTGGCGCGGCCCAGGCGGATGCCGAGCAGATAGTCCTTGGGGCTGCAGCCGGCGCCGCGCCGTACGGCGGTGCGAAGTTCGGCGAGGGTCATGCCGTGCCGGGCGGCGTGGTCGGCGACGGTCAGCGGCAGGCAGGCGTCGCGGGCGAGGGCCTTGAGGACGAGGTCGCCGTCGGGGGCGAGGTCGGCACGGGCGCGACGCAGGGCGACGAGGAGTTCGTGGACGGCGGCTCCGGTCTCGACCTCGAGGAGCGGGTTGTCGCGGCGGGCGGCGCGTGCCATGCGTCCGATGACGGCACGTGGGCCGGAGGCGTCGGCGAGGGGCACGACGGGGCGGTCCGGTTCGATGTAGCCGAGTTCGGTGTACGAGGCGGTGGCGGGCCCGGCGAAGTCGACGAAGCCCTCGTCCCAGCCGGTGCCCGGGTCGGGCGCGTAGTGGTGCGGTACGCCGGGGGTCAGCCACAGCAGGGCGGGCGCGGTGACGGTCGTACGGCGGCCGTCGGGGTGGGCGTACCAGCCGTCGCCGGTACTGATCACGACGGCGACGTGGTGGTCCAGGACCCGTGGTCCGACGGTGGGCAGTGCGCCGTACTGGAGGCCGACGCCGAGGCAGACGAGGCCCAGGCGGTGGTGGGCGGGGCCGGGCGTGAAGAAGCGCATCCAGGTGTGGTACATACCGATGCCTCCCGTCCGCCGCTTCGGTCCAAGCAGCGCCGATCTTTGTCCATGGCCCCTGACCGGCGCCAGGGGCGAGGGTGGGGCGCATGAGCGAGTTCACGGTGGGGGACCAGGATTTTCTGCTGGACGGGCGGCCGGTGCGGCTGCTGTCCGGCGCGCTGCACTACTTCCGGGTGCACGAGGCGCGGTGGGGGCACCGGCTGGCCATGCTGCGGGCGATGGGCCTGAACTGCGTGGAGACGTATGTGCCGTGGAACCTGCACGAGCCGGCGCCGGGGCACGGCCGGGACGTGCAGGCGCTCGGCCGGTTCCTGGACGCGGCCCGGGAGGCGGGACTGTGGGCGATCGTGCGGCCGGGGCCGTACATCTGCGCCGAGTGGGAGAACGGCGGTCTGCCGTACTGGCTGACGGCCGAGGTGGGCGCACGCGCGCGTACCCGTGACGAGCGCTATATGGGTTACGTGGCGAGCTGGTTCCGGCGGCTGCGGCACGAGATCGTGCCCCGGCAGGTCGACCGCGGCGGTCCGGTGATCATGGTGCAGGTCGAGAACGAGTACGGCAGCTACGGCTCGGACGCGGAGTATCTGTGCCGGCTGGCGGACCTGCTGCGCGAGCACGGCGTCACGGTCCCGCTGTTCACCTCGGACGGCCCCGAGGACCACATGCTCTCCGGCGGCTCGGTCCCCGGGATCCTCGCGACGGTGAACTTCGGCTCCCACGCGCGCGCGGCCTTCGAGACACTGCGCCGGCACCGACCCGACGGCCCGCTGATGTGCATGGAGTTCTGGTGCGGCTGGTTCGACCACTGGGGCGGCGAGCACGTCGTACGGGATCCCAGGGACGCGGCGGCCGCTCTGCGGGAGATCCTGGAGTGCGGGGCGTCGGTGAACCTGTACATGGCGCACGGCGGCACGAACTTCGCCGGCTGGGCGGGCGCCAACCGGGGCGGCGGCGCGCTGCACGACGGGCCGCTGGAGCCCGATGTGACGTCGTACGACTACGACGCCCCGATCGACGAGTACGGCCGTCCCACGGCGAAGTTCTGGGCCTTCCGGGAGGTACTCGCCGAGTACGCCGACGGCCCGCTGCCCGAAGTCCCGCCCGCCCCGGCCCCGTTGGGCGCCCCGGCCGAGGCGGACCTGACCGACTGGGCGCCCCTCGCCGACGTACTGCGGACCCTGGGCGGCGCGGAGACCGCCGGCCCGGTCCCGCCCACGTTCGAGGAACTGGGCGTCGAGCGGGGTCTGGTGCGGTACGAGGTGACGGTGCCGGGTCCACGGCAGCCGTATCCGCTGACCGTGCGCGGGCTGCGGGACCTCGCCGTGGTGTACGTCGACGGGGAGCGGGCCGGGGTGCTCACCGAGGACGAGGCGTGCCTGAAGGAGCCTGTCGCCGGGTACGCGCGCGTGGAGCTGTGGGTGGAGTCCCTGGGGCGGGTCAACTACGGGCCGCGGCTGGGCGAGCCCAAGGGGATCACGGGTGGCGTCCTGCACGAGCGGCAGTACTTGCACGACGTACGCGCGCGTGGGCTGCGGCTGGAGGCGCTGGACGACTTCGGGAGGGTCCGGGCGGTGCCCTCACGGGAGCTGCCGGAGGACGGTGCCCCGGGGCTGTACCGGGGCACCGTCACCGTGCGCGGCGCCGGAGACGCCCGTCTGGAGCTGCCGGGCTGGACCCGCGGCTTCGTGTGGATCAACGGCTTCGGACTCGGCCGTTACTGGTCGGCCGGCCCGCAGCGCTCGCTCCACGTCCCCGGTCCCGTCCTGCGGGAGGGCGGCAACGAGGTGTGGGTGCTGGAGCTGGAGGGGACGGCCCGGCCGGGGTCCGGCGAGGCCGGTGTCCCGGTGCTCCGGGCCGTCTGAGGCACTTCTGACGCGGCGGGCGCCTAGAGGGCGTTCGCCGCGCGGGCTATGTCCTTGGCGAAGGTGCTGACCTCGGTGTAGACACCGGGCACGCCCGTACGGGCGCAGCCGTCGCCCCAGCTGACTATGCCGACCTGGATCCACTTGCCCGCGTCGTCCTTGCGGAACATCGGGCCACCGGAGTCGCCCTGGCAGGTGTCGATGCCGCCGCTCTGCCAGCCGGCGCACAGTTCCTCCTTCGACACCAGCCGGTTCCCGTAGTGACGCTTGCAGACACGGTCGGCGACGAAGGGAACCGTGGCCTTGCGGAGCTTGGTCGTGCCCTCGCCCTGGCCCTCCTTCATGTCGCCCCAGCCGGCGATCGTGAACATGCCGCGGTTGTAGCGGTCCGTGGTGGCGATCTTCAGCGTCGGCTTGTCGATGGGCCGGGCGAGCTTGATCAGCGCCCAGTCCTTGCCGTTGCCGTCGTAGCCCGGCGCCACCTTGACCTTCTTCGACTTGACCTTGATCGCGGCGGAGGAGTCGAGGTCGTTGACACCAGCGGTGACGGTGATGCTGGTGTTGTTGCCGGAGCCGTCCATGCAGTGGGCGGCGGTCAGGACGACGTCCTTCTTGTAGAGCGCTCCGCCGCAGCCCATGGAGAGATGGACCATGAACGGGAACTCGTTCTGCGCGGCGGGCGTTCCACCGACGACGCGGGTGGACGCGGCGTTCGCGCTGAGGGGCTGGAGGGAGGCGACCGCGAGGGCGACGGCACCCACCGCCGCCGCTCTCTTGGCCAGGGTCATGCCGCTTCTCTTCGGCGAGCTGTGGGTCAACATACGTCCTCTCATGGCGTGTTGAGCGGCCCGCAGTATGAAGATCGGGTGGCATGCCTGGCAAGGACGGATCTCACGCCCGGGGCGTGGAACCTCGTCGCGGAAAAACCCCTCACCTCCCCGTAGAGTGGAATCGGGTTCCAGGCGTCTTGGGGGTAAGGGCGTGGCGAACGGCGGACCGGTCCAGCACGGCTTCCCGCACCTGGAGACGGTGCGGGCCTCGATCACCGCGCTCTACAGGCGACTGTCGTACGACACCGTCCGGACGTTCGCGACCAGCGTGGCGCCCGCCGACGTGGCGTTCTGCGACACGGACGATCTCTATCTGGGTGCGCAGCGGGTGGCCCATGAACTCGTCCGGCACTACCGCCTTCCGGACGCCCGGCTGATCGTCAGCTTCCGGGAGATGACCCATGCGGCGAACGTCGAACTCGCCGCCGGGCCGGAGTACTTCGTGGAGTTGAACGACCGTTTCCGCACTCATCGGCGGGACATCGGGGCGGCCCTCGCACACGAGGTGATGCATGTGTACCTGCACCGCCTGGGCCTGTCCTTCCCCGGCACCCGGGACAACGAGATCCTCACCGACACGGCGACGACGTATCTCGGCGCGGGGTGGCTGCTTCTCGACGCGTACCGGGAGGACTCGGCGTCCTCGCAGAAGCTGGGGTATCTGACGCCGGAGGAGTTCGGGTACGTCCTCGCCAAGCGGGCGCTGGTCTTCGCCGAGGATCCGTCGGTGTGGTTCACCAGTCCGCAGGCGTACACGGCGTATGTGAAGGGGCTGGCGGAGGCTCGGCGTGACGAGCAGCAGCCGCCGTTGACGGCTGCGGGGTGGGCGGGGCGGCGGCGGTACGCGCACGATCGGCGGCATGCGCAGGGTGAGCGGGGTGCCGTGGGCGAGGCGCGGCCTGGGGTGCCGTACTCGTTCACGCCGGACGGGCGGGGGCCGCTGCGGGTGTCGTTCCCGTGTCCGACGTGTCAGCAGCGGATTCGGGTGCCGGTGCGGGGGCGGGTTCGAGCGCGGTGTGGGTTGTGCCGGACGGTACTGGAGTGCGACACGTAGAGCTTTCCTCGCCCCCGCCGCCCCTACCCGTCC
>NZ_JAKEIP010000282.1 GCF_021474425.1 Streptomyces muensis | reverse complement strand
AGGTACCGCCCCCGACCCCACCCAGGAACGCCCGTCCGAGCAGCCCACCGACATCAGGAGCCTCCCACTCTTCGGCGCCTGCGGCTGCGGCTCGGGCTGCGGGTGCGGGTGCCAGTCGGGGAATCCCTGCCAGTGCGGGTGAGGGCGTAGCGGGTAGTCGCGTACGACCAGTGAGGGCTCCGGTGCGGTGGATGCGCCGGGGCCCTCTGCCGTGCCCTCTTCTCCGCGTGCCCGTGGTGCCGTACGGGCGCAGCATGGAAGGAGAGCGGGCGCGAGCGCACTCCTGGAAAGGGAAGGAGGTGCGAGGCATGCCTCAGTTCATGGACGTACATCACCACATGAAGGGCATCACGGCCGACCAGCTCAGGGAGGCCCACAACGCGGACCTCGCCATCGAGGCCGACGAGCGCGTGCACTTCGAACGGGCGTGGGCCGACCCCGAGTCAGGTCTCGTCTACTGCCTCTCCGAGGCACCCTCGGCCGAAGCGGTCCAGCGCATCCACGAGCGTGCCGGTCACAAGGCCGACGAGGTTCACCCCGTCCCGCTGTCGATCTGAGCGCGCGGGCGGTGCGACGCCGGACGAGACCCGTGTGGTGATGCCGCTGCCGCCCCTGTGACTCGGCACGCCCGAGCACGACCAAGGAAGAGACGGCCCTCGGTCTGCGGCCGACGCGGCCGGGGGCCGACGCGTGGCCGAGCGATGGCGACGGCCCGGCGGCGGCCGAGCTGCGGCCGAGCGGTAGCCGGGCGGCGACCCGCAGCCTCGAGAGGCGGTTCGGGGGAAACGGACTTACGGTCGAGCCGTCGGCCTGCGTCGACTTCCTCACTTCACCCACGACACCGACTGGAGACGACCTGCCATGGCCACAGCTTCTGAAACCCCGGTACTGGACACCCTCGCCGCCATGACGGTCGACTCGCTCGAACGGTGCGGGCTGGTCCCGGAGACCTTCATGCTCACCCGCATCGCGGCCCTCGCCGCGTCGGACGCCCCGCCGATCTCGTACGTCGCCCATATCGACCCCGCGATCCAGGCCGGGCTGACCGCCGAGCAGGTGCAGGACGTGCTGGTCGCCATCGCGCCCGTGGTGGGTACGGCACGCGTCATGACGGCCGCCGCGAACATCGCCAAGGCGCTCGGCATCACGATCGCCGTAGCGGAGACGGAGGCCGGGGGGCGGGCGTAGAGTCTCCGAGGCACCGTCGGCCGAGGCGGCCCAGCGCATCCGGACTCCGGAAGGATGCGCTCAGCCGCCGTTGAACGGCGGCATGTTGGTGCCAAGGGGGGCGGGACAAGGTGACTTCGGATGTCGGGCCTGACGGTGCGTCGCCCACGGCACAGGAGGCTCGCGAGGCCTGGGCGAGCGAGGCGTACGCGGTTCTGGTCGACGTCGCGCGTACGTACCACGCGGTCGTCACCTACAAGGAGTTGGCCGAGGAGATCCAGCGCAGGACAGGGATCCGTACCAAGGCCCTCCTGCACAACTGGATCGGTTCCGTCCTCGGAAGAGTCGTGCGCGAAGCGCATCGTCGCGGGGATCCGCCGCTGACGGCGTTGGTCGTGCGCACCGATGACGGCATGGTCGGCGACGGCTACAAGGAAGTCCTGGAGGTGGCCGGAGAACCTCCGGTCGAGGACGTGTCGGAGCGTGAGCGGCACGCCGCCGGGGCGCGTCTTGACTGCTATCGCCGCTTCGGAGCGACGTTGCCGCCCGGCGGCGGTGTGCCGGCCCTCGCACCCAGGTACCAGGCCGCGATCGACCGTCGCCGCGCTCGGACCGAGAAGCCGGCGCGGGTGTGTGGCAGCTGCTTCGTCCAACTCCCCGCGACCGGTGTCTGCGACTCGTGCGGTTAGCCCCCGGCCGTGATCGAGCAGGCCGCTTCTCCTGCCCCGGGGCTTGTCGGGGAATGGTGAAGGTCGCTGTGTTCATGCCACGCTGCCCTGCTACATTGCGCCCTCAAGATCAGAAACCGGGGGGGCGGGACATGACCGTGCAGGGGCACGCCGGGGGCTATCGCGTCCAGGCAAGTGCGATGGACAGTGAGGCGCGGGCGCTCGACACGGCGGGTGACGACGTCGGTGTCATCGCCAGGGCGGTCAAGGACACCGCCTGCTACCCCTCGGACGTACTCGGCGGCTCCGACGCGGGCCCCGCCTACAACAACTTCGCCGGTGACTGGCAGGCAGAGGCCAAGGTCCTGGAGAGCGCCCTGCACGAACTGGCCGACAAGGTACGGGTGTCCAAGGCGAACTACCAGGGCGCCGAGCACGCCTCCATCCGGGGCATGAGCGCGGCCGGCGGCGAGGGCGTGACGACGATGCCCGCGCCCGGCACGCCGCCGCGCGGCCTGTCCGACTTCGACTGAGCGTCCTTCGTACCGCGTACGAGTCCGCACTCCTGCCCGCACCACGACAGAAGGCCGCACCGTCATGCCCGACGCAGGCGAATCCACCACCGACCGCCGTCAGAAACTCGCCGAGTACCACGAATCCATCTCCTCGGCCGGCAGCAAGAACGATCTCATCGGGGCCATCAACAACGCCCTGGGCGTCTCGGCACCGGTCGGTGAACCCGAGGTCATCGAGGGTCTCGCCAAGACCTACCGCAAACAGATCGACGACGTCGCCGACGTGCAGCGGCGGGTGCAGAAGGTCGCAAACGAGGGCCTGCCCGACGCCTGGGTGGGCAGCACCGGGGCGCGGGCGTCCGAGGTGGTGATGGCGGCGGCCCGCTCCGCCGAGCAGATGGAGCAGGCGTTCAGCGGCGCGGCCGGCGCCCTGTACCGCCTGGCCGACGCGCTGACCAAGGCCAAGGCCCAGGACAAGGGTGGCCGCGAGCAGCTGAGCGAGGCGCTCGGCATGCTCGGCGGTGAGGACGGCTTCTTCGACGACATGGTGGAGAAGGACGCCGAGGAGGCGGAGCGGCTGCGGGCCCGCAACATCGCGGCCGCGGGCGCCAGGACGATGCACAGCGCCGCCGAGGTGGCCGACGACGCGGCGCGGGCCGCGGCACGCGACCTCAACAAGCTGGCGTCCGAGGCCCGGGCGGGCCAGATGCAGACCGACAACATCTCCGCCGCCGACCGCCTCGTACTCGCCGACATCGCGGGCCCCGGCGGCCCGGCCGAGATGAACGAGCTGCTGACCGCGAACGACCTGGAGCGCTCGGGCCGTGCGATGGAGCGCCTCGACGCCCGCGAGGAGGCCGAGTTCGAGCGGATGCTCGCCGAGGCGAAGACCCCGCAGGAACGGGCGTACCTCGTGAAGGCGCTGGCCGCCGGGTACGACGTCAAGGAGGTCGGCGAGTTCCGCGACAAGATCCACGGCAAGGACCCGGACTGGCTGCAGCGGCACTTGACGCCGGTCACCACGGCCGGGGACAGCCTGGTCGACGAGGGGATCAACACCAGCGGCCCGCACGAGGGTTCCAACCACAACACCGACCAGCAGACGTTCAACGGCGAGAGGTGGTCGCAGGAAGGCAACACCTGCGTGCCGTCGACCGTCGTCACCGGGCGCGCCATGGTCGATCCGGTGTACGCCCTCGAACTCACCGGCGGCCCGTCCGGGCAGGAGGACGACCCGGGCGCCTTCCGGGAGCGGCTGCGCGACGAGCAGCTGCGGATGCACGACGAGGGTGACGGCAACGACGCGTACGACTTCCCCTTCGGCTCGACACCCGACGGCATGGACAACGACGGCAAGACCGAGATCTCCAACAAGGAGATCAGTCCGCACACGGGCGGCGAGTACGAGTTCCAGGAGATCAGGAGCGCGGACGACCGCCGGGACGCGCTGCCCGACATCCAGCGGGCCGTCGCCGAGGGCAGACCGGTGCCGATCGGCGTCGAGGGCGAGGACGAGGACGGCGACCGGGTCGGCCACTCCATGATGATCATCGGTCAGGAGGGCGACATGCTGCAGGTCTACAACCCCTGGGGAACGACGACATGGGTCAGCGAGGACGACTTCGTCAACGGCAACATGGGCAAGGCGTCCGACAAGGACCTGCCCGACGCCTACGGCGTCCACCTGCCCGCCCAGTGAACGGAAGGCCGATCCCCTTGAAGCCCAGCCACCGCCTGTCCGCCGCCCTGGCGTTGCCGCTGACGGCGGTGCTGCTGTCCGGGTGCGGCCTCTTCGGCCCCGAGACGTTCGAGGCCGACGAGCGCGCCATCGAAGTGGACGCGGGCGACACGTTCGAGCTGGTGCTCCCGGCCAACCCCTCGATGGGCCAGGACTGGAGCATCGTGCGCCCCGGTCCCGACCGTGCCACGGTGCGCCAGGAGGGCGACCGGGAGGAGGACTTCGCGGGCGACAGCGGTCTCGACGGGGGTGGTGACGGTACGCAGACCTTCACCTTCGAGGCCGTGGCCGCGGGCACCACGAAGATCAGAATGAGCTACTGCGTGCTGGGTGTCTGCCCCGACGGCGACGACCGCACCGCGACGGGCGACCCCGGCAACGACCCGGCGTACTTCATCTACACGGTCACCGTGCGATGACCGGAACGGAGGTACCGATGAACCCCGGCAAGACCGACGAGGAGTCGGCGCGGGCCGACATCGCCATGCTCCTGCGCTACGGCATCGGCGCCCCTGGCCCGCGTCGCGGCGCCCTGTTCGGTGACGGAGCCGTGGGCGCCGCGGTCACGCTCGACCGCCTCGGGGTCCAGCCCCGCTCGGTGGCGTTCCTCGGCAGGACCGTCCGCAGCGGCGGCACCGGCTACACCGCCCGGCTGCCGGAACTGCTGCCCGGGCCGACGCCCTCGGACCTGATGCGCGGCTGGCTGGACGCGGCCGCGTCGGTGGCCCGGCCGGTCGAGGGCGACGAGGTCGTCGCCCGCTGGCTGGAGGCGGTCGCCGAACTCATCGGCCTGCGCCGCACGACCCGCGAGCGCGCGGCCCGCTGACCCGGCACGGCACAGCAACAAGCCCCCCACCAGCGGAGAACCCGCAGGCAGGGGGCTTGATCAGTCAGGGGCGCTCGGGCTACTTCTTCTTGCCCTGGTTCTTGACCGCCTCAATGGCCGCCGCGGCGGCCTCCGGGTCCAGGTACTTCCCCCCGGGCGTCACCGGGTTGAAGTCGGCGTCGAGCTCGTAGTAGAGCGGGATGCCGGTGGGGATGTTCAGGCCCGCGATGTCGGCGTCGGAGATGCCGTCGAGGTGCTTGACGAGGGCGCGGAGCGAGTTGCCGTGGGCGGCGACGAGGACCGTGCGGCCGGTCAGGAGGTCGGGGACGATGCCGTCGTACCAGTACGGGAGCATGCGGACGACGACGTCCTTCAGGCACTCCGTGCGGGGGCGGAGCTCCGGGGGGATCGTCGCGTAGCGCGGGTCGGCGGACTGGGAGAACTCCGTGCCGTCCTCGAGGGGCGGGGGCGGGGTGTCGTAGGAGCGGCGCCAGAGCATGAACTGTTCCTCGCCGAACTCCGCCAGGGTCTGGGCCTTGTCCTTGCCCTGGAGGGCGCCGTAGTGGCGCTCGTTCAGGCGCCAGCTGCGGTGGACCGGGATCCAGTGGCGGTCGGCGGACTCCAGGGCCAGCTGCGCCGTGCGGATCGCTCGCTTCTGGAGGGACGTGTGGACCACGTCGGGGAGGAGATCGGCGTCCTTCAGGAGCTCGCCACCGCGGACCGCCTCCTTCTCGCCCTTCTCGTTGAGGTTGACGTCCACCCAGCCGGTGAACAGGTTCTTCGCGTTCCATTCGCTCTCGCCGTGGCGGAGGAGGATCAGCTTGTACGGTGCGTCGGCCATGCGTCCGAGCGTAATCCAAGCCTTCGGCCGGGTCGCCCCCCGCCCGAGGAGCGGACGGTTGACGGGATCTGTTAATTGAGTGGCCTCGCGGAGCGGCACGCTTGTAAGTTGCGTTTGCCATATTGGCTTCTTACATCGGCTTCCGTAATCGGCTTCTTCCGTCCGTCTTATCTCCGTGGGGGACCCTTCATGCCCGTCGCCGCCCTGAGACGTGCCACCCGAGAGACCGTCTCCGGGCTCCCCCGCGAGTTCTGGTGGCTGTGGACCAGCACACTGGTGAACCGGCTCGGGGCCTTCGTCGCCACGTTCATGGCCCTGTACCTCACGCTCGACCGCGGGTACTCCGCCACCTACGCCGGTCTCGTCGCCGCCCTCCACGGCCTCGGCGGTGTCGTCTCGTCGATCGGCGCCGGCGTCATGACCGACCGGCTCGGGCGCCGGCCCACCCTCCTCGTCGCCCAGGCGTCCACGGCCGCCTCCGTCGCGCTCCTCGGCTTCATGCACCACCCCGTCGCCATCGCCGCCGTCGCCTTCCTCGTCGGCGCCGCCTCCAACGCCTCCCGGCCGGCCGTGCAGGCGATGATGGCCGACATCGTCCGGCCCGAGGACCGGGTGCGTGCCTTCTCCCTCAACTACTGGGCCATCAACCTCGGGTTCGCGATCTCCTCCATGGCCGCCGGGTTCATCGCCGAGGTCAGCTATCTCGCCGGGTTCCTGATCGAGGCCGGGATGACGGCCGTCTGCGCGGTCGTGGTGTTCGTGAAGCTGCCCGAGTCCCGGCCACCCGCCGTCCAGGACATCGACGCGGCCGAGGACAAGGTCGGGCTCGGGACCGTACTGCGCGACGGGCGCTTCATGAGCGTCGTCGGGCTGTCCTTCCTCGTCGCCCTCGTCTTCCAGCAGGGCGCGGTCGGCCTGCCGATCGCCATGGGCGACGCCGGGTTCTCGCCCGCCGACTACGGTCTCGCCATCGCCGTCAACGGCGTCCTGATCGTCGCGCTCCAGATCCCGGTCACCCGGTTCATCGAACGCCGGGACGCGAGGCGGATCCTCATCGTGTCCTCCCTGCTCGCCGGGTACGGCTTCGGCCTCACCGCCTTCGCCGGGTCGGTCGGCGTCTTCACGCTGACGGTGTGCGTCTGGACGCTCGGCGAGATGCTGAACGCCCCCACCCAGACCGGCCTCGTCGTCCGCCTCTCCCCCGCCCACGGGCGCGGCCGCTACCAGGGCATGTACACCCTGTCCTGGTCGGTCGCGGCCCTGGTCGCACCCCTGATGTCCGGTTTCGTGATCGACCGCTTCGGCGCCGAGTGGCTGTGGGGGCTGTGCGCGGTCGTCGGGACGGCGGCGGCCATCGGGTACGGCGTCCTGACGCGCCGCCTCCCGGCGGAGGCACCGGCTCCCAAGACCGATGCCCCGGCCGACGCGAAGCCCGAGGTCAGCGCCGCCTGACGGGACGGGCCCGCGTCCCTCACGGGTGCATCCGCGCCCCCTTCATCACCTTGTCCACCGCGTTCCTCGGCCCGTACACCGCCAGCCCCACCAGATCCAGCTCCCCCGTGGACACCGCCCGCACCGCCGCCCGGTTGTCCCGGTCGTTGCCCGTCGTGAACAGGTCGGACGTGAAGACCGCGCGCGGAAGGGAACGGGACAACACGCGCGCGTGTGCCGTCGTCAGCGTCTCCTTCGTGCCCTCGAAGACCAGCACCGGCTGGCGGAACATCGGCAGGTAGGGGACGCCGTCCGCGTCCTCGTACGGCTCGCCGATCACCTCGGGGAGCTGTGTTCCCAGGCCGCTGACCAGGAAGGCCGTGACGTTCAGGCGCTGCCAGGTCTCCAGGTCCTCGCGCAGCAGGACGGCGATCTTGGTGTCGAAGCGGACGGGGGGCTCAGCAGTCGTATCGCTCATGGTTCGAGACTGGCGGCCGCCGTACGGCACGGTCTTGTACGTTTTTTGCATGGCCACCCGGCGCGTCGACCAGCAGGAAGTCACCGCGTGGCGTCCCCGCGTCCCGGGCGTCACCGAGGTCTTCCACGCCCACTTCACCGAGTACGCCTACCCGATGCACGTCCACGAGGCCTGGACGCTGCTGATCGTCGACGACGGCGCCGTACGGTACGACCTCGACCGGCACGAGCACGGCACCCCGCACGACACCGTGACCCTGCTGCCGCCGCACGTCCCGCACAACGGCTCCCCCGCCACCCCGCACGGCTTTCGCAAGCGGGTGCTGTACCTGGACGACAGCCGGCTGGGCGACGACCTGATCGGCCGGGCCGTCGACTCCCCCGACCTGCGCGACCCGGTGCTCCGCCGGCGCGTCGGCCAGCTGCACACCGCCCTCGCCCGGCCCGGCGACGAACTGGAGGCGGACAGCAGACTGACCCTCATCGGCGACCGGTTGCGCGACCACCTGCGCCCCGAGGCCGTCGCCGACGTCCCGCGCCGCGACCCCGCCCTCGCCCGCCGGCTGCGCGAACTCCTCGACGAGCGCGTCGTGCAGGGCCTCGCCCTCGACGAGGCGACCGGGCTGCTGCACGCCCATCCCGCCCATCTCGTACGGTCGTTCAGCACGGCGTACGGCATCGCCCCGCACCAGTACCTGATGTCCCGCCGCGTCGACCGGGCCCGGCGGCTGCTGCTGGAGGGCCGGTCACCGGCCGAGGTGGCGACCGCGACCGGCTTCTACGACCAGTCCCATCTCACCCGGCACTTCCGCAAGCTGGTGGGCGTGCCACCGGGGCGCTATCGCGGCAGCGCGCGCTGAGCGTCGTACAGATTGCGCGGCCGTACGGCGTCCGTCGTGCCGTAGAGCTCCAGGCGGGAGTGGAGGTCGCCCGCGAAGTCGGGTACGTCGATCTGGTCGAACTCCCTGACCTCGTTCAGGCCGACGGTCGCGGAGTACGGCGCCAGGCCGTCGAGGCGGATCATGCCCGCGCGGCCGTTGGTCACCCGCACGTTCCAGTGCGTGAAGCGTGCCCCGAACAGCGGGCCCGCGCTCGCGTCGCCGCCGTGGCGGCCGTCGTTGTGGACGGTGATGTCGGTGCGGACGTTGGCGAAGGGCAGGCCGCGGTGGCTGTCGAAGGTGCCGGTCCGCATGTCGCCGCGGGACCAGACGTTGTGGGAGGACAGGCCCTCGACGTTGATGCCGTGGAGCTGGGTGCCGGGCGGGGCCGGGGTGGTGCGGGCCTCGATCGTGAAGTCCTCGATCAGGTTGTCGTGCGAGCCCTCGCGGCAGAAGTACGGGTGGTGGCTGCCGCGGCCCGCCACGCGCGTGTGGCGGAGTGTGCAGGCGGAGGCCGCGACCAGGCCGAAGCCGTTGTCGACATGGCGGACCGTCACGTCGTCCACCCAGCAGTCGTACGTGCACTGGAGGACGACGCCGTTGTGGCCCTTGTCGAGGAGGTGGGGCTGTTGCGGGGTCTGCGTCGCCTCCAGGGTGAGACCTTCGACGCCCGAACCGGTCAATTCCGGTACGTGGCTGGTCAGTCGCGGGTCCCATTCGGGGCGGAGGTCGAGCGGGAGCGGGCGTTCCAGGGTGACCTCGCGGCCGTGGACGCGGGCGATGCGGACGGGCCACTCGTAGGGGACGTACGAGGTGAGCTTGGTCTTGTCCTCCCAGGTGTAGGCCTCGGGGCCTGGGCCGCCGCCGCACATGTGCTCCAGGAGGGTGTGGTCGGGGTCGTCGGCGAGGCGGAGGAGGACGAGGGTGCCGGGGCGCAGGGCCGAGGGGTCGTCGGCCGTCACCGTCCAGGAGCCCTGGCGGGCGGGCGCGAGGGTGGTGAGGGTGCGCCACTGGTCGCGCCGGTTGCCGGTCCAGCCCTCGAAGGGCCAGGTCTTCGCCCTGATCGCGGCGACGAGGGAGGTCCAGCGGGCGGTGGGGGCCAGCCATATGAGGCCGCCTGCCCAGGACCAGGACGACTTGTCGCCGCCGTAGCGGGATCCGTAGACGCCGATCAGTTCGGTGAGGTTCTTGGTCGCGTGGAGTGTCGTACGGGTGCTGCCGGCGCCGCGGAGGACCACGTTCGAGTGGCCGATGCGGATCAGGTCGTCGATGCGGAACGTGCCGGGCGGGAGGGTGACCGTGCCACCGCCCGCCCTTCCGGCGGCGGCCAGGGCGCGGTTGATCGCGGGGGCGGAGTCGGTCGTGCCGTCCGGTACGGCGCCGAAGTCGCGTACGTCGGTGGTGCGGGGGTGGTGAGGGAGGCGGCGGGCTCCGACGCGGCAGCCTGCTCGGCCGATGTACGGGATCTGGGGG
>NZ_JAKEIP010000281.1 GCF_021474425.1 Streptomyces muensis | reverse complement strand
AGCCCCTCCGGCGTTTGAGGAGCGGGGTCTGGGGCGGAGCCCCAGAAGGATGGGACGGGTAGGGGCGGCGGGGGCGAGGGAACGGGGGTTGAGTTATGCGGCCGGGGTCTTTTCGATCTCTCGGGGTTTCAGGTCCGCGTTCTCCAGTACGGCCTTCAGGTGGTGCTCGACCACCGGCAGGACCTCGTCGATCGTCACGTCCCGGCCGAGCTCGCCCGCCAGGGAGGCGACCCCGGCGTCCCGGATCCCGCAGGGGATGATCCGGTCGAACCACTTGTTGTCGGGGTTCACGTTCAGTGCGAAGCCGTGCATCGTGACGCCCTTGGCGACCCGGATCCCGATCGCCGCGATCTTGCGGTCCTCACGCCGCTGACCGGCGTTGGAGGGGGCGTACTCGGGCCCGTTCAGACGGGGGTCGAACTCCTCGTCCGTGAGACGGGGGTCGAAGTCCAGGGCGAGCCCGCCGAGCGCCGGCCGCTGCTCGACCGGGTCGCCGAGGACCCAGACCCCGCTACGCCCCTCGACCCGGCTGGTCTCCAGGCCGAACTCCGCGCAGGTGCGGATCAGGGCCTCCTCCAGCCGCCGTACGTGGGCCACGACGTCCACGGGACGCGGCAGCTTCTGGATCGGGTAGCCGACCAGCTGACCCGGGCCGTGCCAGGTGATCTTGCCGCCGCGGTCCACGTCGATGACCGGCGTGCCGTCCAGGGGCCGCTCGTTGTCCGCCGTACGCCGGCCGGCCGTGTACACCGGAGGGTGTTCGAGCAGCAGGACCGTGTCGGGGAGCTCGTCCTCGAACCGCGCCGCGTGCACCCGGCGCTGCTCGTCCCACGCCTCCTGGTACTCGACGGCGTCCGCGCCGAACCCCATACGGACGAACCGCAACTCACTCACGGCAAGCGCCTCCCTAGAAGCACCGGAAAGTCGTAAGGCACAAAGCGTGCCTACGCCACTGTACGACCGGCTTGTTCGGGTGACGCCGCACGGCCCGCGTCAGCCCAGTAGGGCAATCCTCACACGATCGGATGAATGGGCGGGGAAATGTGCGATCGGCTGCTTACTCTCCGCTACATTCGCGCCGTTCGGGCAGGCCAAAAGGGCTGCTCACCGGCAATCCGGGCACCCGCGACGGCACCGGCCCCGCGAGGTCCCAAAGGCAGGAGACCGCACCGCAGATGACGGAACGACCCGCGCAGCGCACTCCCAACCGCCAGCTCGCCGCGCTCATCGCAGAAGCGGGATTCTCCAACGCGGGTCTCGCCCGCCGGGTGGACCAGCTCGGCCTCGAACACGGGCTTGATCTCAGATACGACAAGACATCGGTCACCCGCTGGCTGCGCGGACAGCAGCCACGCGGCACGACCCCCGCCCTCATCGCCGAGGTCTTCACCCGTCGCCTCGGCCGCCGGCTCTCCGCCCAGGACCTCGGACTCGACGCCTGCGCGCCCGTGTACGCGGGGCTGGAGTTCGCCGCGACCCCCGAGGAGGCCGTCGACATCGTCAGCGGCCTGTGGCGCAAGGACTCAGGCAGCCACGCCGAACTCCGCAAGATCGCCTTCACCCCGGCCGGCCTCGTCGTGCCCAGCCGCGACTGGCTCATCGGCCGCGCGGACGAGAAGGTCGCCCGGGGCGAGCCGCTCGCCCGCATCCCGGTCCAGGGCCGCCCCACGGCCGTACCCCGCCAGCGCGGCCAGGCCGAGCGCGGCCCCGGCCAGAAGGTCACCGGCGGCGACATCGCCGCGCTGCGCTCGGTGGGCGAGCTGTTCCGCTCCCTCGACGACATGTACGGCGGCGGCCACGCCCGCCAGGCCCTCGTGCGCTACCTGGAGCACGAGTGCGAGCCGATGCTGCGCGGCACCTACGGCGAGCAGACCGGCCGCCGGCTGTTCCAGGCCGCCGCCGACCTCACGAGGCTCGCGGGCTGGACGTCGTTCGACATCGCGGCGCACGGGCTCGCCCAGCGCTACTTCGTGCAGTCGCTGCGGCTCGCGCAGGCGGCCGGGGACCGGGCGTTCGGCTCGTACGTCCTGGTCACCATGAGCCGCCAGGCCGTCTACCTCGCCCATGGCCGTGAGGCCGTCCAGCTGGCGCGGGTGGCCCAGCAGGGCGTCGGCACCAGCGCACCACCGGTCGTGCAGGCCCTGCTGCACGCGTGCGAGGCGCGCGGGCACGGCGTACTGGGCGAGGTGCGCGCCTGTACGGCCTCCCTCGTCCGGGCCGAGCGCGCCCTCGAAGCGGCGCGGCCCGGCGACGACGTGCCGCACTGGGCGCGGTTCTTCGATGAGGCGCAGCTCGCCGACGAGTTCGGGCACTGCCACCGGGATCTTCAGCAGTTCCGGGCGGCGGCGCAGCATGCGGAGCGGTCGTTGCAGTTGCGGGCGCCCGCGTTCGCCCGCAGTCGGCTGTTCTGCCGGGTCGTGCTCGCGTCCGCGCGGCTGGGGCTCGGTGAGCTGGATCAGGCCTGTGTGCTGGGGGCGGAGGCGGCGGGTGCTGCCGCGGAGATGCGGTCCGTGCGGGCGGTCGAGTATGTCCGGGACTTCGAGCGGAGGTTGGAGCCGTATCGGGATGCGGCGCCTGTGCGGGGGTATCGCGACAAGGTCGCTGCGCTGCTGTAGGGGGCTCGCCGTAGCTTCGAAGGTTGTGTGCCGGGTGCGGGTGCGTTGTGGCTGGTCGCGCCCACGCGGCGGAGCCGCACATCGACACAGCCCCGCGCCCCTGGGGGGTTAAGCCGCCGCCTCTAAGGGTTCTGCCCTGTTGAGCGAGCCCGCCGCTCCCAGGTCCGTCAGGATGGCCGCTGCCGCCCTGTGGGCCGAGTGGAGGGCGCCCTGGATGGTGCTGGTGTCGCGGTGGTCGCCGCAGACGTACAGGCCCGCCAGGAGGCGTACCGGGCGGCGTAGGTCGTGGGGTGGGCGCATCGCGGGGACGGCCTCCGGGGTGTGGTGTACGGCGAGGGTCTCCCAGCGGGTGGTGGAGGTGCCGTAGAGACGGGACAGATGCATCCGTACGGCCGTGTCGATGTCGGGCGGCGGGGTGCCCAGCACCGTCGAGGAGATGAGGGCCCGGCCCGCGGGTGCGCGGGTCGGGTCCACCTGGCTGATCACCGCCGTGTGGGCGACCGGGCCGCCCCGGTCGGCGTCGAGCAGGAGCGAGGCGCCGGTCGTGGGCGGTTCGTCGGTCGTGTGGTGGACGACGGTCACCGGGTGGAAGTCGGGTACGCGCAGGCCCGGCAGCAGCTCGGCGGCGGTCCGGGCGTCGGTCGCCAGCAGGACGGCGCGGCAGCGTATCTCGCCGTGTTCCGCGGTGGTGACGGACGTCGTGGCGATCGACGTGACGCGTACGCCGGTGTGCACCGTGCCCGGCGGCAGTGCCTGGGCCAGCAGCTCGGGCAGTGCCTCGGCGCCGCTCTCGGGCACGCACAGGCGCCCGCTCGCGAAGGCGCGCAGCGCCAGGTCGGCGCACCGGCTGGAGGTCGTCAGGTCCGGGTCGCACAGCAGCGCGGCGAGCAGCGGCCGCAGGAAGCCGTCGATCGTGCGGGTGGGGACGCCGCGCGCCGCGAGGGCCTGGGCGGCCGGCAACTCCGGGCGGGCCAGCAGGCGTTCGACGGGCGCGGTGGCGAGCCGGGCGAGGGCGGCGCCGAGCCGGGCCTGGTCGACGGCGGTGCCCAGCGGGGCGCCGGCGCGCACCCTCGGCAGGGCCGTCGGTCCGGGGATGCCGCGCACGGAGGCCGTCCTGGGGGCGCTTGCCAGGGCGCGCACCGCGTGGAGTGCGCCCCTCGCGCTCCGTGGCTTGGCGAACGCGCCCGCGCGGTGCCGGCGCCCGTCGCTGTGCAGCAGTACGCCTGGCGCGAAGGGGCGCAGGGCCAGCGCGTCGAGGCCGGGTGTCAGACGTAGTTCCGGATACGACGTCGACAGAAGCTGTCCGATCCGGTCGAGCCGGAACCCGTCGATCTTCTCGGTCGACATGCGGCCGCCCGGACAAGGAGCGGCCTCCAGGACCGCGGTCCTCACTCCTGCGCTGGTCAGCCGATGCGCCGCGGAGAGTCCGGCGACCCCGGCTCCCACGATGACGACGTCCGCCTGGTACGCGGGCTCAAGCACGTGCCCCTCCTCGAGGTTGCGCGGCCGGTGGAGACGTCATGCCCCCAACAGGCGTCGGAGATACCCGAGTTCGGGACGAGGTTAGGGCCGTGATCGGTCGGAAACAGTCGCGCATGGACAGAGCACGGTCGCACGGCGGTCGCATACGGACGTACTGGGTGGCCGCCAGGTGCCTCCACTACTGGATGGCGGCCCGGAGCGCCCCCTCGATGTCCGGGAACGCGAAGGTGAAGCCCGACTCCAGCAGACGCTTCGGCAGGACCCGTTGGCTGCCCAGCACATCCCCGGCCATCTCGCCGAGGACCGTGCGCAGTACGGGGGCCGGGACCGTGAAGAGGGTCGGGCGGTGCAGTACGTGCCCCATGGCCTCGGTGATCTCACGGTTCGTCAACGGCTGCGGCGCGGTCACGTTGAACGGTCCCGACAGGCCGTCGGTGTCGATCAGATGCCGGATCGCGGCCACCTCGTCGTGCAGCGAGACGAACGACCAGTACTGCCGCCCATCGCCCATCCGGCCGCCCAACCCGGCCTTGAACAGCGGGAACAGCCGTCCCCAGGCCCCGCCCCGACGGGCCACCACCAGCCCCGTGCGGGGGAACACCGTACGAATGCCCGCCTGTTGTGCGGGCGCCGCCGCGCCCTCCCAGTCCACGACCAGCGAGGGCAGGAACCCCTCACCGGGAGGGGCGCCCTCGTCGACGGCCCGCTCGCCGGTCTCGCCGTAGTAGCCGATCGCGCTGCCGTTCACGAAGACCCGCGGTGGCTTGTCCAGCGAGGCCATCGCCTCCGCGAGCGCCGCCGTGCCCAGCACCCGGCCGCTGCGGAGCTTCGCCTTGTACGCCTCGGTCCAGCGCCGCGAGCCCACGTTCGCGCCGGCGAGATTGACCACGGCGTCGCACCCGGCGAGCCCGGCGGCGTCCACGTACCTCCGCTCCGGGTCCCACCGGACCTCGTCCGCCGAACGGGGCGCGCGCCGCACCAGCCGCACCACCTGGTGCCCGTCCGCGACCAGGGAGCGCAGCAGTGCGCCGCCGATCAGCCCGGAGGAGCCGGCCACCGCGATTCTTGAAAGTTCCATAACCTCATCCTGCCTCGGACCGCATAAGGCCCCGGTCGGCTCCCGGAGCCCGGTCGTAGGGTGACGCCCATGCCCGATCCGTACGTACCCCGTATACGCGCCGCCCTGCCCGACGACGAGGAGGAACTGGCCCACCTGGACCGGGCCACGTGGTCGACGCTGCACTCGGTCATGCCCCGACCGCAGCCGCCCCACCGGACGTTCTTCGACGAGCGGCACGCCCCCGAGGACCATCTGGTCGCGGAGCTGGACCGGCGCATCGTCGGCTATGTCCGGCTGGCCCTCGCCACGCCGCTCGCCTGCAACGCGCACGTCCGGCAGATCCAGGGCTTCGCCGTCGCCGACGAGGTCCGGGGCCGTGGCGTCGGCCGTGCGCTGATCCGCGCGGCCGTCGAGGAGGCCCGCCGCAGGGGCGCCCGCCGGCTCACCCTGCGCGTCCTCGGCCACAACACACCGGCCCGCAAGCTGTACGAGTCCGAGGGGTTCGTGGTGGAAGGGGTGCTGCCCGAGGAGTTCTTCCTGGACGGGGCGTATGTGGACGACGTGCTGATGGGGCGGGGTCTTTGACGGGGCGCGGTCTCTGCACGGCGCGGACGCGAGGGTGAGGCAGGCGACTCAGGAGGTGACCAGGTCGCCCGTGTCCACCGGTGCCGTCGCGTTCGCCGCGCGCCTCGCGTCGGAGGCGACCTCGGCCGCCGTCAGGACGTAGCCCGTCTCGTCGTCGGAGGTGGAACGGGCGAAGACGACGCCGAACACCTTGCCGTCGGTGGTCAGCAGCGGGCCGCCGGAGTTGCCGGGGCGGACGGTGGAGCGGATCGAGTAGATCTCGCGGGTGACGGTCGCGTCGTTGTAGATGTTCTGGCCGGTCGCCCGCACCCGGTTCGCGACGGTCGCCGCCTGGAGGTTGAGATCGCCGTCCTCCGGATAACCGGCGACGACCGCCGAGTCGCCGCGCGTGGCGTCGTCGTCGAAGTCGAGGACGGGGGCGCGCAGCTCGGGGACGTACAGCACGGCCACGTCCCGCTGCGGGTCGAAGAGCACCACCCGTGACTCGTACGACCGTCCGACGCCGCCGACCCGGACGCCGGGCTCGTCGATGCCCGCGACGACGTGGGCGTTGGTCATGACGTGCCGCGGGGCGTAGACGAAGCCGCTGCCCTCGCGGCCCTGGGTGCCCGAGACGCCCTCGATCTTGACGGTGCTGAGCTTGGCGGCGTTCGTCGCGGCGGCGGTGACACTGTCGCCGGAGGGCTCGGCGACCTCGGCCGTCGACTCGTTCTCGAACGGGTTGAAGACCTGCGGGAAGCCGGCCTCGGTGAGCGCGGAGGTGGCCCGCGAGAACCAGGCCGGTGTCGTGTCCGGCATCGCGTCCTGCACGGTGCCGAGGAGCCGGGAGTCCCGGATGGCCGAGGTGAGCAGGGACGAGGAGGAGGCGGCCAGGACACTCGCGGCGACCCAGGCCACGATCAGCACGGCCACCGAGTTGGCCACGGCCCCGCCGACCCCGTCGGCCACCCTGAGCGGCCCCCGGTCCAGCTCCCGGCGCAGCCGCAGGGCCAGCCGGCCGGCCAGCTCGTGCACCACCACGGCCGGCACCAGCACCGTGAGCACCGCGGTCACGGTGGCCTGCGTCGTACCCGGTGTGACCAGGTCCATCATCCACGGCAGGAGCCATACGCCGATCACCGCACCGCCCACGAAACCGGCCAGCGAGACGCAGCCGGCCACCAGTCCGCGCCGGTAGCCGGACGCCGCGTAGGCCAGGATGACCAGCAACAGCAGGATGTCGAGCAGGTCCACAGAGCCGCCTTTCTCTCGGACCCCTTAGTACGCGCGTAAGGCGCCCGTTGATCAGCGCACGCACACATGCCGCCAGGAACCGGCCACGCCGCGTTCACCTGGAGAAACGCCTCGGACCGTGACGATGGTTCCACTGCGTGTCACACCACACATCGCGGGCGGACGTGATCCGTCGGACAGTAGGACCATGCGTGCCTTCCGAAGGGCCACCCGAAGGGTCTTCCGGCAAACACGGGGGAGACGAAGACCGCGTGCCGTTCACATACCTTGGGCTGCGCGGACGCGGAGGGCCGCGGGGAGCGGCGGGGCCGCGGAGCCTTTGACGGCGGCTTCTGGGGCGGCCGATTCTCGGCGCGCAGCGCGGGCCGCGAGGCCGGCTGACGCCGGACCGACACCGGGAGATGCGGAAGCGCCCGCGCGGCTCCGGCGCCGGTTCCGGCCTCGTGGCCGGCAGGGGCGTCCAACCCCGTGGCACTCCGCGACCGGACGTCCGGCCCGCGCCCCGCATGGGCCCTCACGGCTTCGGCGGCCCGCCCGTGCCCAAGCGGACCACCGCTCCCGGCAGCCCGCCCCCGCCCGAGCGCGCTCCCGGTCCTGGCGGTCGGCCCGCGCCCAGGCGCCGGCGTGGATCCGGTGGCGGTTGCGTGCCCCGTGGCCCGGCTGGGGTCCGTCGCAGCACCCCGCGGAGTGGCGGATTCCGCCCGTGCTGCTCGTGTTGCTGGGCTGTCTGCCCGGACTCGCCGCCGTGCTCGCGCTGGTGTTGTGCGCGAACGGCGTCGAGCGTGTCGTCGCGGCGGGCGCGCGGCCGGTCCCCGCGCGGCCCGCGGTCTCGCACCAGGCGCCCCGGCCGCCCATCGTCCCGAGGTCGGCCTGGCTGGACGACGACACCCGGCGGCCACAGCCACCGCCGCGCTACGACGACCGGGTCGTCGCCGTCTTCGTCCACCACACCGACTCGCCCAACGGCTACGACTGCGCCGACGTGCCCCGCATCATCCGGTACGTGTACGCGGGCCAGACCGGGTCCCGGGACTGGGACGACATCGGCTACAACTTCCTCGTCGACCGCTGCGGCACCATCTACGAGGGCCGCGCCGGCGGCACCGACCGCCCGGTCACCGGCGCCCACACCCAGGGCTTCAACCACCGCACCACCGGCATCGCCGCCATCGGCACCTTCACGGCCGGAGCGCCCGTGCCGAAGGCGATGACCGACTCGATCGCCGCGCTGGCCGCGTGGAAGCTGGGGATCTCCGACACGGACCCGCGCGCGAAGGTCCGGCTGACCTCCAGCAACAGCCAGAGCCGCTACGCCTCCGGCGCCACCACCGCGCTCCCGGCCGTCGCCGGCCACGACGAGGGCTACATGACCAGCTGCCCCGGCGCGGCCCTCACCGCCCGCATCCCGGAGATCAGGGAGACGGCGGCCCGACTGCAGGGCAGACGCTGATCTTGCGGTGACGTGAGTCACACACGCGGCCGTGTCACAGGCCGTCGGGCTGTCTCGTCTCGGGGGTGTAGCCACCGACGACCGTTCACGACAGGGAGGGGCGCCCGATGGACGCTCGACTGAACCTCTTCACCAGCCCGACCGCCGGCAAGGTCCTCAAGTACTTCATGTCCGCGGGCCGGGCGCTCAAGGAGTCACCCCTGCCCGCCACGACGCAGGAGCTGGTGTCGCTGCGCGTGAGCCAGATCAACGGCTGTGCCGTCTGCATCGACATGCACACCAAGGAGGCCGCCGCGGCCGGCGAGACGTCGGTGCGGCTGAACCTCGTGGCGGCATGGCGGGAGGCCACGGTCTTCACCGAGGCCGAGCGTGCCGCGCTGGAGCTGGCGGAGCAGGGGACCCGGGTCGCGGACGCGGCCGGCGGGGTCAGCGACACGGTGTGGGCGCGGGCCGCCGAGCACTACGACGAGGAGCAGCTCATGGCCCTGGTGATGCTGGTCTCCTTCATGAACACCGCGAACCGGCTGAACGTCATCACCCAGCAGCCCGCGGGTGATTATGTGGCCGGGCGGTTCCACTGAGCGGCGCCGCGGAACTCGAAGGGGGAGCCGGCATGAGCAAGGTCGAGGAGTTCGAGGAACTGCGACCGCTGCTGTTCTCGATCGCCTACCGCATCCTGGGCAGCGTGGGCGAGGCCGAGGACGCCGTGCAGGAGACATGGCTGCGCTTCGACAACTCGACGACCCGGCCCACGTCGACCAAGGCGTTCCTGTCCGCGACGGTGACCCGGATCTCGATCGACGTACTGCGCTCCGCTCGCGTCCGGCGGGAGGAGTACGTCGGACCCTGGCTCCCCGAGCCACTGCTCAGCGACCCGTACCAGGACCCCGAACGCGCGGCGGACCTGGCCGACTCCGTCTCGATGGCGGCACTGCTGCTCCTGGAGCGGCTCAGCCCGCTGGAACGGTCGGTGTTCGTGCTGCGGGAGGTGTTCGCCTTCGGCTTCGACGAGATCGCCACGGCCGTGGGACGGTCGGAGGCGGCGTGCCGCCAGCTGCTGGTGCGGGCGCGGCGGCACATGCGGGCCGGGCGGCCACGGTTCGAGGCGGACCGCCAGGAGCGGCAGGAGCTCGCGGCACGGTTCTTCGACGCGCTGAAGAACGGTGACATGGGCGGCCTGCAGAACCTGCTGGCGGCCGACGTGCAGCTGGTCGGGGACGGCGGCGGGAAGACCCCGCAGCTGGCCAGGGCTGTCGCGGGCGCCCAGAACGTGGCCCGACTGCTCGCCTCCGTCTATCCCGTCATGGCCCGGATCGACGTGACGTTCGAGCAGCACGAGATCAACGGCGAGCCGGGTGCCGTCTTCCGCGACCGGGACGGCAAGGTCCTCCACATCCTCGCCCTCGAAGTGCTCGACGGGCAGATCCAGGCCATCCGCTCGGTCATCAACCCCGACAAGCTGAGCCACCTCGGGCCGGTCGCCGACGCCTGGGCCGTCGACCACGAGGTGAAGCAGGCACGACGGCAGCTGCGTTGACCCCGGCCCGGTGAGGTCGGCCCGCCCGACCTCACCGCCGCCCCAGGTAGACCCCCAACGCCCGCTGCAGC
>NZ_JAKEIP010000280.1 GCF_021474425.1 Streptomyces muensis | reverse complement strand
CCACCCCCGGCTCCCCTCCCCCGCGCAGGAGTCGGCGGACGAGCGGTTCACGCGTCGGGGCGTGCGGCTGCTCCTCAAACGCGACGACCTGATCCACCCGGAACTGATCGGCAACAAGTGGCGCAAGCTCGCGCCGAACCTGTCGGCCGCCGCGGGCCGTACGGTCGTCACGTTCGGCGGCGCCTACTCCAACCACCTGCGCGCCACCGCCGCAGCGGGCCGCCTCCTCGGCCTGTCCACGGTCGGTGTGGTCCGCGGCCAGGAACTCGCCGACCGCCCCCTCAACCCGTCCCTCGCGCGCTGCGTGGCCGACGGTATGCGGCTGCACTTCGTCGACAGGTCGACGTACCGCCGCAAGACCGAGCCGGAGACGCTGGCGGCCGTGCTGCGCGCGGCGGGCGCCGAGGGGGCGTACGTCGTCCCCGAAGGCGGCAGCAACGCCCTTGCCGTACGCGGGTGCCGGGCGCTCGGCGAGGAGCTGCGCGGGCACGCCGACGTGGTCGCGGTGGCGTGCGGCACGGGCGGCACCATGGCGGGCCTCGCGGCCGGGCTCGATCCCGGGCAACGGGCCCTGGGTGTCCCCGTCCTCAAGGGCGGCTTCCTCGGCGACGACATACGGCGGTTGCAGGCCGGGGCGTTCGGCGGGCCGCGGGGCGACTGGTGGCTCGACGAGCGGTTCCACTTCGGCGGATACGCCCGCACGACACCGGAACTGGAAGCCTTCGCCGAGGACTTCGAGGCACGGCACGGGGTGCCCGTCGAACGTCTCTATGTCGCCAAGTTGCTGTACGGACTTGTCGCCCTGGTGGAGGAGGGGGCCTTCGCTCCCGGGACGACGGTGGCGGCCGTGATCACCGGGTCACCGTGGCCCTCGTCGGCCCCTCATTCCGCCTCCCGATAGGCCGCCGCCTCCTCCAGGTCCAGTCTGCGCAGCAGTGTCCGCAGCATCTCGTCGTCGATGTAGCGGCCGTCGCGCAGCTTCACGAACACCGCGCGCTCGGCGCCGATCACCTCGCGGGACAGCCTGCGGTAGGTGTCGTCGACGGACTCGCCGGTGACGGGGTTGGCCTGGCCCAGGCGCTCCCAGACGGAGTTGCGGCGGCGTTCCAGGACCGCTCGCAGACGGTCGGCCAGCGGATCGGGAAGGGCGTTGCGTTCGTCGGAGAGGAGTTCCTCCAGGCGGCGTTCGGCGGCTCGGGAGGCCTGCGCCTGGGCGTTGGCCTCGGCGAGGGTCTCGGCCTGCGCGTCCCGGCCGGGGAGTCTCAGCAGGTGGATCAGGGGCGGCAGGGTCACGCCCTGGACGACCAGGGTGCCGATGACCGTGGTGAAGGTGAGGAAGAGGATGAGGTTGCGCTCGGGGAAATCCTCGCCGCCGTTCACCGTGAGCGGGATCGAGAAGGCGATGGCCAGCGAGACCACGCCGCGCATCCCGGCCCAGGAGATGACGAACGGCGCCTTCCAGGTCAGGCTTCCCTCGCGTTCCCTGATCCGCGCCGACATCATGCGCGGCAGGAACGTCGCCGGATACACCCACACGAACCGCGAGACGACGACCACGAGGAAGACGGCGACCGCGTACCAGGCGGCGCGGCCGCCCTCGTACTCCCCGAGGCCCTTCAGGACCACCGGAAGCTGCAGTCCGATCAGCGCGAACACCGCCGACTCCAGCACGAACGCGACCATCTTCCACACGGCCTCCTCCTGGAGCCGGGTGGCGAAGTCGACCTCCCACGCGCGGTGGCCCAGGTACAGCGCGACGACCACGACGGCCAGCACACCGGAGGCGTGCACCTGCTCGGCGGCCGCGTAGGCGACGAACGGGATCAGCAGGGACAGCGTGTTCTGCAGCAGCGCTTCCTTCACATGCGTACGCAGCCAGTGGATCGGCACCATCAGCACCAACCCGACGCCGATGCCGCCGAACGCCGCGAGCAGGAAGTCACCGATCCCGCCGGCCCAGCTCGCGCCCTCGCCGACGGCCGCCGCGAGGGCGACCCGGTAGGCGGTGATCGCGGTGGCGTCGTTCACCAGGGACTCGCCCTGGAGGATCGTGGTGATCCGGGACGGCAGCCCCACCCGGCGTGCCACGGCCGTCGCGGCGACCGCGTCCGGCGGCGCCACCACCGCGCCCAGCACCAGCGCCGCCGTCAGCGGCAGATCAGGTACGACGAGGTAGGCGACCCAGCCGACGGCGAAGGTCGCGAAGAGCACGTAGCCGACCGACAGCAGCATCACGGGCCGCAGCTGCGCCCGCAGGTCGAGGTACGAGCTGTCCGTCGCCGCGCTGTGCAGCAGCGGGGGCAGCACCAGGGGCAGGACGATGTGCGGGTCGAGCGTGTACTCGGGCACCCCCGGCAGATACGACACGGCGAGCCCCGCGGCGACCAGCAGCAGCGGCGCCGGCACGGGCGACCGCCGAGCGGCCGCGGCCACGGCGGCGCTCCCCGCCACCAGCAACAGCAGCGGCATCACATCCATGCTTCTCGCCCGCCCTCGTTTTTCCGCGCGGCCATCGTCGCGGCCGTCGTAACCTGGCAATCATGAAACAGTGCACGCACGCCGACGCGCTGCCGCACCCGGAACCCCGGGCGCTGAACGAGACGTGCCCGGAGTGTCTGGCGGAAGGCATGCACCCCGTACAACTGCGGCTCTGCCTCAGCTGCGGGCATGTCGGCTGCTGCGACTCGTCGCCGGGGAGGCATGCGACAGAACACCACAAGGAGTCCGGTCACCCGGTGATGCGGACCTTCGAGCCGGGCGAGGAATGGCGTTGGTGCTTCGTCGACCACGTACTCGTGTGACCCTGGATCCGGACGGTTCGACCGTCTGACGTCTGGGTACGTCAACCCGGCGCGCGCTCTTCCCAATTGGAGCCGCAGACCCCTAGACACGGAGCGTGTCCACAGGTTTACTGTGAGTGACGGCAAGGGGTTGGGGTCCTGGGGACAGGAAAGTTCAGAGCGCGATAGCGTCACCGCTGAACCACACATCGCGTTACCCCGGGGGGCGACCCTCGGCCCCGAGAAGCTTGTACCACCTTGGAGGTGAGGGTGTCCCAGATCGCAGGCGAGCCCGCGACCCAGGACTTCGTGGAAGTCCGGCTGCCGGCCGCGGGTGCCTACCTGTCGGTGCTGCGTACGGCGACTGCCGGCCTCGCGGCCCGTTTGGACTTCACCCTCGACGAGATCGAGGACCTGCGCATCGCGGTGGACGAGGCCTGCGCGATCCTGCTCCAGCAGGCCGTGCCCGGCTCGGTGCTCAGCTGTGTCTTCCGACTCGTCGACGACTCCTTGGAGGTCACCGTCTCGGCCCCGACCACGGACGGCCACGCCCCCTCCAGGGACACCTTCGCCTGGACCGTCCTCTCGGCCCTCGCGGGGAAGGTCTCCTCCGCCGTGGACGAGGACAAAACCGTTTCGATCAGCCTCTACAAACAGCGCGGCGCGGGACCCGGGCCGGCGTGAGGAACGGGGACGGGCCGGTGCGGGACGAAGAGCGCGGCACACGGGAGCTGCCGGACGGCACTGCCCCCTTCTCGGACGCAGCCGAGAGCCTGGGGGCGGGCCCGAGCGGTCCGAGCGGTTCCCGACGCATGGCGGACGGCATCGACGGCATCCCCGAGCAGGCCCGGCCGCACCCGGAGGACGACTCCGAGGAAGCGGGCCTCCTGGCCGAGGGACGGGATGACGAAGGTGCCGTGCAGGGCGCGCCTCTGGGCGGGCGGATCGGGGTCTCCCCAGTCCGAGTAGAGGCGAGGGCTCGGGAGAGGGCAACGGGCGGGACGATGAGCGAGCACCAGCGAAACTCCGAGGACGAGGCGATGAGCACGCCCAGCGTGCAGGCCACGCAGCACGACCCTCAGGACCGCAGCGGGGCACGCGCCATGTTCGTCGAGCTGCGCAAGCTGCAGGACGGCAGCGCCGAGTACGCGGAGCTGCGCAACAAGCTGGTCCGTATGCACCTGCCGCTCGTCGAGCATCTCGCGCGTCGCTTCCGCAACCGCGGCGAGCCGCTCGACGACCTCACCCAGGTCGCCACCATCGGTCTGATCAAGTCGGTCGACCGGTTCGACCCGGAGCGCGGCGTCGAGTTCTCGACGTACGCGACCCCGACGGTGGTCGGTGAGATCAAGCGGCACTTCCGCGACAAGGGCTGGGCGGTCCGCGTTCCGCGCAGGCTCCAGGAGCTGCGCCTCGCCCTGACGACGGCCACCGCCGAGCTGTCCCAGCAGCACGGCCGCTCCCCCACGGTCCATGAACTCGCCGAGAAGCTGTCGATCTCGGAGGAGGAGGTCCTGGAGGGCCTGGAGTCCGCCAACGCGTACTCCACGCTGTCCCTGGACGTCCCCGACACCGACGACGAGTCCCCGGCGGTCGCGGACACCCTCGGCGCGGAGGACGAGGCACTGGAGGGCGTCGAGTACCGCGAGTCCCTCAAGCCGCTCCTGGAGGACCTCCCGCCGCGCGAGAAGCGCATCCTGCTGCTGCGCTTCTTCGGCAACATGACCCAGTCGCAGATCGCGCAGGAGGTCGGGATCTCCCAGATGCACGTGTCCCGCCTGCTGGCGCGCACGCTGGCGCAGCTGCGGGAGAAGCTGCTGGTGGAGGAGTGACGGCGGTCGGCTACTTCTGATCCGGCGCGCTGCCGGGTCCCCGGATCCCGAGGGCCTCCGTCGTCGCCGGATTGACCAGGAGTACGAGCGTGGTGACCGCGGTCGCGGCGATCACGATGCCCGCCGGGATGGCGATGCTGTCCGCCTGCAACAGGCTGTAGGCCACCGGCAGCGCCAGGATCTGCGTGATGATCGACGGCCCCCGGCTCCAGCTGCGCCGGCCGAACAGCCCCCGCGCGGCGAGCAGCGGCAGCAGTGCGAGCGCGACCAGGGTCACACCGAGCGTGACAGCCTGCTGACGGTCGTCCGGATCCCCGGCGAGTCCCAGCACGAGCACCCACACGCCCCCGACGGCGAGGCCCACGCCTTCCAGCGCGGTCAGCACGGCCGCATACGTCAGCCGTCGCGGACGCGGGCCGATGGTCTCCGGGGTGGCGGGGATCTGCTCCTTGGTCACCCTTGAAGGGTAGCCCTCCGCGATATCGCGTTCTCGCCAGCACCTGCCGACGCCGGACACCTCGAAACGGACGGCTTCAGGGGACGCATCTCTTACCGGATCCCCACCTCGGCCTGTGCCCGGTACCCCCCAGTAGGTACGCTGCAACCCATGCGTGCACTTCTCGTGGTCAATCCGGCAGCAACCACCACAAGCGCACGTACGCGCGATGTCCTGATCCATGCGCTCGCCAGCGAGATGAAGCTGGAGGCGGTCACCACCGAGTACCGCGGTCACGCGCGCGACCTGGGCCGGCAGGCGGCGGACAGCGATGACGTCGACCTGGTGGTCGCCCTCGGCGGCGACGGCACCGTGAACGAGGTCGTCAACGGTCTGCTGCACAACGGCCCCGACCCGGACCGTCTCCCCCGCCTCGCCGTCGTCCCCGGCGGCTCCACCAACGTCTTCGCCCGCGCCCTCGGCCTGCCCAACGACGCCGTGGAGGCGACCGGCGCCCTGCTCGACGCCCTGCGCGAGGGCAGCGAGCGTACGGTCGGCATGGGCATAGCGGCGGGCACGCCAGGTACCGAGGACGAGGGTGTTCCGGCCAGATGGTTCACCTTCTGCGCCGGGCTCGGCTTCGACGCGGGTGTCGTCGGCCGGGTCGAGCAGCAGCGCGAACGGGGCAAGAAATCCACACACGCCCTTTACCTGCGCCAGGTGGTCCGCCAGTTCCTCCAGGAGCCCAACCGCCGGCACGGCACGATCACGCTGGAGCGGCCGGGCGAGGACCCGGTGACCGATTTGGTGCTGTCCATAGTCTGCAATACCGCTCCGTGGACGTATCTGGGCAATCGCCCGGTGTACGCGGCTCCTAAGGCCTCGTTCGATACCGGTCTCGACGTACTCGGTCTCAGCCGTATGTCCACGGTCGCGGTTGCCCGGTATGCGACCCAGTTGCTCACTTCGTCCCCCGAGCGCGGGGCCCGTGGCAAGCACGCGGTCACACTCCACGACCTGGACCAGTTCACCTTGCATTCGAAGGTGCCGTTGCCCCTTCAGATGGACGGCGACCACCTCGGGCTGCGTACGAGCGTGACGTTCACAGGCGTACGCCGTGCACTGCGTGTGATTGTGTGAGCGGAACGGGCTAAAGTCCTTTCACTCGAACGTTTAGGCCAGGATCCACCCCATGGAAGTACGGCTGTGACCTAGTCGACACCGAGGAATCAAAAAAAACTTTCCGGAAGGGGTTGTATCCGTCGCTGAGGTTTGCGAGTCTCTACGTGGCGATCGGGACGGCCCGCAAGACCGGCCTCCACTGATCACCGGAACCCCTCTTCAAATCACAGGACCTCGCCAGGGAACCTGGCGGTCGGCCCTTCACTTGTTGAGGGATTCGTGAAAGCGTTCACATTCACAAGCAATCAGCACGTAATACCAAGGAGAGGTAGCAGCCATGGACTGGCGTCACAACGCCGTTTGCCGCGAGGAAGACCCCGAGCTCTTCTTCCCCATCGGCAACACCGGTCCTGCGCTGCTGCAGATCGAGGAAGCCAAGGCCGTCTGCCGTCGCTGCCCCGTTATGGATCAGTGTCTGCAGTGGGCGCTCGAGTCCGGCCAGGACTCCGGCGTCTGGGGTGGTCTCAGCGAGGACGAGCGCCGCGCCATGAAGCGCCGCGCCGCCCGCAACCGGGCCCGTCAGGCCTCCGCCTGACACACCCGCCCCGCTAAAACAGCCTGAGCTTGGCGGCGCGTACAGCGAGTACGCATCTCCCGCCCCCGAGCCGCAGCGCGCAGTACCCCCGATGCGCGGCAAACGCCGGCAACGAGCATGTTGAGCCCCAGCCCCCTGAACGGGCTGGGGCTCTTTGCTGTCCGGAGACGGTTCACGACCCTCCCCGGTGCCGAACCCCTTCCCGGCGTCTACTTGTGCGCCCGCACCGGGATGTCGAGGATCACCCGGGTCCCCCGCTCCGGCGCCGGGACCATGTCGAACGTGCCGCCCAACTCGCCCTCCACCAGGGTCCGTACGATCTGCAGGCCGAGGTTGCCGGCGGTGTGCGGGTCGAAGCCGTCGGGCAGGCCCACGCCGTCGTCCTGGACGGTGACCAGGAGGCGGGACTGTTTGGTCGTACCGCCGCGGACGGCCGAGACCTCGACCGTGCCGGTGTCGCCCTCGCGGAAGCCGTGCTCCAGGGCGTTCTGCAGGATCTCGGTCAGGACCATCGACAGGGGGGTGGCGACCTCGGCGTCCAGGATGCCGAAGCGGCCGGTCCGGCGGCCGGTCACCTTGCCGGGGGAGATCTCGGCGACCATCGCCAGCACCCGGTCGGCGATCTCGTCGAACTCCACGCGCTCGTCGAGGTTCTGGGAGAGCGTCTCGTGCACGATCGCGATCGAGCCGACCCGCCGAACCGCCTCTTCCAGGGCCTCGCGGCCGCGGTCGGACTCGATGCGGCGGGCCTGGAGGCGGAGCAGGGCGGCCACCGTCTGGAGGTTGTTCTTCACCCGGTGGTGGATCTCCCGGATGGTCGCGTCCTTGGTGATCAACTCGCGCTCGCGGCGGCGCAGTTCGGTGACGTCCCGCAGCAGCACCAGCGAACCGATGCGGATGCCCTTGGGCTTGAGCGGGATGGCCCGGAACTGGATGACGCCGTCACCGGACTCGATCTCGAACTCGCGGGGGGCCCAGCCGCTGGCGACCTTGGCGAGGGCCTCGTCCACCGGGCCGTGGGTCGGGGCGAGTTCGGCGGTGGTCATGCCCAGGTGGTGGCCGACGAGGTCGGCGGCGAGGCCGAGCCGGTGGTAGGCGGACAGCGCGTTCGGGGAGGCGTACTGGACGATGCCGTCGGCGTCGACGCGGATCAGGCCGTCACCGACGCGCGGTGAGGCGTCCATGTCGACCTGCTGGTTGGCGAACGGGAACGATCCTGCCGCGATCATCTGCGCGAGGTCCGAGGCGCTTTGGAGATACGTCAGTTCAAGGCGGCTCGGGGTGCGGACGGTCAGCAGGTTGGTGTTGCGGGCGATGACACCCAGGACGCGTCCGTCCCGTCGTACCGGAATCGACTCGACGCGGACCGGCACCTCCTCGCGCCACTCGGGGTCGCCCTCGCGCACGATGCGGCCCTCGTCGAGCGCGGCGTCCAGCATGGGGCGGCGGCCGCGCGGGACGAGATGGCCGACCATGTCGTCCTGGTACGAGGTCGGGCCGGTGTTGGGCCGCATCTGCGCCACGGAGACATAGCGGGTGCCGTCGCTGGTGGGGACCCACAGGACGAGGTCGGCGAAGGAGAGGTCGGAGAGCAGCTGCCACTCCGAGACCAGCAGGTGGAGCCACTCGAGGTCGGAGTCGTCGAGGGCCGTGTGCTGGCGTACGAGTTCGTTCATGGAGGGCACGTGGCCGAGCGTACCTGGCGGTACGGACATGGTTCGAAACCAGCCACCGTGGAGGCGGTCCGGCCGGTGAAGGACCCCGGAAACACCCGCGGGCCGCGGCGCCTGAGAGGGACCCTCAACCCTCCCGGCACCGCAGCCCGGAGCAACATCGGCCGTGGGGTGTGCGGTCCCGGTCGGCCGAAGGATGAGGACCCGGGGCAGTCAGGGCAGAGAGCTCCGGTTCCTCGGTCCGCCTTCCTGTGCGGGGAAGACGGAAGTCGGTGCGTTCTCGTACTACGCACTCCTCCGCAATTGTGGACTAGACCACTCCGATGTGTCCATGCGTTGGAGCCTGTTTGCTGTTGACGCTTCTTCGCGGGGTCCCGACCGGTTGGAGGACTAGTAGGACGCCCTGGTATCCATCACGCAGCCTAACCCGTGTGGGTTCATGTGCGGGGCCAGTTGGCCATGGCAATTTCCGCGAGGGCCTCCGGTTCCTCCCGGCTCGCCCCGTCCCGCGCCTGTTGTGACGGGCCTCCCTCAGCGGGTCTCCGTCACCTTCGCCAGCGCTCGCGGTGCGTCCGGGTCCTGGCCGCGGGCGATGGTGACCTCGTAGGCCAGGAGCTGGAGCGGGAGGATCTCCAGGATCGGCTGGAGTTCCTCGGCCACGCCGTCGGTGGGCAGGACGAAGCCGGCCGAGGCCTGCTCGACCTGGTGGCGGGCGCCGACGACGACCAGGTCGGCGCCCCGGCCGCGGAGCCGGTCGAGGACGGGCTGGAGGGCCTCGCCGCCCTTGCCGTCGGTGACGACCGCGATGACCGGGGAGACGTTGTCGACCATGGCGAGCGGGCCGTGCAGGAGGTCGGCGCCGGAGTAGGCGAGGGCCGGGATGTAGCTGGTCTCCATCAGCTTGAGGGCGGCTTCCCTGGCCGTGGGATAGCCGTAGCCGCGGGAGGTGATCACCATGCGTTCGGCGAAGCGGTAGCGGGCGGCGAGGGCGCGGACCTCGTCCTGCCGGGCGAGTGTCCGCTCGGCGAGGCCGGGGAGCACCTCGGCGGGGGCGCCGTCGCCGCCGCGCAGGCCCTCGACGAGAAGGTACAGGGTGAGGAGGGAGGCCGTGTACGTCTTGGTCGCGGGGAGGGCCCGTTCGGGTCCGGCCATGATGTCGAGGTGGTACTCGGAGACGGCGGCCAGCGGGGAGTCGGGGTTGTTGGTCACCGCGAGCGTGATCGCGCCGGCCTCGCGGGCGGCCCGGGTGGAGGCGACGAGGTCCGGGGATCCGCCGGACTGGCTGACGGTGACGACGAGGACGTCGGTGAGGTCGGGGCGGGCGCCGTAGGCGGTGGTGGTCGACATCGAGGTCAGACCGCAGGGCAGGCCGAGGCGGATCTCCAGGAGGTACTTGGCGTAGAGGGCGGCGTTGTCGGAGGTGCCGCGGGCGGTGAGCAAGACGAAGCGGGGTGCACGGGCCGCGATCTCCCGGGCGACCTCGCGGACGGCGGGGGCGCCGCGGGAGGGGCGGGTCCGGCGGCGGGGGGGCGGCGCGCGGGTGCGCGGATCCGCGGGGGGCGGGGGGGGGGGGGCGGGGCCGGGGGGGGCGCGGGGGGGGGGGGGGGGGGGGGG
>NZ_JAKEIP010000279.1 GCF_021474425.1 Streptomyces muensis | reverse complement strand
GTACTAATAGGCCGAGGGCTTGTCCTCAGTTGCTCGCGTCCACTGTGTTGGTTCTGAAACCACGAACGGCCCCGCATATGGTCACATGCGGTGCGGCAGTGTTCGACAGTTTCATAGTGTTTCGGTGGTTATAGCGTGAGGGAAACGCCCGGTTACATTCCGAACCCGGAAGCTAAGCCTTACAGCGCCGATGGTACTGCAGGGGGGACCCTGTGGGAGAGTAGGACGCCGCCGAACTCCTTTTAGAGCTCTGGCTCTTGGGCATACAGCCCGAGAGCCAGAGCTTTTTTGCGTTGAGGTAGGGTCAGAGGCCGTCGTAAGTACGTTTCCCACAGGAGGCCCAGGGTGGAGGTCCAGGAGACTCGCGTTCAAACGGACCGGGTGCTCACCATCCCCAACATCCTCAGCATGGCTCGGCTGCTTGGCGTGCCGCTGTTCCTGTGGCTGATTCTCAGGCCTGAGTTCGGCGGGCCGGAGAGTGACGGCTGGGCACTTCTGGTGCTGGCTCTGAGTGGTGTCAGTGACTACCTGGACGGCAAGCTGGCCCGGCGCTGGAACCAGATCAGCAGCCTTGGCCGGCTCCTCGACCCCGCGGCTGACAGGCTCTACATTCTCTCGACATTGGTCGGTCTCACCTGGCGCGAGATTCTGCCCGTCTGGTTGACCGCTGTACTTTTGGCGCGCGAACTGGTTCTGCTGGTCATGGTGGGCATCCTCAGGCGGCATGGCTATCCGCCGCCGCAAGTGAACTTCCTCGGGAAGGCCGCCACCTTCAACCTGATGTATGCCTTCCCGCTGTTGCTGCTCAGTGACGGAAGTGGATGGATCCCGTCACTGGCTGCTATTTTCGGATGGGCGTTCGCCGGATGGGGTACGACGCTGTACTGGTGGGCAGGAGTCCTCTACGTGGTACAAGTCCGCCGCCTGGTCCGTGCGGACGCCACGGCCGATTGAACTCGCGGATTGCAGCGGCCTAGCGGCTCGATGGCCCGCAGTGGAAAAGTGCGGGACAATCTGGACGGGTGAAGTCGGCTAGACCGTCGTCTCTGCGAGGAGGACGCTTCCGACATGAAGGCCGTCGTGATGGCCGGGGGCGAAGGCACGCGCCTTCGTCCCATGACCTCAAGCATGCCCAAGCCGCTCCTGCCGGTGGCCAACCGGCCGATCATGGAGCACGTTCTGAGGCTGCTCAAAAGGCATGGTCTGAATGAGACCGTCGTGACAGTTCAGTTCCTGGCCTCTCTGGTCAAGAACTACTTCGGTGACGGTGAAGAGCTCGGAATGGAGCTCAGCTATGCCAATGAGGAGAAGCCACTCGGTACCGCCGGAAGCGTCAAGAACGCCGAGGAGGCGTTGAAGGACGATGCTTTCCTTGTCATCTCCGGTGATGCCCTGACCGACTTCGACCTCACCGAACTGATCAATTTCCACAAGGAAAAGGGTGCGCTGGTCACGGTCTGTCTGACGCGTGTGCCGAATCCCCTGGAATTCGGTATCACGATCGTCGATGAGGAGGGGCAGGTCGAGCGCTTCCTTGAGAAGCCGACCTGGGGGCAGGTTTTCTCGGACACCGTGAACACGGGTATCTATGTCATGGAGCCGGAGGTCTTCGACTATGTCGAGGCCGACGTTCCCGTGGACTGGTCCGGCGATGTCTTTCCGCAGTTGATGAAGGAAGGCAAGCCGATCTATGGGTATGTCGCGGAGGGCTACTGGGAGGATGTCGGTACCCACGAGAGCTACGTGAAGGCGCAGGCCGACGTCCTGGAAGGCAAGGTCGACGTCGAGATCGACGGCTTCGAGATCTCCCCGGGTGTGTGGGTCGCGGAAGGCGCCGAGGTGCATCCGGATGCCGTGCTGCGCGGGCCTCTCTATATCGGGGACTACGCCAAGGTCGAGGCCGGCGCGGAAATCAGGGAGCACACCGTCGTCGGCTCGAACGTGGTCGTGAAGAGCGGGGCCTTTCTGCACAAGGCCGTCGTTCACGACAACGTGTACATCGGGCAGCACAGCAATCTGCGGGGTTGCGTCGTCGGCAAGAACACCGACATCATGCGGGCCGCTCGGATCGAGGACGGCGCGGTCATCGGGGATGAGTGCCTGATCGGTGAAGAATCGATCGTCCAGGGCAATGTGCGTGTCTATCCGTTCAAGACCATCGAGGCCGGTGCCTTCGTCAACACCTCGGTGATCTGGGAGTCGAGGGGCCAGGCGCATCTCTTCGGTGCCCGCGGTGTCTCCGGGATCCTGAACGTCGAGATCACGCCCGAACTCGCCGTACGCCTCGCCGGCGCGTATGCGACGACCCTGAAGAAGGGATCCACCGTCACGACGGCCCGCGACCACTCCCGTGGTGCGCGGGCGCTGAAGCGAGCGGTGATCTCCGCGTTGCAGGCCAGCGCCATCGACGTACGCGACCTGGAGAACGTACCGCTGCCCGTGGCGCGGCAGCAGACCGCGCGGGGCAGTGCTGGTGGGATCATGATCCGGACCACGCCCGGAGTGCCGGATTCCGTGGACATCATGTTCTTCGACGGGCGGGGTGCCGACCTGTCGCAGGCCAGTCAGCGGAAGCTGGACCGGGTGTTCGCGCGGCAGGAGTACCGGCGTGCGTTTCCGGGTGAGATCGGGGACCTGCATTTTCCGGCCAGTGTCTTCGACTCCTACACCGGGTCGTTGCTGAGGAACGTCGATACGACGGGGATCTCGGAGTCGGGGCTGAAGGTCGTCGTTGACGCCTCGAACGGTAGCGCGGGGCTTGTGCTGCCCAGTCTGCTCGGCAAGCTCGGTGTGGACTCGCTGACCATCAACCCTGGTCTCGACGAGTCCAGGCCTACGGAGTCGGCGGATGCGCGGCGGTCGGGGCTCGTGCGGCTGGGAGAGATCGTGGCGTCCGCGCGGGCCGCGTTCGGCGTGCGGTTCGACCCGGTCGGCGAGCGGTTGTCGCTCGTCGACGAGAAGGGGCGGATCGTCGAGGACGACCGTGCCCTGCTGGTCATGCTGGACCTCGTGGCGGCGGAGCGGCGCAGCGGGCGAGTGGCGCTGCCGGTGACCACCACGAGGATCGCCGAGCAGGTGGCGGCGTACCACGGGACGCAGGTGGAGTGGACGACGACCTCGCCGGACGACCTGACCCGGGTCGGGCGCGACGACACGACGATCTTCGGTGGTGACGGCAAGGGCGGGTTCATCGTCCCGGAGTTCAGCAGTGTCTTCGACGGTACGGCGGCCTTTGTGCGGCTGATCGGCCTGGTGGCGCGTACGCAGCTCACGCTCAGCCAGATCGACGCGCGGATTCCGCGGGCGCATGTCATCAAGCGGGATCTCGCGACTCCGTGGGCCGTCAAGGGGCTGGTGATGCGGCGGGTCGTGGAGGCGGCCGGGGATCGCTTTGTCGACACGACCGATGGAGTGCGGGTCGTGGAGACCGACGGGCGCTGGGTGATGGTTCTGCCCGACCCGGCGGAAGCGGTCACCCATTTGTGGGCGGAGGGGCCGGACGACGCGTCCGCGCAGGCTCTGCTCGACGAATGGGCGGCGGTCGTGGACAGCGCCGGCCGCTGAAGCACGGACCACGCGCGCGTGCCGGGCGGGCCTCCTCAAGGGGGCCGTCCGGCATGCCGGTGGGGCCATTCGGAGGTATGGGCGGCGACGTGCGACGATGTGCGGCATGCCGCAGCCCCCCGTTCGGAGCACACCTACGCGCCCCACGCGTCCGGACGCGTCCATGTCGCTGCTCACCAACGTCATGGATCACAGCCTCGACGACGGCTATGCCGAGGCCGCCGCCCGCAAGAAGGCCGCCGGCGAGGGTGGTCTGCCGAAGACGCTCAGGGCGAAGCTGGGGCTCGCGGCCGGGTTGGTGCTGGCGGCACTCGTGGTGACCGTGGGGGCCGCGCAGGCACGGGTCGCGGCGCCCGTCGTGGCCAAGGAGCGCGAGGAGCTGGTCGACCGTATCGACCGTGAGACGGCGGCGGCGGACCGGTTGGAGGAGAGCGTCGACAAACTGCGTGACGATGTCAGCGCGCGGCAGCGGGAGGCGCTCAAGGCGACCGGCGACAGCGGCCAGGCGGATCTCGTGGGCATCCTGGCGGGCTCCGTCGAGGTGCACGGGCCCGGGGTGAAGCTGGTCGTGAACGACGCCAAGGAGGCCGGGTCCGGCGGCGAGGGCGACCCGCGCGGGACGTCGGGGTTCTCCGACACCGGCCGTGTGAAGGACCGGGACATGCAGCGCGTGGTCAACGGGCTGTGGGAGTCCGGTGCCGAGGCCATCGCCATCAACGGACAGCGGCTGACCGCGCTCTCCGCGATCAGGGCGGCGGGCGACGCGATACTGGTCGACAACAAACCGCTGGTCCCGCCGTACACGGTGCTTGCGGTGGGGGACGGGGAGCGGCTCCGCGACAGGTTCCAGGCGAGCGCCAACGGGCTGTACCTGGAAGCACTGCGCGAGGAGTACGGCATCCGCACCAGCATCTCCGTGGAGGGCGACCTCCGGTTGCCCGCTGCACCGAGTGTGATCGTACGTACCGCACAGCCGAACACCGAGAAAACCGAGAAGGGCACATCGTGATCGCCGTACTGGGCCTCGTCGTGGGAGTCGTGGCCGGCCTGTTGGTCCGGCCTGAGGTTCCGGCGGTCGTCGAGCCTTATCTGCCGATCGCCGTCGTGGCGGCTCTGGATGCCGTTTTTGGCGGCCTGCGGGCCATGCTCGACGGCATCTTCGACGACAAGGTCTTCGTCGTGTCGTTCCTGTCGAACGTGGTCGTGGCCGCGCTGATCGTGTTCCTGGGCGACAAGTTGGGCGTGGGAGCCCAGCTGTCCACCGGCGTCGTCGTCGTGCTCGGCATCCGTATCTTCTCGAACGCCGCGGCCATTCGCCGGCACGTGTTCCGGGCGTGACGCCGATGAGCAACCACGATGAGACCGCGGAGAACAGGCTGCGCAAGGAGTTGCCCGAAGAGGTCCCGGCCGCGGAGGCGTCGGAGGCCGTGGACGGTGCAGCCGAGGAGCAGGCGCCTCGGCTGACCGGTCGGCAGCGGTTGGCGAAGGGGTTGTGGCCGCCTCGGGTCACCAGGGCCCAACTCATCGTCGCCCTGCTGCTGTTCGGCCTCGGTTTCGGCTTGGCCGTCCAGGTCGCGTCGAACAGCGACGGCGACAGCGCCCTGCGCGGCGCACGTCAGGAAGATCTCGTTCGCATCCTCGATGAACTGGATGACCGTACTCAGCGTCTTGAGGACGAGAAGCAGGGTCTTGAGAAGCAGCGCGACGAACTGGAGAACAGTTCGAACCAGGCCGAGGAGGCCCGCAGGCAGACGGTCGAGAAGGAGAGGCAACTCGGCATTCTGGCGGGCACGGTGGCCGCGCAGGGACCCGGCATCACGATGACCATCGAGGACACGAAGGGGACGGTCGAAGCGGACATGCTGCTCGACGCGATCCAGGAGCTGCGCGCCGCCGGCGCGGAAGCGATCCAGGTGAACGGCGTTCGCGTCGTCGCCGACACCTATCTGACCGACTCGGGCAACAGCGTGAGCGTCGACGGGAACAAGATCAACGCTCCCGTTCGTTTCAAGGTCATCGGCAAGCCGCAGGACCTCGAACCGGCGCTCAACATCCCTGGAGGCGTGGTGCAGACCCTCGAGAAGGAGCAGGCCACCGTGACCATCGAGCGGTCGGACAAGATCGTCGTGGACGCCTTGCGAGCGGCGAAGCGGCCTGACTACGCTCGGTCGTCCTCGCAGTGAACCGGGGGTGCATGGGGGACGTCCGGCGAGGGCATGAGGTTGCGGGGGGTCGGCGCACCGAATGGGTGGTGCGTGGTGGAAACTGTCTGGTGGAGACGGACGTTGTGAGGATGTCCGGGTCGGTCAGAGAGTGCAGTCAGGGTTCGTCCTGCCCCACGGGCGGGTCTGTTTCGGTCAAGGGGAATCGCCCGTGAAGTTGTTTGGGAAGTTGTTCGGCAAGAGCGCGCGAGCGGGTAGCGACAACGCGACCGCTCGTCACCGCGCGCAGGGGGACGATGAGGGCCAGCGCCCGCTGTTCCGGGACCAGGTGTCTGGGCCGGGCGGTGACATTTCCGGAGGTCAGGGCGCGCCGTCGGTTGACCCTGGCCAGTCCGGCGGCATAGGTTTCGGGCAACCGTCAACCTCAAGTACGGGTGGAGGGTTTTCCCCGATGTCGGCCCTGGTGTGTACGAGGTGCGGTAACCGCAACGCGGAGAACAGCCGCTTCTGTTCCAACTGTGGCGCGCCGCTGCGGGCCGGTGCGACGCCCGAGCGTCCGTCCGAGACGACCTCCACGATCTCCATCTCCGGTCTGGAGGCCTACGACGCCGAGACCACCGGCCAGACTCCGATCCCGGCGCTGTCGCCCGAGGCCCAGGCCGCCGTGGACGCGCTGCCGCTGGGCTCCGCGCTCCTGGTGGTGCGTCGTGGCCCGAACTCGGGCAGCCGGTTCCTGCTGGACGGCGATCTGACCACGGCCGGGCGTCACCCGCAGAGCGACATCTTCCTGGACGACGTCACGGTCTCGCGCCGGCATGTGGAGTTCCGCCGGGCGCAGGACGGCTCGTTCACGGTGGCCGACGTCGGCAGTCTGAACGGCACCTACGTCAACCGTGAGCGGATCGACCAGGTCGCTCTGAACAACGGCGACGAGGTGCAGATCGGCAAGTACCGGCTGGTCTTCTACGCGAGCCAGCGGGGCTACTGACCCTCCCCCGGAGCCCGTCCGGGGAGAACCAGGGAAGGTCCATGCTGAAAACACCGAGCGGCGGTGCCGGGCACGGCATCGCCGCCACGGACGGTCGGCTGCTGAGCATCGGCGCGGTGCTGAACGTGCTGCGCGAGGAGTTCCCTGACATCACCATCTCCAAGATCCGTTTTCTGGAGTCGGAGGGTCTCGTCGAGCCGCGGCGGACCCCCTCGGGGTATCGCAAGTTCAGCGCCCAGGACGTCGAGCGGCTCGGTCATGTGCTGCGGATGCAGCGGGACCACTATCTGCCGCTCAAGGTGATCCGTGAGCACCTGGACGCCATGGAGCGCGGTGAGGCCGCCGCGCTGCCGACCGTGTGCCGTCAGCGTGATGGAGAAACGGTCCTGGAGTCCGTGGAGGCGCCCACGGCGGCACGGATCGGGCGGGCCGCGCTGCTCGCCGCCGCCGAGATCGGCGAGAAGGAGCTCGCGGAATGGGAGTCGTACGGCCTGATCACTCCGCTGCCGGACGGGGCGTACGACGCGGAGGCGGTCACGGTGGCAGGGCTCGTCGCCGAGCTGGGGCGGTTCGGGATCGAGCCAAGGCATCTGCGGGTGATGAAGGGCGCCGCCGACCGTGAGGCCGGGCTCGTGGACCAGGTCGTGGCGCCGCTGAGGCGGCACCGCAACCCTCAGACCAGGGCTCACGCCGAGGCGCGCGCCAAGGAGCTGGCGGGGCTCACCGTCAAGCTGCACGCCGCGCTGGTGCAGACCGCTCTCGGGGTACGCCTGCCCTGAGCGGGGCATGCACAGGAAGGCCGGATCGGCCACCCGTTCTCTGCCCGACTACCCAAACGTCCCGAGCACGGCCTAGGGTTGCTGTGTGAACGAGCTCGATGTCGTAGGTGTCCGGGTCGAAATGCCCTCCAACCAACCGATCGTGCTCCTGCGTGAAGTGGGAGGCGACCGCTACCTCCCCATCTGGATCGGGCCCGGGGAGGCGACGGCCATCGCCTTCGCCCAGCAGGGCATGGCCCCCGCGCGACCGCTGACCCACGACCTGTTCAAGGACGTGCTGGAAGCCGTCGGCCAGGAGCTCACGGAAGTGCGCATCACGGACCTGCGTGAGGGTGTCTTCTACGCCGAGCTGGTCTTCGCCAGCGGCGTCGAGGTGAGCGCCCGCCCGTCCGATGCCATAGCGCTGGCCCTGCGCACCGGAACGCCGATCTACGGCAGCGACGGGGTGCTCGACGACGCGGGCATCGCGATCCCGGACGAGCAGGAGGACGAGGTGGAGAAGTTCCGCGAGTTCCTCGACCAGATCTCGCCCGAGGACTTCGGCACCAGCAGTCAGTGAGCATCCGCGGTCAGTGCGGAGACGTGGGCGGTGACCCGGCGGGCTTGCGGTCCGTGGCGGCGCGGCCCACAGTCGGTTACAACTGAAATGCCGGCATTTGCCGGCGGCCGGGGAGAGCGTCCTGCGGCCCGCTCCGAGCGCATTCGGCTAGCCTTTCCCCGCGGTGGGGTACGGGAAACCACTCCTAGGGTGATTATCACTCGGCGTGGCGAGTGTGGCGATCGTTGACGCACCCCTGGTGACTGCCTACCGTCGAGAAGGCAGGTCAAGGACGGAGGTCGGCGTGAGAAGCAGCGGCGACGGTACGGCTGGGGGTGCCCCCGGACGTCTCGGGGCGAGCGGTCCGTACCCGCTTCACGGCAGCCCGCTCCAGGGCAGCGCGGCCGATCACGCTCCGCAGCGACCGACGGCCGTGCCGAGCAGCGGCGGAGGGGCGGCGTCCATGGAGACCGAGCAGATCGGCTACCGGGGTCCGACGGCGTGTGCGGCCGCCGGCATCACCTACCGGCAACTGGACTACTGGGCGCGTACCGGCCTCGTCGAGCCCAGCGTGCGGCCCGCGTACGGGTCGGGGACGCAGCGGCTGTACAGCTTCCGGGACGTCGTCGTTCTGAAGATCGTCAAGCGCTTCCTCGACACGGGTGTGTCGCTGCAGAACATCCGTACCGCCGTCCAGCATCTGCGGGAGCGGGGCTTTCGCGATCTGGAGCGCATGACGCTGATGAGCGACGGTGCGACGGTGTACGAGTGCACGTCCCCGGACGAGGTGCACGCGCTGCTTCAGGGTGGGCAGGGGATCTTCGGGATCGCCGTGGGTGTGGTGTGGCGGGACGTCGAGAGTGCCTTGTCGCAGTTGCACGGGGAGCGGATCGACACCGGGGAGACGCTGGTCGGGCACAATCCGGCGGATGAGCTGGCACGGCGGCGTAACCGGGCGGTCTGAGCCCGGTTGCCGAGGCGCGTCCTCTGTCCGGTCCGAGTGTGGTGGGTCGCGTGGGCGGATCTGTGGATCAGCGTGGTTCAGCGGTCGTGGCAGGGCATTGTCAGTGGCGTGAGGCAGCATCGGAGATGTGAGGAACGCGCCTACGATCCTGCATCTCGACATGGATGCCTTCTACGCCTCGGTGGAGCAGGCATCCAAGCCGAGCCTGCGTGGGAAAGCCGTGATCGTGGGCGGGCTCGGGCCGCGGGGAGTCGTCGCCACCGCGTCCTATGAGGCCCGGGTGTTCGGGGTGCACTCGGCGATGCCCATGGCCCAGGCGCGTCGGCTCGCGCCGAATGCCGCGTATCTGGTGCCGCGCTTCGGGATCTACCGCGACACCAGCGAGCAGGTCATGGCGCTGTTGCGGGAGCTGTCGCCGCTGGTGGAGCCGTTGAGCCTGGATGAGGCCTTCGTGGATCTTGAGGCGGGGGGTACGGCCTGGGACGAGGAGTCGGCGCGGTTGGTCGGGGCGAGGTTGCGCGCCGACATACGGGCGGTCACGGGGCTCGCCGGGTCGGTGGGGCTGGCCGCGTCCAAGATGCTCGCGAAGATCGCCTCGGAGCAGGCCAAGCCCGATGGGCTGGTGGTGATCGAGCCGGGGACGGAGCGGGCGTTGCTCGGGCCGATGTCGGTGCGGACGTTGCCGGGTGTGGGGCCGGCGACCGGGGACCATCTGCGGCGGGCCGGGATCCATACGGTGGACGAGATCGCGGAGGCGGGGGAGGACGAGCTCGTACGCCTGCTGGGCAAGGCTCATGGGCATGCCTTGTATGCCATGGCGCTGGCCCATGACGATCGGCCCGTGGTGGCCGAGCGGGAGGCCAAGTCGGTGTCGGTCGAGGACACGTATGACGTGGACATCCATGACCGGGTGCGGGTGGGGCTGGAGGTGCAGCGGTTGGCCGACCGGTGTGTGCGGCGGTTGCGGGGGGCCGGGTTGTCGGGGCGGACCATCGTCCTCAAGGTGCGGCGGTACGACTTCTCCACGCTGACCCGTTCCGAGACTCTGCGTGGGCCCACGGACGATCCGGCGGTGGTGCGGGAGGCCGCTGCTCGGCTGCTGGATTCTGTGGACACGACGGGTGGGGTGCGGTTGTTGGGGG
>NZ_JAKEIP010000278.1 GCF_021474425.1 Streptomyces muensis | reverse complement strand
CCACCGATGTCACCCGAGTCCCGCTCCTTCGTCGCCGGGGCCGACTCCGGCGACGAAGGAGAGTGACTCGGGTGACATCGGTGGGGCTCCTGGGGAAGGGGAGCTCCAATCTCGCGCCGGGGCGAGGGCCGCCACCTCGGCCGAACGGTCACCGTTCACCGGCCGGGAAGCGGGCCGCTCGGCCGAAAGTCGGACCGCCCGACGGGGCCGGAACGCCCACCGGCACAATCACCGCATGCAAACGCTCTCTGTCGTCCTCGTCGCCCTCATGGCGCTGCTGCACGCCTACATCCTGGTCCTGGAGATGTTCCTCTGGCAGCGCGGCCCGGGCCGTCGCTTCCACGGCTTCGACGCCGAACTGGCCCGCACCACCGCGCCGCTGGCCGCCAACCAGGGCCTCTACAACGGCTTCCTCGCCGCAGGCCTGGTCTGGGGCCTGATCGCCGACGACCCGACCGGCTACCGCGTCCAGATCTTCTTCCTGTCCTGCATCGTCGTCGCGGGCGTGTACGGCGCGGCCACCGCCAACCGCCGCATCCTCTTCGCCCAGGCGCTGCCCGCCGCCGTGAGCCTCGCCGCGGTCGTCGCGGCCGGCTGAGCCCCCTTCCTCTTCCGCATCGCTCGTTCGCTCGTTCGTTCGTTCGTTCGTTCGCGGTAGCACAGCGGCTGGCGTCCGGCCGTGCCGTGGGCCGGTGCGGCCGTCAGGGTTGATCGGCTCCGGCGAACATCACAGCCGGAAAGGGTTCTCGCCCGAGGGGGGCGAAAAGTACCTTGTGCTGCTGATCAGCATGTTCTTCTTGTATGTGAAAGAGGCTTCGTCATGGGGCGTCCCGAACTACCGGTCGACCCGGCGGCCGGCCCCGTGCAGCGACTCGCCCACGATCTTCGGGAGCTGCGCCGCTCGGCGGGGGGCGTGTCGTACCGGACCATGGCGAAGCAGGCCGGCTTCTCGGTGACGACCCTGGCGAAAGCGGCGAGCGACTGCCTTCGCTGCCTGTGCTCCAGGCGTACGTCCAGGCATGCGGAGAGGACCCCGCCCCGTGGGAGGCACGGTGGGCGGAGGCCGAGGCGCTGGCCGGGGAGGAGCGGCAGGAGGACGCCGACGCCGCCCCGCCCTACCGTGGCCTCGCGCGCTTCGAGCCGGACGACCGCGAGCTGTTCTTCGGCCGGGACCGGCTGATCGAGGAGCTGAGCGAGCTGGGGTGCGGGTCCCCGTTCGCCGTGCTGTTCGGGGCGTCCGGCAGCGGCAAGTCCTCCCTGCTGCGGGCCGGGCTGATTCCGCTGCTGCGGGAGAGGATCGCGCAGCAGGGGCGTACGGCGGTGCTGCGCATCCTCACTCCGGGAGCCCGGCCCGCGACCACGTACGGACATCTGCTGACGCCGGCCGCCGACGAGCCCGAGAGCTGGGTGGTGGTGGACCAGTTCGAGGAGGTCTTCACGCTGTGCCGCGAGCGCGCCGAGCGGGACCGCTTCCTCGACCTGCTGCTCGCCGCGCGGGACCCGGGCAGCCGGCTGCGCGTCCTCATCGCCGTACGGTCGGACTTCTACGCGCGGTGCGCCGAGCACCCGCGGCTGGCGGAGGCGCTGCACACCAGCGGGCTCCTGGTGCGGCCCATGACCGCGGACGAGCTGCGCGAGGCGGTGATCGGTCCCGCGCAGGCGGCCGGGCTCATCGTGGAACGGACCCTGACCGCGCGGATCGTCGAGGACGTGCTCGACGAGCCCGGCGGACTGCCGATGCTGTCCCACGCCCTGCTGGAGACCTGGCGGCGGCGCAAGGGACGGATGCTGACCCTGGCAGCCTACGAAGCGGCCGGCGGGGTGCGCGGCGCCATCGCGGCCAGCGCCGAGGAGGCGTACGGGGAACTCTCACCGGCGCAGGCGCACGCCGCCCGGCACCTGCTCCTGCGGATGGTCGAGCCCGGCCAGGGCAACGCCGACACGCGCCGCCCGCTCGGCTGGGAGGAGATGGCCGGGTGGGAGGACCCCGAGGTGCGGGCCGTCGCCGGGCGGCTGACCCGGGCCCGGCTGCTGACCACCGACGACGACGGGGTGCAGCTCGCCCACGAGGCGCTCATCACCTGCTGGCCGCGGCTGCGCGAGTGGATCGACGCGGACCGGGAGCGGCTGCGCCACCACCGTCAGCTGACCGACGCCGCCCGTACCTGGCTGGAGCACGACCGCGACCCGGGCACGCTCTACCGGGGCACCCGCCTGGCGCGGGCCGAGGAACTGTTCGCGGGCGGCGACGGCAGCGAGGACGGCGGCTACGACGGTCTGACCTCCGACGAGACGGCCTTCCTGTTCACCGCGGTGGAGCAGCGGGCGACGGAGGAGCGGGTCGCCACCCGGGCCCGGCGCCGCAGCCGCACGCTGACGGCCTCGCTCTGCGCCGTGCTGGCGGTGGCCCTGGTCGTCGGGCTGACCGCCCTGCGGCTGCGTCAGGACAGCGAGCAGCAGGCCACCGACACGGCGGCCCGCCGGGTGGCCGCGGTCGCCGAGGCGATGCGGACCACCGACCCGCGCACCGCGATGCTGCTCGGTGTCGCCGCATGGCGGACCTCCGACCTGCCGGAGTCCCGCCGAGCCCTGCTGGGCGCGCTGGCCCAGCCCGAACTGGGCAACTTCGCCGACCCCACGCCCGGTGCCGAACCGTCCCGGTTCCTCGACGTCTCCGGGCGAACCCTGCTCAGCGTCGGCCCCGACTCCACCTCGCGGACGTGGGACCTGGACACCCACCGCCGTATCGCCTCGGGGCCGGTACCCGACGGGGGCATACTCGGCGCGGGCCCTGGCGGCCGGGTGCTCGTCATCTCGGCCACTGACAGGACCCAGCGGCTGTGGGACAACCGGGCGAGGCGCTGGATCGGGAGTGCCCTGTCGCTCGGTTACCAGGTGAAGTTCGGGGCGAGTGGCCGCAACTACCTGATGACGAGCGTGACCGACGACCGGGTGGGGCTCCACTCCGCCACCGACAGCCATCTGGTCTTCCGGACCCCGTCGGCCGGCAGTGAGCGGCCCGCCGACGCGGCGACCGACGGCGATCGGCTGCTGGCCGTCTGCCCGCACGGCGGGACCCTGCGAGTCTGGGACGCGGCCACGCGCGGCGAACGGTCCGGTGCCTGGACGAGCGCTCGCGGCGTCTGCGACGACAACACCCGCCTCGGCCTCGGCGGCGGCCGGCTCTTCGCTCTCACCGAGGGCCGCCGGGTGCGCGTATGGGACGCCACGTCGGGACGGGAGCTCGCCGACGTCGCCCACCCGGGAGTCCTCTCGGCCGTCGTGAGCGCGGACGGCTCGTTCCTTGCGACCAACGGTGGCGAGGAGATCAGGGTGTGGCGGCTGCCCAGCGGCGGCGCCCCCGTCTTCCGGCACTCCCTGGACAACGCGTCGCTCTCCGGTCTCGCCTTCGACTCCTCGCGGCCCCTGCTGCGGTACCTCGAAGGGGGCACGGTCCACACCCTCGACCTCACCTCGACGCTCACCAGCGCCTGGCGCGGGAGTCCGCTCGCCGGAGTGCGGCTCAGCCCCGACGGCAGGACGCTCGCCACCGCCGAACTCATCGGTGACCGCTATGTCTTCCAGCTGCGCAGCACGCGCGACGGCCGACTGCTGCGCACCCTGCCGACCCCGCCGCTTCCCGGCCGGCGCACCGGAGCACCGGCGGCCCTCACGGACGACGAGACCGAGCCGCTGCTGTCCTTCAGCCCCGAGGGAGGCGCGTTGGCGTACGGAGTCCTCGTCGACGGCGGCGAGGACACGTCGCCTCTGCGTCTGACGGTGTGGGACGTGGCCGCCGGACACGTCAAGACCACGCTGGACCTGGAAACGGCGCCCGTGACGCCCGCGGCGGCATACCTGGAGCCCCGTGACAGGGTCGCCCTGGGACCCGGCGGTCGTACGCTCCTCACCGCTCGGGTGGCTTCCGACGGCTTCGTCAACGAGACATGGGACACCGTGCGGCAGCGCAGGACGGCGGTGCTCCCCGGCCCGGGCGGCGATCATCTCGCCGTCAGCCCGGACGGCAAGCTCCTCGTGACCGACAACCGCTTCGTCCGAGCGGGCCGGTCCCACGCCCACGACCTCGTCCAGCGCGACGGCATAGGAACCATCGCCTTCGCGCCCGACGGCTCCGGCCTGGCGGCGAGCGACTGGACCGGGCGAGTGGCCCTCTGGGACGGCGGCCTCCGGCACCGGGCGGGCATCCTGAGGAACGTCTTCCTGGCGCCCGTCGATCCGTCCTCCGACTCGGCCGAGGCGATCACGGCTCTGGCGTTCAGTCCGGACGGCGGCACGCTCGCCGTGGGCGGCGACTCGGGGACCGTCCAGCTCTGGGACATCGCGACCCAGCAGCCGCTCGGTCCTTCTCTGCGCACCCCCGGTGGCAGCGTCGACACGCTCGCCTTCAGCCCGGACAGCACCACGCTGTACGCGGGTGGCGCGCGAGTCCCGCTCCAGCGGTACGTGGTGGATCCGGAGCGGGCGGTGTCCCTCGTCTGCGCCCGTACCGGGAACGCCGAGCTGACTCGCGCGCAGTGGCGCGCATACGTTCCGGACCAGCCCTACAGGCGGGTCTGCTCCTGACCTGACCGTAAGTAGTGGCCGTGGCGCGGGAGCTGTCCGCCCAGCCGCTCCACGAGGTCGATCAAAGTCCCTTGGCGGCGACGCCCTCGGTGATGTCCCGGGCGGCCTTCGACGCCCGGCCGCCGTACCCGGATCTCCTCCCGTCAGGCGTCGCCGGAGACCTCTGCGCCGGACACTCCGTCACCGCCCACAGAGTTGTTTGACCAGGCAAAAGGGACGTGCCAAACAACATTCCGGTTGCGAGCGTCGGCAGAAGAGCGCCCGAACCCGGCCCGACTCGGGCGCGGTCGCCTCGCCGCAGGCGAACACAGCGGCACTGACCAGCGACACCACAGGAAACCCGGGGGACGCCGCACGTGCGCATCGCCTTCCTGCTGCACAACGCGTACGCGATGGGCGGCACCGTACGAACGACCATGACGCTCGCCGACACGCTCGCAGGGCGACACCAGGTGGAACTCGTGTCGGTCTTCCGGCACCGCGAGAAACCGCAGCTGGGGCGCTCGCCCGAGGTGCCGCTGCGGGCCCTGGTGGACCGGCGCGAGGGATCCGCGGACGCGGCCGACCCGCTCGCCCGGCGGGCCGGAGAGGTCTTCCCGAAGGGGGACAGCCGCTCGCACCAGTACCACCGGCTCGCCGAGCAGCGGGTCATCGACTGGCTGCGGGAGACGGACGCCGACGTCGTCGTGGGCACCAGGGCCGGCCTCAACGCGCTGCTGGCCCGTTTCGGGCCACGCCATGCCGTACGCGTCGGCCAGGAGCACCTCACCCACGACAACCACCCGCACCGACTGCGCACGGAACTCCAGCGCTGGTACGGCGGTCTCGACGCGCTGGTCACCATGACCGAGGCCGACGCGCGCGACCACCGGCGTGGCATGCGGCTGCCGCGCACCCGGGTGCTGGCCATCCCCAACAGCGTCCCCGAACCCGCGGTGCCGCCGGCCGACGCGGCGGCGAAGGTCGTCGTCGCGGCGGGACGGCTGGCCCGCGTCAAGCGGTACGAGATGCTGGTCGACGCGTTCGCCCTGGCCGGCGCGGCCTGCCCCGACTGGTCGCTGCGCATCTACGGGGACGGCGCGGAGCGGGCCCGGATAGCCGACCGGATAGCCCACCACGGCCTGGGGGAGCGGGTCTTCCTGATGGGTTCGGCCACGCCCATCGAGGCCGAGTGGGTCAAGGGCTCCATCGCCGCGGTGACCTCCGCGCACGAGTCGTTCGGGATGACGATCGTGGAGGCCATGCGCTGCGGCCTGCCCGTGGTGAGCACCGACTGTCCCCACGGGCCCGGCGAGATCATCCGCCACGGTGTGGACGGCCATCTCGTCCCGCGCGACAGCACCCGGGGCGTGGCCGACGCGCTGCTGGCACTGATGCGGGACGACGGACGGCGTGCGGAGATGGGCAGGGCCGCCCGGGCCGGTGCGGCGGAACGCTTCACCCCGGATGGCGTCGCCGACCGCTACGAGCGTCTGTTCAGCACCCTGGTGGAGGAACGCGCCGGGCGTTCCGCTCCTCCACCACCACCCGGCCCGCCCGACTGGCGCGACCGCGCCACCGTGCTCGCCGCCACGGCAGGCATCCTCACCCGCGCGGCGGTGCGCCGCGGGCGGCGCAAGCTGGGGTGGGTCCGATGAACGCGGATCGCACAGCGGCCTCGGCACAGTCTCCGACACAGGCTTCGGCACACTCTTCGGCCCGGCGGATGCTGTGGATCGTGGCCGTCGGTTTCTGTCTGCTGTCGGTCGTCCTCGTCCCGCTCACCCTGCCGCTCGGCTGGGACGAGCTCGTGTACGCCAGCCGCTTCGGACCGTACGGTCCCGCGACCCCGTTCAGCGCCCCGCGCACCCGCGGGGTCCCCCTGCTGCTCGCCCCGATCGCCTCCTGGAGCGACTCCACGGTGCTGCTCCGGGTGTGGCTGCTCCTGCTGGCCGGCGGTGCGCTCTGGCTGGGATTCCGGCCCTGGCTGCGGATCGTGCACCGCCCGGCGGCGGTGTGGGTGGCGGCCGGGCTGTACGGCAGCCTGTGGATCACTCTGTTCTACGCCGGTGCCGCGATGCCGAACCACTACACCGCTATGGGTGCCACCGCCGCGGTGGGCTGCTTCCTCGCGCCGCGTCCCCGGTACGCGGGTGTCGTGGCGGGCCTCGCGGTGGTGACCCTGATGCGGCCCAACGACGGTGTGGCCGTCGCCGCGCCGCTGCTCCTGGCCGCCGTACTGATGCCCACACTGCGCGCCCACGGCCGCCTCCGGGGGCGTCTGTCCGCCGTGGCGGCCGGACTCGTGGCGGGCGCGCTGTCCTGGGTCGTCGAGGCCGAGGTGCGGTTCGGCGGGGTGCGCGACCGGCTCGCGGAGGCCGACGAGGTCCAGGGCGGCCTGCGGGCCGTCTTCTCCCTGGGCTCCCATTTCACCTCGCTGGACGGCCCGCTGCTGTGCCGCCCCTGCACGGGCGACAGTGTGGCGCTGCCCGCGACGGAATGGTGGGTGCTGCTGCCGCTGCTGGTCGGCCTGGGGCTGTGGGCGGAGCGCCGGGCGCGCCGGTCGGCGGCACCGCTGTGGCTGGCGGTCGCGGTGGCGGCGGCCACGGCGGGGCCGTATCTCTTCTTCGTCCCCTACGCCGCGCCGCGGTTCCTGCTGCCGACCTACGCCCTGCTGGCACTCCCCGCCGCCGTCGGACTCCTCGCCGTCGTCCACCGGGCCCGCGCCCGCCGCTCGCTGCCGACAGCCGCGGTGCTCGCCCTGGCACTCCTCGGGCACCTGGGCATCCAGGCCGGGCTCGTCCACCATCATGCGGGCAACCATCAGCGGGCCCGCGGGGACTGGGTCCGGATCGCCTCCGTGCTGCGCGAGCACGGGGTGCACCCGCCCTGTGTCCTCGCGGGAAACACCTCGACGATTCCCATCGCCCACACCGCGGGCTGCACCGTCTCGGAGACCGATCCCCCGGCGCCTCCCAGTGCGCTGGTCCTCCGCGACCGGAAACCACCGCACTGGGCGCGCGACTGGCAGCGTTTTCCGGTGCCGGACACCTACCACCCCGGATGGACCGTCGTTGTACGTCCATGACGGACGGGGGCTTCGGTCCCCCCTCGGGGTCCCCGGCGCGAAGAGGCGGCGGGATTGTCTGCGGCGGCAGACGGGGCCTGCCAAACAACCTCCCGGCTGTGAGCGTCGTTCGTGACATCGCCGCACGTAGAACAACCGGAGCACACCATGCCCACCAGCGTCCTCATCGTGGTCGCCTTGTCCGTACTCCTCGGATTCCTGGTGATCGCGCTGGCGCCCAGGGACACCGAGGCATCCGGCTCGACGGCGGCGGACCGACACGTCCACTTCCCACAGGTCCACTGGAACGTCGACCACGGCTCGGCCGCCTATCTGACCATGCTCGACCAGCTCGACCAGCTGCGGAACCTCGCCGAGAAGGCCCCGCGTTTCGCCGATGTCGTGATCAGCGGCGGCAACGACACCCCCACGGTGCACGCGGTCGTACGGCTCAGGGACTTCCACGTCGTACGGTTCCTGGCCGGCGACACCCCGCACGACTTCGTCCTGAACCTCGCCTCCGGCGTCCCCGGCGCGGAGGACGCCACCGACGACAACTTCTTCCTCGGCATGGAGAGCCACGACGCGCTCGCCCGCGTCGCGAACCAGTCGCTGACCGTCGTCAACCTGTGTCAGTCCAGCCTCGAGGACAGCCTCAGGGACCTCGGCGTCCGCGGCACCGACCGCACCGCCCAGGCGTGCGGCATGCTGCGCTACGTCATCGCCATCACCGAGGCCTCCCGGTTCCGCCCCGTCGCCGACCTCATCGCGAACGGCATGGACAAGGGAACCAGGAACGGCAGGTCCTCGCCCTGTAGCTGAGCTGTGGCGACGATCTCTGACGACAGTGACGCGTGTGGGAGGTGGCTCGGGTGGGACGACGCGAGAAGCCGGTCGACCCCGAGGCCGGCCCCGTACAGCGGCTTGCGCACGAGCTGAGGGTCCTCAGGGAGAAGGCCGGGAAGCCGCCGTACCGGGAGATGGGCAGCCGGGCGGGCTACTCCACGACCGCGCTGTCCCAGGCGGCTGCCGGTGATCAGTTGCCGTCGCTGGCCGTGGTGCGGGCGTACGCCGAGGCGCTGGATGCCGATCCGGACGAATGGGAGCGGCGCTGGCGGGAGACGGACGCCGAGATCCGGGTGCCCGCGCCGGACGAGCGACCGCCGTACCGGGGGCTGGCCCGTTTCGAACCGGACGACAGCGGCCTGTTCTTCGGCCGGGATGCGCTCGTCACCGAGCTGGTCGGGATGGTGCGCGAGCACCGGTTCGCGGCGGTGTTCGGGCCGTCCGGCAGCGGTAAGTCGTCGCTGTTGCGGGCGGGACTGATCCCGAGGCTGCGGCAGGCGGCGGGAGTCGACCGGCCGGCGGTGGTGCGTGTGCTCACGCCTGGGGAGCGGCCCGCGCAGACGCACGAGAAGGCGTTCGTCCCCCGGGACGGTGACGGGGACACCTGGGTGATCGTCGATCAGTTCGAGGAGCTGTTCACCCTCTGCCACGACCGTGAGGAACGCGACGGGTTCCCCGATCTGCTGCTCGCCGCCCGGGAGCCGGAGAGTCGGCTGCGTGTGGTGCTCGCGGTCCGTGGCGACTTCTACGGCCACTGCGCCGAGCGCCGTGAGCTGGCCGAGGCGGTCTCCCGGGCCAATCTGCTGGTCGGTCCGATGAGCCGGGACGAGCTGCGCGAGGTCATCACCGGCCCGGCCGCCTCCGCCGGCCTGAACGTGGAGCGGGCGCTCACCGCCGCGGTCATCGACGAGGTCGTCGACCAGCCGGGCGCACTGCCCATGCTCTCCCACGCCCTGCTGGAGACCTGGCGCCGCCGCCGCGGCCGGTTGCTCACCCTGGCGGCGTACGAGGAGACGGGCGGTGTACGCGGCGCCATAGCCGCCACCGCCGAGGAGGTGTACGGCGGCCTGTCGGCGGATCAGGGCCGTATCGCCCGGCGCATCCTGCTCCGGCTGATCGCCCCTGGTGACGGGACGGCCGACACCCGCCGTCCGGCGTCCCGGACCGAGCTGGGCGGTGACGCTCGGGACGTGCTGGAACGCCTCGTCCTCGCCCGTCTGGTCACCTTGGACGGGGACACGGTGGAGCTTGCGCACGAGGCACTGATCAGCGGCTGGCCGCGGCTGGCCGGCTGGATCGAGGAGGGCCGGGACCGGCTGCGCGCACAGCGCCGGCTCGGTGAGGCGGCGCGCGGCTGGGAGGAGCTGGAGCGCGATCCCGGCGCGCTGTACCGGGGCAGTCGGCTGGCCCGCGCCGAGGAGCTGTTCGGCCGGCACCGGGAGGACGACCTCACCGCGCCGGAGCGGGCCTTCCTCACCGCTTCCCTCACGGCCCGGGACGCCGAGCGGGAGGCCGGGGCCCGCACCGCACGGCGGACACGTTCCCTCGCCGTCGGCCTGTCCGTGTTCCTCGTGCTGGCGCTGGCCGTGCCACAGGCGGCCGTCAGAGCGAGGGAGCCGAGCAGGAGGAGCGCGGGGCGCGAGAACAGGTCTGGGCATGAGGGGACCTCGGTGGGGGGGGGGGGCGCCCGCCG
>NZ_JAKEIP010000277.1 GCF_021474425.1 Streptomyces muensis | reverse complement strand
GGGGTGGGCGGAACGGCAGGGTCCGGCATGTGTGCGTTTCCTCCAGCTGCGCAGCCTCAGATGGATGAAACGTACACTTCGCAGTCACTTTCCGGCCACCTACTGTCGTTCCAGACCGGCAGCCGCGGGTACGGGCGGATGTCCCCGCGAGCCGCTGCCGACGTCCCCACCCCCATCTGCACGACACGCCACCGGGATGTTCGCGAAGGAGGCCTCCACATGGCCGTCGACTACACCGTCATCGTCGTCTATCTGGCCGGCATGCTGGCCATGGGCTGGTGGGGCATGCGCCGCGCCAAGTCCAAGAGCGAGTTCCTGGTGGCCGGCCGCCGGCTCGGCCCGACCATGTACTCCGGCACCATGGCGGCGATCGTCCTGGGCGGCGCGTCCACCATCGGCGGCGTCGGCCTCGGCTACCAGTACGGCCTCTCCGGCGCCTGGATGGTGTTCACCATCGGCCTCGGGCTCCTCGCGCTCTCCGTCTTCTTCTCCGCCCGCATCGCCCGCCTGAAGGTCTACACCGTCTCCGAGATGCTGGACCTGCGCTACGGCGGCCGGGCCGGCGTCATCTCCGGTGTCGTCATGTGGGCGTACACCCTCATGCTCGCGGTCACGTCGACCATCGCGTACGCCACGATCTTCGACGTCCTCTTCGACATGAACCGCACGGTCGCGATCGTCCTCGGCGGCTCGATCGTCGTCGCCTACTCGACGCTCGGCGGCATGTGGTCGATCACCCTCACCGACATGGTGCAGTTCGTGGTGAAGACGGTCGGAGTGCTGCTGCTCCTGCTGCCCATCGCCGTCGTCAAGGCCGGCGGGTTCAGCGAGATGAAGGCCCAGCTGCCGACCGAGTACTTCGACCCGCTGGGCATCGGCGGCGAGACGATCTTCACCTACGTCCTGATCTACACCTTCGGCATGCTCATCGGTCAGGACATCTGGCAGCGCGTCTTCACCGCCCGCAGCGACAAGACCGCCAAGTGGGGCGGCACCGTCGCGGGCACCTACTGTCTCGTCTACGCCCTCGCCGGCGCCGTCATCGGTACGGCCGCCAAGGTGCTCTACCCCAGGCTCGGCAGCGCGGACGACGCCTTCGCGACCATCGTCAAGGACGAACTCCCGGTCGGCGTACGGGGCCTGGTGCTGGCCGCCGCCCTCGCCGCCGTGATGTCCACCTCCTCCGGCGCCCTCATCGCCTGCGCGACCGTCGCCAACAACGACATCTGGTCACGTCTGCGCGGCGCCGTCCGGCCGTCGGGCGCATCGGACTCGGGGGACCAGCACGACGAGGTCAAGGGCAACCGTGCCTTCATCCTCCTCATGGGCCTCGCCGTCATCGGTACGGCCATCGCGCTGAACAACGTCGTCGAGGCGCTGACCGTCGCCTACAACCTGCTCGTCGGCGGACTGCTCGTGCCGATCCTCGGCGGGCTGCTGTGGCGGCGCGGGACCGTGTACGGCGCGCTCGCCTCGGTCGTCGTCGGCGGCGTCGCCGTGATCGTCCTGATGGCGACCCACGGCATCCTCGCCAACGAACCGGTCTACTACGGGCTGCTGTCTTCCCTCGCCGCCTACATCGCCGTCTCCTTGATGACGAGGCCGACCGACGCGGCCGTACTCGCCGCCTGGCGTGAGCGCCTCGCCGGGCGGGACCCCGAACTCGTGTCCGAACCGGTGCCGGCTCCCCAGTAGAGTCACAGGCAGAAGTACATACGCGACGAAGCGTAGGAAAGAAGGCATTTCACGATGACTGGCAACGAGACCCCCCGCGGCCCCGTCGACTCCTCCCGCATCCCGCGGTACGCCGGACCCGCCACCTTCGCCCGGCTGCCCCGCCTCGACGAGGTCGGCCGCGCCGATGTCGCCGTGGTCGGCGTGCCGTTCGACTCGGGGGTCTCGTACCGGCCGGGCGCCCGCTTCGGCGGCAACGCGATCCGCGAGGCGTCCCGGCTGCTGCGCCCGTACAACCCGGCGCAGGACGCCTCCCCCTTCGCCCTCGCGCAGGTCGCGGACGGCGGCGACATCGCCGTGAACCCCTTCAACATCAACGAGGCCGTCGAGACCGTCGAGGCCGCCGCCGACGACCTGATCGGCACCGGCGCCCGGCTGATGACCCTGGGCGGCGACCACACCATCGCGCTGCCGCTGCTGCGGTCGGTCGCCAAGAAGCACGGCCCGGTCGCGCTGCTCCACTTCGACGCCCACCTCGACACCTGGGACACCTACTTCGGCGCCGAGTACACCCACGGCACGCCGTTCCGGCGCGCGGTCGAGGAGGGCATCCTCGACACCTCGGCCCTCTCCCACGTCGGCATCCGCGGCCCGCTGTACGGCAAGCAGGACCTCACCGACGACGAGAAGATGGGCTTCGGCATCGTCACCTCCGCCGACGTCTACCGGCGCGGCGCCGACGAGGTCGCCGACCAGCTCCGCCAGCGCATCGGCGACCGGCCCCTGTACATCTCCATCGACATCGACTGCCTCGACCCGGCCCACGCCCCCGGCACCGGCACCCCCGAGGCCGGCGGCATGACCTCGCGCGAGCTGCTGGAGATCCTGCGCGGCCTCGCATCCTGCAACCTGGTCTCCGCCGACGTCGTCGAGGTGGCGCCCGCGTACGATCACGCCGAGATCACGTCGGTGGCCGCGTCCCACACGGCGTACGAACTGACCACGATCATGTCCCGCCAGATCGCGGCGGCCCGTGAGGAGAACGAGGGCAAGTGACCCACGACCACGACCTGGTGCTCCGCCCGACGGAGGAGCAGACCGCCGCCGCACTGAACCCTCCCGCCGGTCGAAGCGGCGGAGACCTGGTCGTGGAGACGCTGGCCGGGCTCGGCGCGACGACCGTCTTCGGGCTGCCCGGCCAGCACGCGCTCGGCATGTTCGACGCGCTGCGCCGCTCCGACCTCAGGTACATCGGGCTGCGGGTGGAGAACAACGCCGCCTTCGCGGCGGACGCCTACGGCCGGATCACCGGCGAGGCCGCCCCGCTGCTGCTGTCGACCGGCCCGGGCGCGCTGACCTCGCTGGCCGCCCTCCAGGAGGCGGCCGCGGCCTCCGCGCCCGTACTGGCGATCAGCAGCCAGATCCCGACGGCGGGGCTGGGCGGTGGCAGGCACGGGTATCTGCACGAACTCCCCGACCAGGCGGCGTCGTTCCGGGGCGTGGTGAAGTCCGTCCACACGGTCCGCACCCAGTCCCAGATCCCCTCCGCGATCGAGGCGGCCTGGAAGTCGGCGCTGACGGCCCCGCACGGCCCGGTGTGGGTGGAGATCCCGCAGGACGTGCTGCTGGCCGAGACCTCGATCCCGGTGGTGACGGGCGGCGACGCCTTCCCCGACGAGCTGCCGCCGCGCCCCGAACTGACGGCACTGGCCGCCCACCTGCTGTCCCACGCCGCCCGCCCGGCGATCATCGCGGGCGGCGGAGTGGTCCGCGCCGACGCCTCGAAGAAGCTCCGTCAGCTGGCGGAGACACTCCAGGCACCGGTCGTCACGACCCCCGGCGGCAAGGGCGCCTTCCCCTGGACGCACCCGCTGTCCCTGCAGTCCTGGATCGAGGACCGGCACACCACGGACTTCCTGGAGGACGCCGACGTACTCCTCGTCGTAGGCTCGGGCCTGGGTGAACTCTCCTCCAACTACCACACGTTCAAGCCACGCGGCCGGGTCATCCAGATCGAGGCCGACCTCGGCAAGCTGGAGTCCAACCACCCGGCGCTCGGCATCCACGCCGACGCCCGCCTCGCGCTCCAGGCGCTGCTGGAGACGGTGTCGGAGCGGGAGGACGTCACGGCGCCGGAGCGGGTGCGTGAGGTGCTCGGGAAGGTGTCGGAGCGGATCGGCGCCCAGGAACTCACCCTGGAGCAGGACGTGCTGGCGGCGGTCCGGCGCGCCCTGCCCGCCGACTCCCCGTCCTTCTGGGACATGACGATCCTCGCCTACTGGGCCTGGTCGGCCTTCGACGCCAAGGGCCCCAACCACCTGCACTCCGCCCAGGGCGCCGGCGGCCTCGGCTACGGCTTCCCCGCGGCGCTCGGCGCTGCTGCCGCCGACCCGACCCGCCCGGTGCTCGCGGTGTCCGGCGACGGAGGCGCCCTGTACTCGATCGCCGAGCTGGCCACGGCCCGCCAGTACGACCTGGACGTCACCTGGCTCATCGTCGACGACGGCGGCTACGGCATCCTGCGCGAGTACATGACGGACGCCTTCGGCCAGGCCACGGCGACCGAGCTGACGCGTCCTGACTACGTGGCCCTGGCCGAGTCGTTCGGCGTCCCCGGGACCCGTACGACCCCGGAGACGCTGGAGGCGGACCTGGCGAAGGCGCTTCAGACCCGCGGCCCGTCGGTGGTCGTCCTCCCGGCGGTGCTGCGGATGTTCGCGCCGACGCACCTCACGACATGATGACCCAGGAGCCCTGCTCGATCTTGTTGTGGTCGCGGTTGTAGCAGGCGTCGTCCACCGCGGGGCCGGTCCACGGCGCCGCCATCGGGACGAGCGCGAGCGCCTGCCTGCAGAGGTTGGGGGCCGTGTAGCCGGCGATGGTGACACGGCCCCGGTCGCCGTCGTCGGCGTGGGCCGGGGTGGCGATGACGAGGACTGCCATGGTGAGCGCGGCGAGCGCGCCGATCTTCTTCATAGCCGGGTCAACGGCATCGGGTCGGCACAGGTCATTCCGCTGTACAGGTGGTGACCTGGCCGTCCGGGGCTGATCGGCCGATCGTCTGGACGGCACCAGGGGGCCCGTCTAGTCTCCTGTGCATCTACTGTCCGGGGGAAGTTGCGGTGTCACTGCACTATGACGGTTGAACTTCGCGTTTTTCTGAGCGGCGGCGAGCAACTGGAGAGCCTGCGCGAGTGGATGGCCGGGCACCAGGGCGTCGCGGTCCAGGCGGTCGCACGGCCGGCCGCACCCAACAGCCAGGGCACGGTCTGGGACTTCCTCGCGGTGGCGTGTGCCGCGGGCGGTCCCCTCGTCGTCGCGGTGCACGCGCTGCAGGTGTGGATCGGCGCGCAGACCACGGACATCGAGATCGAGGTCGGCGACCGGCGCTTCAAGGTGACCGGCCGCGACGCGCAGGCCGTCCTCAAGGACGTCATCGAGACGGCCAAGTCCCTGGAGGCGACGCCGGAGGCCCCGGATGACCCTGCGTGACGACATCGACTTCGGTCGGTCGCGCGCCATTCTGCTGGGGACGTCGGAGTACACGGCCGGCTTCGAGGACCGCAGGCCCATGCCCGCGGCCCTCCAGAGTCTCAAGGAGATGCGCGGCCTGCTGACCGGGCCCGGCGAATGGCCCAAGGACCGCGTCAAGACGTTCCAGAACCAGCGCGACAGCAACAAGGTGCTCAGGGACATCGTCCGGCTGATCGACGACGTCGACGACGTCCTGCTGTTCTACTACGTCGGCCACGGCCAGCTGCTGCACCGCAGCAACGGCCGGTTCGACCTCGGGCTCGCGCTGACCGACACCAGCGAGGACGCCACACAGCGCTCGCTGACCTCGCTGCGGTTCCGCGAGTTGCGCGAGCAGATAGAGCGCAGCAACGCCCGTATCAAGATCTTCATCCTGGACTGCTGCTGCGCCGGCATCGCCACCCGGTACGCCGAACCCGCCGCCAACGTCACCGCCTACGCCGACAGCGCCACCCCGGCGCGCGGCGCGGGCACCTACATCTGGGCCGCCTGCGGACGCTCGCAGCTGACCTACTTCGAGGACCGGAAGGGCGGGCTGACCTACTTCACCAAGTCCCTCGCCGAAGCGGTCCGCGAGGCACACGGCGAGCAGTCCCTCGGGGCGACCGTCGCCAACCTCCACGACGACGTCAGACGCCGGCTGCGCGAGGCGAGCATCCAGAACGCCGACGACCCGCCGGTGCCGGATCTCCTCTACAGCGGCCGGCCCGACCAGTTCCTCTTCGTACGCGGTCAGGTGGCGCTGCGCGGCGGCGAGGAGTTCCGCTACGAGTCGCTGAAGAAGGGCGACCCGCACAAGGTCGGCCCCTACGTCCTGCACGCGCGCCTCGGCATGGGCGGCGCCGGCCAGGTCTTCCTGGCGTTCACCCCCGGCGGGCAGCCGATCGCCGTCAAGGTCCTCAAGGCGGAGCTGGGCCAGGACCAGGAGTTCGCGGACCGCTTCCCCCGCGAGATCGAGGTCGCCCAGCGGGTCCGCAGCAGCGATGTCGCCCAACTGGTCAACGCCGACCCGCGGGCGAGCGAACCCTGGCTGGCCAGCACGTACGTGTGCGGGCCCTCGCTGCTCGAACTCGTGCGGGAGGCGGGCCCGTTACCCGGCCAGGACGTCCTGCTGATCGCCTCCGGCATAGCCCGCGCGTTACGGGCCATCCACGAGGCCGGCGCCGTGCACCGGGATCTGAAGCCCGCCAACGTCATGCTCGACGAGACCGGCCCGAAGGTCATCGACTTCGGCATCGCCAAGTCCATCGCGGCCACCCTGATGACCCGGACGAACGTACAACTGGGCACCCCGGCCTACCGGTCGCCCGAGCAGGCCACGGGCCGCAGGTCGATCACCGCCAAGTCGGACATCTTCACCCTCGGTGCCACGATCTACTTCCTGGCCACCGGCAAGGACGCCTTCCAGGCCGAGGACCCGCTCGGCATCATCCACCTCATCGCCAACGAAGAGCCCGACCTGAGCGGACTGAGCCCGGAGGTCCGTGTCCTGGTCCAGCGCTGCCTGGCCAAGGACCCCGACCGACGCCCCACGGCCGCGGAGGTGGTGGAGATCTGCGCGGCCGCGGCCGGACCCGTCACCCCGGGCGCCTATCTGCCCGTCCGGATGGCCGCCCCCGCGATCCACTCCCGCAACCAGGCACTGCGCCGCCTCATGCAGGCCGCCGACGTCCCCCGGCCCTCGCAGCAGCCGCAGCCCCCGCCCTTCACACCGCCGGACGGGCCCGCCGGGCCGGACCTGGGCCCGGGGATCGTGATCACGCCCCCGCCGCCGCCCACCCCGCCCGTCAACCAGCAGGCGCGCGGCGCGCTCATCGCCGTACTCGCCGTGGTCTGCGCGGTCCTCCTGATCTGGCTGCCGGGGCAACTGGCCGGGGGCGACGACGGCGACGACCAGGGCGGTTCGACGCCGCCGACGTCGTACACCTCCTCGTACACCGAGCCGGACACGTCCGAGGAGACCGAACCGGCGGACGATCCCACGACCGACGAGGCCGACACACCGACGCCGACCGAGTCACCGAGCCCGACGAGCCTGATGGAGACGGCGGACTCCGGCGACTGCCTCGCCAACGACGGCACGTACACCAAGCCGGACCTGCGCTTCGCCGACTGCGCGGCCGGTGTCTTCAAGGTGGCCCAGGCACTCGACGGCACCTCGGACACCAGCGAGTGCTCCGACGTCGCCGACACCGACTACTCCGTCAGCAACTCCTATGTGAACCGCGTGCTCTGTCTCACCTACCAGAACGGCAGCGCCTATCACGCGGAGCCCGGCGACTGCGTCTACGGCCCCAACGCCCGGGGCAGCAACTGGTCCGCGCAGGGGTGCCGGACCGGCAACTTCACGGTGAAGGCACGGCTGACCGGCACGAGCGACAAGTCCCGTTGCGAGTCGTACTCCGGTGTCGAGCAGACCCTCACCACGACGACGAAGTGGGACGAGCTCGACGTCGTGCAGTGTCTCGCGATGAACTTCCCCAACGCGGCCGCCCGGGCGCCCGTCGGCTCCTGCCTGCTGATGACCGGCTCCGGGCAGAGCACGGACTTCCAGACGGCCGCGTGCTCCCAGGCCAACGTCAGCGTCGTCGGGCGCTCGTCCCAGTACTACAACGTCTCCTACTGCGGTTCGTACGGCTGGACCACATGGCGGTCGAGCGACTTCCCGAAGATCGCCTACACGGTCTGCTTCAAACGCATCTGAGGCGAACGTGGCTGCGACGCCGGACGCGATGGGCTCGGCTTCCCTCCCGCATGGAGGCAAGCCGAGCCCGTCGGCCGCGTCTACCAGATCGCCTCGACCCACTCCGGGTGGTCGATGAACGGGTTGCGGTTGTGCTGGTAGGAGTCGTAGATGACCTCGTTGCGGCGCTCCTCGAAGGCGCTCGGCGGGTCCGCCTCGTTCCACGCCTTGAGGACGGAGAGCTTGCCCATGTAGGGGTTGGAGCCGTTGCCGACCCTGTCGTTGGGCTCCAGGTCGGCGAAGCCGTCGTCGCCCTCGTAGCGCACGGCCATGTAGAGGATCATGCGGGCCACGTCGCCCCGGTCCGCGGCGCGCGGCGCGAAGGAGTCGGAGTCGACGGTGCTGCCGCCGCCGTTCGTGACGGCGCTGCCGCCGTTGTCGAAGTCCAGGTTGCCGCGGATGCTGTTGACCTGGACGTCGCAGGCGCGCAGATGGTGCAGGTCGGTGCCGGGGCCGATCGCCTCGCCGAAGTCGCCGTGGGACTTGGCCCAGGTGTGCTCTCGGTTCCAGTCGCCGAGGTCGCCGCCGTTGAGGGACTTGCTGCGGGAGACGCCGCTGTACAGCAGGATCACGTTGTTGCTGTTGTTCGGATCCTGGTCGGCGGCCTTCAGCGCGTTCCAGACCGCCGAGTACGAGATCTTCGTCTGGTCGCTGATGATCGTGTGCAGCGAGTCCTTCAGGGCCGTACCGGTCTTGCCGATCGCGTCGGCGTAGTACGTGTCGTCGTACTCCGTCGTCGTCGCGGCGGCCGGGGAGGCCATGAGCGCCGGGGTGGTGAGGCCGACCAGGACGGCTGCGGTCGTCAGCGCCACGGACTTCCAGCGGCGGTGGCGTATGTGTGTCGCCGGCATGTGGGGTCCCATCTACGCGGGTTGAATGAAGGCGGCAAACGGGAGAGTGGCATGGACATGCGGTGGTGTCGAGGGCTTGCACGTGTCCATTGGGTGACGGGGAGCGGCAAATCGGGGCATGAGTGTGTTAGTTGACGCCGAAACGGCCCCTGGTGGGTGGGCCGGGGGCCGTTTCGGCGGAGGGGTGGGACTCGTCGGGGGTCAGCTGACGTCGGACGGGTCCAGGCGGTAGACGGTCGACTGGTTGCTCTGTGACGAGGACGAGGATGAGGATGAGGTGGGCGACGTGGAGGAGGAACCCGAGCTGTAGTCGCTCTCCTTCACCGCCGTCCCGTTCTTCTGCACCCAGGCCGTGACCTCGGAGCTGACGGTGCTGCCGCCGCCGGGGCCGCCGCCCATGCCGCCGCCACCGAGCTGGATGTAGTGCAGTTCGCCGTTCTTCACCAGCTCCTTGAGCTTGGCCAACGTCATCGCCTTGTCGCTGCCGGACCAGCCCCACATGGAGATGACGGGCTCACCGCTGCTGAGGATCAGCTGCGCGGCACTCTGCGAACTCGACACCGCCAGCACCCACTTGGCGCCGTCCTGGTGCTTCTTGAGGTACGCGATGAGCTCGCTGCTCGCGCCGCCGCCCATGCCACCGCCGCCGCCCATGCCGGTGCCGTTGGGTGGCGTACCGCCCAACTCGCCGGTGCCGCCGGGAGCCTGGCCGTTCTGGCCGTTCTGGCCATCCTGCCCCTGCTGCTGCCCGCCCGGGAAGCCGCCCTGCTGTCCGTTCGGCCCGGCCTGGCCGTCGGCCTGGCTGTTCCCGCCGCCCTGTTGAGCGCCGTCTCCCGGCATCCGACCGCCGCCGAAGCCACCCTGGCCGCCACCGGGACCGCCGCCGCCGAAGCCGCTCCCCGTCGAGGGCCCGGCCGTCGGGTTCGTACCGCCCATGCCGCCGCCCGAACCGGACGGTACCGACCAGGCGTACGCGGCCGGGCCCGCCACCGCGGCGACGATCGCCGCCGTCACGGAAACCGCCAGCAGCCGCAGCCGGTTCCCCGACGCGGACCGGAAGACGAGCAGCCCCACGATCGCCAGCGCCATGACGACGGCGATCACCGGCCACAGCCAGGTGTTCCAGCCGGAGGCCCGCCGCAGCAGTACGACCGCCCAGACGGCCGTGACGGCAAGCCCCGCCGGCAGCACCCACGCCCACCGCCTGTCGGAGCGGAACGCGCGCAGCAGCATCACACCACCGCCGCCGCACAGCGCCGCGATGCCCGGGGCGAGCGCGGTCGTGTAATACGGGTGCATGGTGCCCTCGGCCATGGCGAAGGTCAGGTAGTGCAGGGCCGTCCAGCCGCCCCACAGCAGCAGCGCGGCACGGGTGAGGTCGGTGCGCGGGGCGCGCCCGCACAGCACGAGTCCACCGACGCAGGCGATGGCCGCGAAGGGGATCAGCCAGGAGATCTGGCCGCCGAGGATGTCGTTGAAGAGCCGCCCGATCCCGGCGGTCCCGGAGAACCCACCGCCCCCGCCC
>NZ_JAKEIP010000276.1 GCF_021474425.1 Streptomyces muensis | reverse complement strand
GGGTGACGGTCGTGGCGGGGCGGGGTGGTTCCAGGATCGGCATCGCTTCTCCCGTCGAGGGGTTCGGTTGCCTCAGGTCGGCCGTCCGGGTGCCCGGGTGAGGAGCAGGTTCGGGTCCGCCGTGCGCGGCGCGTCGTGCCGTGCCCCGCCGTCGATGCTGTCGAGGAGGGCTCCGCAGCGGGCGCAGGTCTCCCGGGCCAGCGCCCGCAGCCCCTGGACCCGGCTGTTCAGGTCCCGCTGCCGCCGCGGGAACTCGTCCCAGAGCCGGTCCACCTCGGCGAGCAGCAGACCGGCCTGCTCCCGGTCCACGCCGACGAGTTCGGGCGCGCCGGTGCGGCGGGCGAAGTCGAAGACCTTGCCGGAGTACGGCAGCGGCAGCACCGGCAGGCCGGCGAGCGCGGCGAAGATCACGACGTGCAGGCGCATGCCGACGACCATGTCCAGATGGCTCATGAAGCCGAGGATCTCGCCGGGGCTGTAGGAGTTGTGCAGGATGCGGCCCAGGTCCGGGGCGCTCATCCGGGACAGCACACCGTGGGCGTGCCGCACGTCCTGGCGTTCCATCGGCACGAAGACCACGTGTGCGTCCAGCCGCCGGGCGAGGAAGTCGGCGACCTCGGCGAGCAGGGCGTGGTAGCCGTCCTCGTCGAGCTTCTCCGCCGCGCGGCCGGGCTCGCGTACGGACATCCCGATGAGCCGGGCGTCGAGCGGGAGGCCCTCGTGGCGCTTCATCCGCTCGGTGAAGGGCTCGGGGGTGAGCAGCAGTGCCGGGTCGGCGGTGACGGTCAGCTCGCCCTCGACGCCGACCTCCTCCAGGACCAGCCGGGACTCCTCGTCGCGTACGACGACCTCGGTCATCTGCGGCAGTACGGTGCGCACGGCCTCGCGGTCGTCGGGATCGCGCAGCGGCCCCGCGCCGACCGCGTAGGCGAAGGTGGGCACGCCCCGCTCGTGGGCGGCCTTCACCAGCCGCAGATAGCGGCGCGCCTCACCGTCGTAGAGGATCCCGCCGCCGCCCAGCACCAGCAGGTCAAGGCCGGCGAGGGCGTCGAGGAGGGGTTTTTGCGGGACTCCCTCCCAGTCGACGGCCTCGTCGGCCTCCGGCTGGTGGGCGCGGGTGTGGCCGGCGTTGCGGCCGAAGACGACGAGCCGGGCGTGCGGGCGGTGGGCGCGCAGGCAGCCCAGCACACACCGCAGAATCGCCTCGTCGCCGATGTTGAAGCCGCCGTAGGAGCCGAGCAGGCCGATCCGCGGAGCCGACGGGACGGGTGCCGGGGGCGGGTTGATCGTCATCCGGAACTCCCGTTCGCAGGAGACGGGCGGGCCCGCGGGTGCTGTGCGGGACTACAGAACACCCCCCAGGGGTCTCTGGGGACGGCGGTACGCCGTCGTGGCGTCGGGACGGCACGCCCCGGGTTGCCCGGGCCTTTCGGCGGAAACCTCACCTCGGACCAGTATGGGCGCTCGTGCCCCGCCCGTCCTTTCCGCCGCCCCTCGTGTGAGTCCGTCGGGCGCGGGCACTCGGGGGCGGCGGCGGGTCCCGTCCGGGCCGCCGTCCCGTTCTGGAGGTGGAGACCATGGGTCATGGTGGGAACGTCATCGACGAGCTGGTGACCGATCACCGCGAGGTGGAGGAGATGTTCGGCCGGATCGAGGCGCTTCCGTACGGCGACAAGGACCGCAAGCTGGTCGCCGACCAGGTCACGATGGAGCTGGTGCGGCACTCGGTGGCCGAGGAGATGTATCTGTACCCGGCCGTGCGGGAGCATGTGGCGGGCGGGGACGCCATGGCGGACCGGGAGATCGGCGATCACTCCAGGGCCGAGCAGATCATGAAGGACCTGGAGGGGTGCGACGCCGGCGATGCCGAGTTCGACCGGCTGATGGGGGCGCTGATGACGGAGGTCCGCTCGCACATCGCCGACGAGGAGCAGAACCTCTTCCCCAAGCTGCGCGCGGCCTGTCCGCCGGAGGCGCTCGACTCCCTCGGTGACAAGGTGCGTCAGGCGAAGAAGCTGGCGCCGACCCGTCCGCACCCGTCCGCCCCGGACAAGCCGCCGGCCAACAAGCTGCTGGCTCCGGGCGCCGGCCTCGTCGACCGTATGCGGGACGCGCTGACGGGACGCGGCAAGAAGGGCTGACCCGGCGTACGTCCCTGGCGACCCGACCCGACGCGCCGGGCAGGGCTCAGGCGATGAGCGCCCGGCCCGGGTCGAGGCGTTCGTGCAGTGCGGGGCGGTGCAGGCCGGCCACGGGGGCGAGGAGGTCGGGGTGGCGCAGGAGGGCGGCTGCCTCGCGGTCCCGGGCGTCCGGCGAGACCAGGCGGCGGAACCGGACCGGGACGCCGCTCGCGTGATCGCCGTCGGCGAGCGCGGCGACCGCCAGCCGGGCCAGTTCGTCGTCGGTGAGCAGACAGGCCGCCCAGCTGGCCACGACCTCGTCCACCCAGGTGCGCCAGGCGAAGTCGTCCGTGTCGTCGTGCGCGGTCGCGTCCGCGCCGGTGATCCAGTCCAGGGCGGCCGAGCCACCGGGCCCTGCCATCCCGACCAGTGCGGCGTCCGTCGGCGTCGGGTAGCGCAGCCAGGCCGCGACGGTGACGGCCTGCCGGGCCTGCACTTCGCCCAGCGCGGCGGCGAGCGCGCCGCCGCACGCCGGGTAGGAACGCGTCAGCCATTGGGTGGTCGCCGCGATGAGCGGGGAGAGATCTGCGAGCACTGCGGGGCCGTCCGGGGTACTGGCGGGCACGGGATCCCTGAAACGGTAGCCCGGCGCCCCGTCCGCCCGACATGCCCGCGCCCTGTCGATCGACGTGGCTTCGCCTACACCCCGCGCACGTCGCCCCGCGGGCAGGCCCGGGTTCAGCGCGCCAGGTGGTAGACGTGGAAGGCCCTGCCGATGACCGGCTGGGCGACGTTGCGGACCTTGACGCCGCCGCTGGTCATGCCGTGCTCGGTGCCGAGGTGGGCGTGGCCGTGGACGGCGAGGTCGGCGCCCGCGGAGTCGATCGCCTCGGCCAGCAGGTAGCTGCCGAGGAACGGGTAGATCTCGGGCGGCTCTCCGGCCAGGGTGTCCGGCACCGGGGAGAAGTGGGTGAGGGCGACGCGTACGTCGCAGTCCTGGTCCCGCAGTTCCTCCAGGGCGGCCCGCAGGGTGTCGGCGCGGTGCCGGGAGTAGCGGACGAACTCCTTCATGATCGGCTCGCCGAACTCGCCGGCGCAGCGGCCCACGAACCCGCCGCCGAAGCCCTTGGTGCCGGCCACGCCGATGCGCGCGCCGTTGTTGTCCACGACGGCGGCCCGGCCTTCGAGGACTCGTGCGCCCGCGTCCTGGAGCACGGCGGTGACCTCGTCCGCGCAGTCGGCGTGGTGGTCGTGGTTGCCGAGGACGGCGACCACGGGGACCGCGAGGTCCTTGATCTCCCGTGCGACGACCTGGGCCTCCTCGAGGGTGCCGTGCCGGGTGAGGTCCCCGGCGAGCAGCAGGACGTCGGCGCTCTCGTGCAGGGTCTCGAACGAGGGACGGAGCACGCCCTGGCTCTCGGGGCCCATGTGGATGTCCCCGACGGCCGCGATCCGGATCATTCGACCTCCTCGGCATGGTCGGGCGCGGCGTTGTCCGCGACCACGATGTCGCAGTGGACCGGGTGTCCCGGCAGCTCGGCGCGGGCGCTGCGCAGGATGTCGTCGCGGCACTGGGCGGACGGGACGGTGCCGGTCAGCAGGATCGCCTCGCCGCGGATCTCGATGCGCACGCCCAGCTCGCCGAGGGGCCCGGCGGCCAGCTGGTCGGTGAGGTGGGCCACGAGGTAGTCCAGGTTGCGCGCGTCGCCGGTTCCCCGGGCGGGCCGGGTGCCATGGGGGCTCATCGGTGCTCCTCCGTCGCGGAGATCACGTTCAGCCTCTCCAGGAGGAAGAAGAACGCGGCGGGCATCGGCTCGTCCCCGCAGGAGCGCCGTACGTCCTCCCAGTCGACCTTCTCGCGCAGGGCGCGGGCCGCGGCGAGCACCGGTCCGAAGTCGCAGTAGTGCTCGGAGAACGCCTGGATCAGTCCGCGCATGAGATCGGTCGGCGCGAGCACGGGCATGTGCACCGAGTCGACCGGGATCTCCTGTGCCCGGGCCAGGATGTCGGTGGTGACCGGGCGGTGGGCCATCTCGAAGAGGAGGTCGACCTCCTGGCCGAGGCAGGTGGTCTTCATCAGCCAGTCCTCCGGCGGCGTACGGACCGTGAGGCCGGCCTCGGCCAGCGTGTCGGCCACCGCCGCGGCGTCGGAGCGGCGCACGCAGAAGTCGGCGTCGTGCTGGAGGTGACCGCTCCCGCCGTGCGCGTACACGGCCACGCTGCCGGCCAGGGCGAAGGTGTGCCCCTTGCGTTTCAGCAGCGCGCCGACCTGTTTGGCCGCCTCCAGGATCGCCTGACTGCGGTCCCGGGGCAGCTCCTGACTGTTCAGCGGGCGCGGCTCGGGGAATCCGGGCTGCCGAGCGGGCGCCGTGTTCTCCCGGTCCCTCGTCATCACGCCTCCGTTCCCCACCCGGTCCGGCCGGGGCTCGGTGAAGGCTCCGAGTACCCGGCTCGCCCGGTTTCGACCGCGCACCCCGAGGGGGCGCGGGGCCGTATCGACATGCGGCTCCGCCGCGTGGGCGCGACCAGCCACGACGGCGCCGCGGTCGAACGACACCCCATGGCGGCCCGCCCGGCGGAGCGCCTACGCCGCGGTGTACCCGAGCTGGCGCCTCATGTAGGGCGTCATGAGGGTCTTGGCCTTGGCGAGGGTGGTGGTGCGGCCGCCGAGGACCGCGGTCTCGCCGCCCGGCACCGGCAGCATCGTCACCCCGTCGGCCGGGCCGAACGGGACGATGAGCGGGGTGCGGTGGATCGGCCGGTAGAAGCGGGGCTCCTTGCGGTGTTTTCCGGCGCTGTTCAGGTAGGCGCGGATGTTGTGGGCGGCCAGGTCGGCCTGGGCGAGCGCGGCCGGGGTGATCTTGACCTCGGTGGCGTCGTTGACGTCGCCGACCGCGAACACCTCCAGCCATCCCTGGACCCGCAGGGCCTGGTCGACCTTCACGTGGCCGGACGCGTTCAGCCAGTCCCCGTGCCCGGCCAGCCGCAGCCAGAGCGTGTTGGGCGTGGTGCCGGTCGCCCAGAAGGAGCGGTCGGTCTCGATGACGTTGCCGCGGGCGTCGCGATAGGTGCCGAAGTCGTTGCCGGGGGACATGAAGGCGTCCAGCCACACCTCGACGCCGTGCGCCTCCAGCCAGCCGCGTGCCTTGCGTCCGGCGCGCTCGCTGCCGGTGGCGTGCAGCAGTTCGGGCCCGGAGTGGGCGAGCGTGACCCGTGCGTCCGGCCGGGCGAGACGGATCTCGGCGCTGAGTTCGACCCCGGAGGGGCCGCCGCCGACGACCAGGACGTGTTCGGCGGCGGCGATGTGCTGCTGGTGCGTGGCGAAGGACTTCGCGGCCTCCTCGACGGTGGTGCCGGCGAACCGGGCCGGTTCGGGGTAGTCGGCGCCGGTCGCGATCACCAGTACGTCGTACGGGAGTCGCTCCCGGGTCGCGAGCACGACCTGGCGTTCGGTGGTGTCGATGCGGACGGCCTTGCCGACGGCGACGCGGCCGTTGCGCAGCAGGCGATCGTACGGGATGAACGGGCTGTGCGACCACTCCCGGCGCACGCCGGCGCGCAGGGAGGCGATGCGGTGGAAGAAGACTTCCTTGCGGTCCACCAGCGTGACCCGTGCCGTGGTGTCCAGTCGTTTCGCGAGACGGACGCCGGCGTAGCCGCCGCCGATCACCACTACGTCGCCGTCGAGCACGCCGAGTCTCCTGTGCTGGTGGGGGGAAGGAGGGGCGAGTGGCGCGGCGGGCGGGCCGTGTCCGGCCACTCGGCCCCCTCTGGCCACTCCCCTTTCGGCGAGCCTAGCGCTTGAAACCTAAAGAATTGATGGGGCTCGGTGTGCGTTCTGTGAAGGGTGCGCGCTGTGAGGTGCCGCGATACGCACGAAAAACGTCCAGGCCGACCCGTGCGGGCCGGCCTGGACGTGCTGTGCGGGGTGGATCAGAGAGAGATCAGACGCGGATCAGACGAGGTCGAACCGGTCCAGGTCCATGACCTTGGCCCACGCCGCGACGAAGTCGTTCACGAACTTCACCTTGGCGTCGTCGCTCGCGTAGACCTCGGCGAGGGCGCGCAGCTCGGAGTTGGAGCCGAAGACCAGGTCGGCACGGGTGCCGGTCCACTTGACCTCGCCGGAGGCGTCACGGCCCTCGAACGTGGTCTGGTCGGCGGACGTGGACTTCCAGGTCGTGCCCAGGTCGAGCAGGTTGACGAAGAAGTCGTTGGTCAGCTTGCCCGGGGTCTCGGTGAGGACGCCGTGCTGCGAGCCGCCCTGGTTGGCGCCGAGGACGCGCAGGCCGCCGACGAGGACGGTCAGCTCGGGGGCGCTCAGGGTGAGCAGGTTGGCGCGGTCGAGCAGCAGGTACTCGGCCGGCAGGCGGTTGCCCTTGCCGAGGTAGTTGCGGAAGCCGTCCGCGGTCGGCTCCAGCGCGGCGAAGGACTCCGGGTCGGTGTGCTCCTCGGTCGCGTCCACACGGCCGGTGGTGACGGGCACCGTCACCTCGACGCCGGCGTCCTTGGCGGCCTTCTCGACCGCGGCGGCACCGCCGAGGACGATCAGGTCGGCCAGGGAGACCTTCTTGGCACCGGAGTTGAACTCGGCCTGGACGCCCTCGAGGACGCGCAGGACCTGGGCGAGCTCGTCCGGGTCGTTGACCTCCCAGCCGCGCTGCGGCTCCAGGCGGATACGGGCGCCGTTGGCACCGCCGCGCTTGTCGCTGCCGCGGAACGTCGAGGCCGACGCCCACGCGGTGGACACGAGCTGCGAGACCGTGAGGCCCGAGGCGAGCAGCTTGGCCTTGAGCGCCGTCACGTCGGCGGCGTCGATGGCCTCGCCCTCGGCCTGCGGCAGCGGGTCCTGCCACAGCAGCGTCTCCGCGGGGACCTCCGGGCCGAGGTACAGGGACTTCGGGCCCAGGTCACGGTGGGTCAGCTTGTACCAGGCGCGGGCGAAGGCGTCCGCGAACTCGGCCGGGTTCTCGTGGAAGCGCTTGGAGATCGGCCCGTAGATCGGGTCGAAGCGCAGCGAGAGGTCGGTGGTGAGCATCGTGGGCAGCTTCTTGGAGTCGCTGTGGGCGTCGGGGATGATCGCCTCGGCGTCCTTGGCCACCCACTGGTTGGCGCCGGCGGGGCTCTGGGTCAGCTCCCACTCGTAGCCGAAGAGGATGTCGAAGAAGTCGTTGCTCCACTGGGTGGGCTTGGTGGTCCAGGTGACCTCGAGACCGGAGGTGATGGCGTCGCCGGCCTTGCCGGAGCCGTAGGTGGACTTCCAGCCCAGGCCCTGCTCCTCCATGGAGGCGGCCTCGGGGTCGTTGCCCACGTGGTCGGCCGGGCCGGCGCCGTGGGTCTTGCCGAAGGTGTGGCCACCGGCGATGAGGGCGACGGTCTCCTCGTCGTTCATCGCCATCCGGCGGAACGTCTCACGGATGTCGCGGGCCGCGGCGATCGGGTCCGGGTTGCCGTTGGGGCCCTCCGGGTTGACGTAGATCAGGCCCATCTGGACGGCGCCGAGCGGGTTCTCCAGCTCACGGTCGCCGGTGTAGCGCTGGTCGTCGAGCCAGGTGGTCTCGGGACCCCAGTACACGTCCTCGTCGGCCTCCCAGACGTCGGCGCGGCCGCCGCCGAAGCCGAAGGTCTCAAAGCCCATCGTCTCCAGCGCGACGTTGCCCGTGAGGATCATGAGGTCGGCCCAGGAGATGGACTGGCCGTACTTCTTCTTGACCGGCCACAGCAGACGGCGGGCCTTGTCGAGGTTGCCGTTGTCCGGCCAGCTGTTCAGCGGCGCGAAGCGCTGCTGACCGCGGCCGCCACCGCCGCGGCCGTCGCTGATGCGGTAGGTGCCGGCGCTGTGCCAGGCCATCCGGACCATCAGCGGGCCGTAGTTGCCGAAGTCGGCGGGCCACCAGTCCTGCGAGGTGGTCAGCACCTCGGCGATGTCCCGTTTCACGGCCGCCAGGTCGAGGGCCTGGAACGCCTCGGCGTAGTCGAACTCGGCGCCGAGGGGGTTCGCGACGACGGGGTCCTTGGCGAGGATCTTCAGGTTGAGCCGCTCCGGCCACCACTGACGGTTGCCGCCGCCCTGCGTCGGGTGGGGGGCGCGATCGTGCGCGACCGGGCAGCCGCCGGTGCCCTCAGTCTTCGCGTCGGTGACGATCGCATCGGGGTTCTCAGCCATGGGAAACCTTCCGAACTAGGTGGATCACAGTGCTCGGGGTGCACTGTTGGCGGTGGAACAGTCGGGGCACAGGCCCCAGTAGGTGACCTCGGCCTCGTCGATGGAGAAGCCGTGGTGGTCGGACGCGGTGAGACAGGGCGCCTCGCCGACCGCGCAGTCGACGTCGGCGACGGCACCGCACGACCGGCACACGATGTGGTGGTGGTTGTCGCCGATCCGCCCCTCGAACCGGGCCGGGCTGCCGGCCGGCTCGATACGGCGGACGAGTCCCGCGGCGGTGAGTGCGTGCAGGCCCTCGTACACCGCTTGCAGGGAGACATGACCTACGCGATCACGCACCCCCGAGGCGATGGCCTCGACACCGAGGTGGTCACCGGCCCGGACGGCTTCCAGCAGCGCGACTCGCGCCGCCGTCACCCGCAGGCCGGCACCGCGGAGCTCCTCGGCGGGGGTCGGAGTCTGGGATGCGGTCATGGCGGACAACCTACCTCGCTAAACACGAATGATTCAAGAAAACGAACGATGAAGCTTTGGCGGCCTCGCGGATGCTCTCCACACCCCCCAAAGCGCGAAAAATCATCTTTTCCGACATCGAGTCATGCCTTTTTGTCAAGGCCTGGAGTGGTCGCAATCCCCTGTACTCGATGGAGGTACCTCGCATGCTCGGCAGACATACCGCGGCTGGCCGCCGCACCGCCCTGACCGTTTTCGGCGCCCTCGTCCTCAGCGGCGTCACCTCGGCCGCGGCGGCCGGGCCGCCCCCCGCGCCGGTGCCCGCGTCCACCGCCGCGCAGACCCTCGGTGCCGACCAGCCGTCCAAGGCGGTGCTGCGGGCACTGGAGCGTGACCTCAAGCTGAAGCCGGGGCAGGCGGCCGACCGGCTGGTCAACGAGGCGGAGGCGGGCGTCCGTGCCGGCCGGCTGCGCAACTCCCTGGGCGAGCGCTTCGCGGGGGCCTGGCTGCGGGGGACGACCGCCGCCGAGCTCACCGTCGCGACCACGCGCGCCTCCGACGTGTCCGCCATCCAGGCCCAGGGCGCGAAGGCCGCGGTCGTCAAGCGGACGCTGAGCGAGCTGCGGGCCGTGAAGGAGAAGCTGGACAAGGCCGCCGACCGGGTCAAGACGCGCGACACACCGGTCTGGTACGTCGACGTGCCGACGAACCGGGTCGTCGTCCAGGCGACCGAGCGGTCCGCCGCCACCGCCTTCATCAAGACCGCCGGCGTCCAGGACGAGGGCGTCGGGATCCGGGTGTCGGCGCAGCGGCCGCGGCTGCTGGCGGACCTCGTCGGCGGCCAGGCCTACTACATCGAGGGCACCGCCCGCTGCTCCATCGGGTTCTCCGTCACCAAGGGCGACCAGCAGGGCTTCGCCTCCGCGGGTCACTGCGGCGACCAGGGCGACTCGACCACCGGCTCCAACATGGCCGCGCAGGGCACGTTCCAGGCCTCCACGTTCCCCGGCAAGGACATGTCCTGGGTGGGCGTCAACAGCGACTGGACCGCCACGGCCGACGTGGAGGGCGAGGACGGCGAGCGCACCCAGGTCACCGGCTCGGTCCAGGCGCTCGTCGGGGCGTCGATCTGCCGCTCCGGCTCCACCACCGGATGGCACTGCGGCACCATCGAGCAGCACGACACGAGTGTCAGCTACTCCCAGGGCACCGTGGACGGCGTCACCGAGACCACGGTGTGCGCCGAACCGGGTGACTCCGGCGGCCCCTACCTCTCGGGGTCCCAGGCCCAGGGCGTGACCTCGGGCGGCTCGGGTGACTGCACGGACGGCGGCACCACCTTCTACCAGCCGATCAACCCGATCCTCAGCGACTTCGGCCTCGTCCTGAAGACCGCGGCGGCCCAGAAGGGCGCTTCGGCTCCGCAGGACAACGGGGCCGCGGACGCCTGGTCCGCGGGCCGCGTCTACGAGGCCGGCGCCACGGTGACCCACGCGGGCGTGCGCTACCAGTGCCTCCAGACGCACCAGGCGCAGGGCAGGTGGTCGCCGGTGGCCACGCCGGCGCTGTGGCAGAAGGTGTAGGGGGTCGCGGGAGTCGTACGGCGTGGGGGGGGGGGGGGCGGGGCCCCCCCCCCCCCCCCCCCCCCCCTCGCGTCTAAAAAAAACAATCCCCCCCCCCCAACCAAAAAACTGATAGATAGCGGGGGTGCGGATGAATAAAAAAATG
>NZ_JAKEIP010000275.1 GCF_021474425.1 Streptomyces muensis | reverse complement strand
CCACCGGCCCCCTTGGACCCACCGGCCCCCTCAGCCCCGGCCGACGTCTTCATACGCACCGTCGGCGGTAGCGCCACCCGCAGCCCGGCCGCCTCCAGCACGCGTACGGCCGCCTGCCCCACGGACGGCGAGAGGTGCTCGGTGAAGGTGTCCGGCCACAGAATCACCAGCTCACCGCCCTCGCGCCGACCCTCGACCGGCTTGGCGCGCCGCCGCTCCCACCACCGGCTGAACGTCCGCGTCGCCAGCCGCGGAATCTCCCGCTCCGGCGCGATCCCGCCGAGCCGTTTCGCCGCCCACGCCAAAGGCGGTACGGCGGCGAGGGCGTTGACCAGCGAGGCGGTACGCGTGCGTGCCACGAGCCGCAGCCACTCCGGCAGCCGCCCCATGCTGTGGTGCGCGGCCGGGCGGCGCCGTCCCTCGTAGTGGTGGTGCAGGAACTCCGCCTTGTACGTGGCCATGTCGACCTCGACCGGACAGTCGGACCGGCACCCCTTGCAGGCCAGGCACAGATCCAGCGCGTCCCGCACCTCCGTGGAACGCCACCCGTCGGTCACCAGTTCCCCGGCGAGCATCTCGTGCAGCAGTCGGGCACGCCCGCGCGTGGAGTGCTCCTCGGCGCCGGTGGCCCGGAAGGACGGGCACATGACGGCGGAGCCGCTCGCCGACGTCGTACGGCACTTGGCGACCCCGACGCAGCGCCGCACTGCCGCCGAGAAGTCGCCGCCGTCGGCCGGGTATCCGAAGGCGACGTCGACCGGCTCGCGGGGCAGGACGGCGAACCGGAGGTTCGAGTCGAGCGGAGCGGGGCGCACCAGCATGCCCGGATTGAGCAGGTCGTCGGGATCCCACACCCCTTTGGCCCGCTCGAAGAGACCGACCAACTCCTCCCCGTACATCTTCGGAAGCAGCTCGGCCCGTGCCTGCCCGTCCCCGTGCTCCCCGGACAGCGAGCCGCCGTGTGCCACGACGACCTCGGCGAGCTCCTCCGAGAAGCGCCGGAAGCGGCCGACGCCTGCCTCCGTGAGCAGGTCGAAGTCGATACGGACGTGGATGCAGCCGTCGCCGAAGTGCCCGTACGGCGTGCCGCGCAGCCCGTGGGCGGTCAGCAGCGCGCGGAAGTCCCGCAGGTAGGCTCCGAGCCGCGCCGGCGGCACCGCACAGTCCTCCCAGCCGGGCCAGGCCTCGCTCCCGTCGGGCATCCGGGTCGCCGTACCACTGGCGTCCTCCCTGATGCGCCACAGGGCCCGCTGCCCGGCCGGGTCGGTGACGACGAGGGCGTCGACGACATCGGCGGCCCGCACGATCGCCTCGGCACGCGCGCGTGCCTCCTTCTCGGACTCCCCGTCGGTCTCGACGAACAGCCAGGCCCCGCCCGCCGGCAGCGCGGTCGGTGAGGGCACCAGGTCGGCCGCCATGCCCTCCACCGTCAGCGGCCCGTACGGCAGCAACCCGGCGGCCGCCTCCGCCGCCGCGCTCTCGTCGGGGTACGCCAGCACGGCGAGCGCACGCGCGCGTGGCGCCTCAACCAGCCGTACGGCCGCCTCGGTGAGGATCCCGAGGGTGCCCTCGCTCCCGCAGAACGAACGGGCGACGTCGGCGCCCTTCTCGGGCAGCAGGGCGTCGAGCGCGTATCCGGAGATACGGCGGGGCAGCTCGGGGAACCCGGTCCGCAGCCGGGCCAGGTCCCCCTCCACCAGCTCCCGCAGCCCCTCCGGCGCACCGGCCCACTCCCGCCCCAGCCGCAGCCGCTCCCCGCACCCGCTGATGACCTCCAGCTCCCGCACGCTGTCCGCGGTCGTCCCCCACGCCACCGAGTGCGAGCCGCACGAGTTGTTGCCGATCATTCCGCCGAGCGTGCAACGGCTGTGGGTGGAGGGATCGGGGCCGAAACGAAGCCCGTGCGGGGCGGCGGCGTCCTGGAGGCGGTCGAGGACGAGCCCGGGCTGGACGACGGCGGTACGGGTCCCGGGGTCCAGCGACACGACCTTGTTCATGTGGCGGGTGAAGTCCAGGACTACGCCGGTGCCGGTGGCCTGGCCGGCGATGGATGTGCCTCCACCACGGGCGACGACGGGCACCATGTGGTCGCGGCACACCTCCAGTACGGCAGCCACGTCATCGGCATCATGTGGTGCGACCACACCCATCGGGACACGCCGGTAGTTGGAAGCGTCCATGGTGACCAGTGCCCGGGAGGTGACGTCGAACCCGACCTCGCCCCGGACGGCGGTACGCAGTGCAGCCTCTAGATCCCTCATGCCTCCAGCAAACCAGCCGACGTCCGGCATTCCAGCCCGTCCGGCGTTTGAGGACGAGGCCGTTCAGGCCGAAGCGGGGGTCTGGGGGCGGCAGCCCCCAGCTCCGACGCCCACACAAACCCCGTCTCACCCGACGGACGAGGTTTCACCGAGGTTTCCAGAAACAGCTACGCTCCCCCCGTGGCTGAGATCCAGATTCCCGCTGACATCAAGCCCGCCGACGGACGTTTCGGCGCGGGCCCCTCCAAGGTGCGGACGGAAGCGCTGGACGCGCTGGCCGCGACCGGAGCCTCCCTTCTCGGTACCTCCCACCGCCAGGCCCCGGTCAAGAACCTGGTCGGCCAGGTGCGCGAGGGCATCCGCGAGCTGTTCCAGCTCCCCGAGGGCTACGAGGTCATCCTCGGCAACGGCGGCTCGACGGCGTTCTGGGACGTCGCGACGCACGGCCTGATCGAGAACAAGTCGCAGCACCTGAACTTCGGTGAGTTCAGCTCGAAGTTCGCGAAGGCCGCCAAGCTGGCCCCCTGGCTGGCCGAGCCCACCGTCATCGCCTCCGACCCCGGCACGCACCCGCAGCCGGAGGCCGAGGCGGGCGTCGACGTCTACGCCTTCACGCACAACGAGACCTCGACCGGTGTCGCCATGCCGATCAAGCGCGTGGCGGGCGCGGACGAGGGCTCCCTGGTCCTGGTCGACGCCACGTCGGGCGCCGGCGGCCTCCCGGTGGACGTCTCCGAGACCGACGTCTACTACTTCGCCCCGCAGAAGTCCTTCGCCTCCGACGGCGGCCTGTGGATCGGCGTCTTCTCCCCGGCCGCGATCGAGCGCGCCGAGCGCGTCCACGCGTCCGGCCGCCACGTCCCGGAGTTCTTCTCGCTCCCCACGGCGATCGACAACTCCCGCAAGAACCAGACGTACAACACCCCCGCCCTCGCCACCCTCTTCCTCCTGAACCAGCAGCTGGAGTGGATCAACGGCCAGGGCGGCCTCGACTGGGCGGTCCGCCGCACGGCCACCTCCGCCCGCACCCTGTACGGCTGGGCCGAGGACATCAAGTACGCCAGCCCGTTCGTCACCGACCCGGCCAAGCGCTCGGCCGTCATCGGCACGATCGACTTCACGGACGAGATCGACGCCGCCGCCGTCGCCAAGGTCCTGCGCGCCAACGGCATCGTCGACACCGAGCCCTACCGCAAACTCGGCCGCAACCAGCTCCGCGTCGCCATGTTCCCGGCGATCGACCCGGCGGACATCGAGGCGCTGACGAAGTGCATCGACTATGTGATCGAGAAGCTGTAGCGGTTTCCTCTACGACGCCGAAGGGCGCCCGGCGATCAGTCACCGGGCGCCCTTCGTGTAATTCCGGCTACTTGTCGGCGAAGAGTTCCTCAGCGGTCTCCACGGTCAGGGAACGGTCGAACCAGATCCCCAGCAGCTCCAGTTCGTTGCAGGCCATGACCCGCTTCCGGACAGAAGCGGAGACTTCGATTCCCCGCACCTCAAAAGCCCGAAGAACGTCCTCAGCCTTGGCCTCGGCCCTGACTCGGATCCACGTCTCCTCCATCACGCTGCCGAAGCCGGGGAAGTTCGGGGTGTACGCGGCCATCAGTTTCCTCCAGTCATGCACGAGCCTCGCCCCGGTCTGCCACCACTGGCGCCAGCGCCTCCCGTATCGCAGGCAGAGCCGGATCCTTGGCGTGAGCGAAACCGGAGCACACACGGCACCAGCATGCTGGTGTGAAACGGCGCTCAAGCGGGAGTGTCGCGGGCGCCCTTCGTACGTGCGATTGCCTAGAACTGCTGGAGGAAGGCCTGCCAGCCTTCGCGGGAGACGATGAGCACAGGGCCGTCCTGCAACTTGCTGTCGCGGACTGCTCGGCCGCCGGGGGCGGTGTCGGCGACCTCGATGCAGGCGTTCTCCTGCCCGGAGTACGAGGACTTCCAGAAGGGACTAACGACCTCGGTCACGATGTGTCTTCCTTCAAGCTCCGCAGTATGCCCCGGATGAGCTTCGCGCTCGCGTCCGGTGTCAACGCTGAGGATCGTAGTAGGTCGAACGCATTGGCGTAAGCGGCGAGGTCCTCGGGCCCTTCAAGGACCGACGTGCCTCGCAGATTGTCCATGGCGACCGCTTCGACCATCGGCTCCTCGTCGAAGCTGAAGGAGTAGAAGGCGGAGGAGTAACCGGCCAGTAGGCCCGCGCTGAACGGCAGCACCTGCACCGTAACGTTCTTCCGCTTGCCGATTTCAAGAATCGCGGTCAGTTGCTCCCGATGAACCTCGACACTCACCAGCGGCTGCGCGAGTACGGCTTCCCAGAGAATGGCCGTGTACGACGCTCCGCCATCTTCGATCTTCGCCTGCCTGCCCAGGCGCACCTTCACCAACTGGGCGGCCCGTTCTGGCTCCAGGTAGTGAGGGCCGCGGGCGATAACCGCCTCTGCATAGGCGGGAGTTTGCAGAAGCCCCGGCATCATCACAGGCTGCCACTCGCGGATATAGGTCGCGTCGTCCTCCAACGCGATGTGATCGACGTAGTCCGGCCGCAGGTGCTCCGCGTGTTCGAGCCACCAGCCCCGGTTCTTTGAGTGCTTTGCCAACTTCTCCAGCTTGGCGCACACTTCCGGATCCTTGACTCCGTACGCGTCCAGCAGCAGTCGCACTTCGATGACGCGCGCGGTGACATGTCCGGTCTCAAGGCGGCTAATCCTGGCCTGGCTTGACGCGATGACCTCGGCGGCCTGCGGCTGATCCAGCTTGGCAGCCTGCCGGTACTGCCTGAGCGCCGTACCCAAGCGCCTGCTGCGCACCGTCGGCCGTCCACCTGCGGGCATGGGGCCTCCCCTCTCCTGCGGCAACGATGCCACACAGACAGTCACCCCGAGAGGGCTTCACTCGATTGAGCGATCGACCGCATGCATTCACTTGAAGCCATTGCACAGGAGATGCGCGCACCCGTAGCTTCGCAAAGGCGCCGCAACGGAGCGCATCTTGACGACACGTCAGGAGGTACGGCACCCCCATGCCCGCAACCGAAACCTTCCGCATCCCCAAGCGCAGACGACACGTCCCCACCGCCCGCCAACACATCCGCAAGGCCCTCGCGGACTGGGGCATCACCGACGAACTCGCCGACGCCGTAGTCCTGTCGGCGAACGAACTCGTCACCAACGCCGTGACCCACTGCCGTACCCCGTACGCCCAGGTCAGGGTCGCACTCACCCTCGACGGACCGGAACTGCTCCTGGAGGTGTCCGACCCGGACAGGGACCGGCTCCCCCAGACCCACGAATCCGGCCCGGACGAGGAAGGCGGACGCGGGCTCGCACTCGTGGCGGGGCTGGCCGACGCCTGGGGGCATCGACAGGAAACGTACGCGAAGTGTGTGTGGGCCCGGTTCACGCTCGCCGTGACCGCGGAGAGGGCTCATGTTCCGGCTGGTTTATGACGCGGTCGCCCGACTGCGCAGCCGCCCTGCGGTGCGGGAACAGGACCTCGGGCCAGATGTGAGGGCGGCGGACCCGTACGTGTGGCGGTTACCGAACCCGCGCGACGCCCGCTGGCACCGCTGGGCCAGGCGTTCCCGCGCGGCCGGCTATCGCTTGCCGTTTCCGCAGGACGAAGCGTGCTGGTCGACCGCCCTCCCCTCGCGGAGGCCGCTCTGGGAGACCTCCGACGGCGTGGTACGGCCGTACGCCCTCAGACCTTGATGCTGCGGCGGACGCGGGCGATCACCTGCTGGGCGTCGGCACCGTAGACGGCGGACTCTGCGAAGGTGTCCCAGACGCGCCGGTAGAGGGCGATCGTTTCAGCGTCGTCGAGCCAGAGTTCGGCGTGCCAGTCCTCGACCACAACCAGGCGATCGTCCAGCATGCAGAAGGAGTTACCCAGCGCCAGGGGCAGGTTGGCATCCAGGGGCAGGATTCCCATGCGCAGGGTATCCATGCCCACCACGCCGAGCAGACGATCGAGCTGGGCCATCAGTACCTCTGGTGGGCAGATACGAGCCCACAGCACGCTCTCATGCATGAGCAGGTTCAACCGCTTGCCCGGTTGGTACAGCCACTCCTGCCGTTTCATGCGAGCTCGCACCGCGGCTTCCGTGTCCCGTGGCGCATTCTGGAGTGCGGAGTGCCCCTCGAAGACGTACCGAGCGTAATCGGCTGTCTGGAGCATCCCGCTGATAGCAGCGTTGCTCAACATGTGCATGGTCTGGGCGTCGGAGACGAGAGTGTTCCAGGTCGCCTGGACCGGGCCATGCCCTCCTGCGAGTTGGCGCCGCCATGAGCGGATGTGGCTCTCGAAGCCCTTCAGACGGGCACGCAGCTCCTGGAACACCGCAGGCTGCCCCACAGCCTCGGTCCATACTCGAAGGTCATCGTCCGTGGGGGTCTGTCTGCCGTTCTCCAACTTGCTGACCTTCGACTGCGGCCACCCCAGCCGTTGGGCTAGTTCGGTACCGGTGAGCCGACCATCGGGGCTCTCGACGCGTAGTTCCCTGAGCCTGCGGCCCAGTTCCGCGCGTGCCCTCTGATAGTCCGTGCTCACCAGTACCCGTTCATGCTCCTACGCGCCGCCGTGCATCTCGGCCGTGAACTGCTTCCACGGTACGGCGTGGTGCCAAGCAGCATCCCGGATCATGGCGCAGCGCACCACCTCTGCCGGTTCCGTGATTAGGTCCACGTGGGTGAGCTGGTCGTCGTCATCGAACCGGAGAAGCGCAATGAGACGGCTGTCGAACAGCCAGAAGTCCTCGGCGGGGAGGCGGAGCCGTTCCGCGTCGGCACGCCACATGTTGCGGATGTCCTCACCGGTCGCGATGTTCCACCTGGCACCACCGAGGAGGTAGCGCTGACCAGTGGTGGGAGGCTGGTCCACGAGCCGCACCCGCTCGACACGCTTTCCCTGTGCGGTCTGCGTGCGGATCGTGTCGCGGAACGCCTTGGCCGGCGATCCTTCCGGCCAGTCCTCCACGACGCTGCCGGTCTCAATGAACGCGTCCCAACGGTCGCTTGCCTCGTCACTCGCGTACCGCCGACGGGTCTCCAGGCGCCATGCCGTGTGCTCGAACTTGCCGAACAAGTCGCCGAACTCGTCCAGATCGATCGTCCGCACCTGCCGATTCGCCTCCTTCGGTGCCCAGTCCACCAGCAGCTCACGAGGTACCACGACGGCGACTTCTCCATCCGTGAGGTGCTGGAGCTGCGCCACATCTCCGCCGTCGGTGAGAGGAGGCCCATGCACGATGATCTCCCCGCTGTCCAAGTCCTCATGCAGGGACGGGCACCCGCCGACGTCGCTCCCCGTCCCGTTGAACCGCAACCTACGCGCCATGAACGACAACTCCCTTGGCCCTCGTTGATGTTGCGCACCCAGCCTGCCCGTCTCTCTGAGTGAATGTCCATGCATTCAGAGTGACCGCGCGAGAATAACGGAGAATATTCTCTCCCTGGCGCCCCTCCCCCTCCCTACGGTCGTCCCCGAAGCCACACCACCCGGGGAGGCACGCCATGACAACGCAGTTACCCAGCGGCTTCGACACCTGGCTGCTCGACTGCGTCCCCGCCACCGGCTGTGACATCTGCGCGGCGAACTGGCGGCAGCTCCTCGCCCGCAAACAGCTAGGCGACATCGCGCAGGCCGTACGCCACGCCACCGAGATCCGGGACCACACCTCCGGTGTGCACGAAAGGCCGTAGCACCGGAAGTGCGAGCCCGCCTCCCTCCCCGAACCCCACCAGTCGAGCAGGAAGGTGCAAGCCATGCTGAACGGAATCGACCTGTACGCACTCGACCTCAGCGGTGCCTCATTCGTGAAGGCATGCGGGGGCAACACTCACCCCGACGGGGAATCGTGCGTGACCCTGGCCCGGATCGGCGACGACGCCTGGGCTCTCGGTGACAGCAAGAGGCCGGACGCGCAGCCGTTGCGCTTCACGTCGGCGGAGCTGCACGCGGCCGGCATCGACCCGGAGCTCTTCGGCCTGCCCGTCTGAGTCACCCCTCTCCCAGCCGGTCCTGAACGGCGTACCCCCTCCCTTCCAGGACCGGCTCCCCCGCCTCCCACAAGTCGCGCACACCGAACCGGACGCCCCCATGCACCACCACGCCTACCTGTGGACGGGCCCGAAGTCCCGCTTCGACCAGGAAGCGCTGAGACGCCCACCCCATCCGGAACCTCCGCCCGCGGGAAGCCGGCCGGAACTGATCCAGCGGTACCGCGAGGTGGCCGCACTGTTCCCGGCATCAGATCTGCCACCGTTGGAAACGGCGTACTGGCTCGTCAAGCCACGCTCGCTCGTCCGCGGCACCTGGCCTGATCCGAGGGAAGCGGCAGCCTGGCTCAGCGACCGGTTGGCCGAGTACGCGCCCCGGTTCGCCTCCCCCGCTCATCGCGACGCCCGTCATCTGACCCGTCTCGTCATCTCCGCCGCCGAGCGGCTGGCAGCAGGCAGTGACGTGTCCCTCGGTTTCTACCTCGAACGACCCTCGTACCTTTCCCTGGCCTTGGTGATGTGCGACCCGAGCCACCCGTCCCGCGAACTCCCGTGTCCGCTGGCAGGGTGAGGTACCCATGGCCGACCCTGGAGAGACAGAGGGACACCCGGCACCGACCCGGGCGTCCCTCGCGCTCACGTGGCCATACACGTCGTACTCAGGTCGCCGTACAGCTCACACTCGGCACACCCCCGCCCCCGGGCGCGCCCCCGAACCCGAAGCTCGCCGAAGCACCCGCCGCGAGAGCCCCGTTGTGCCCGGCGTTGGACGCGGTCACCGTGGAGCCGCTCTGGGTGTACGACGCGTTCCACATGGACGTGACCTGCTGGGAGCCGGGCCAGGTCCACGTCACCTTCCAGGACTTGACGGGAGACGCTCCCGTATTGGTCACCTTCACCTCGGCGTTGAAGCCGCCGCCCCAGTCGCTCGTCACGGTGTAGGCGGCGCTGCATGTCGCGGTGCCCCCGCCGGGGTCGGGGTCCGGGTCGGGGTCGCCTCCGCCGCCTTCCGGGAAGCCCGGTGCCTTGATGCTCGCCAGGTAGCCGTCCTTCGCCGTGTCCACCGTCTGCCAGTCGTCCTTGAGGATCCCTCCCGTGTCACCGGAGTTGGGGTTCCAGGACCAGAAGGTCCAGTGGAAGGAGTCCGCGCCGTACGTCGACGTCGAGCGCAGATAGGTCACCAGCGTGGACAGCCACTTCTGGTCCACCGTCGACTGGAGTGTCGTACCGAACTCTCCGAGCCAGACCGGGGCGATGTTCTGCTTGAAGACGTAGCCCCAGTACTTGTCCCAGACGCCCGGCAGGTTGGCGGGGTAGGACGGGTCGCTGAACCAGGGCTGCTGGGCGACGCTGGTGGCGTAGTCGTGGGCCGAGTACACCAGCCGGTTCGGGACGTCGAGCTGGACCGGGTGCTGGGCTACGCCCATGAGGTTGCCGCCCCACCAGCCGTTGACGCCGTCGTACGACTGGACGCCCTCGACCATGACGAGGAGGTCCGGGTTGGCGGACAGGACCGCGTTGCCGGCCCGCTGGGCGGCGAGGCGCCAGTCGCGGGTGGTGTCGCCGCAGCCCCAGCAGGCGGGGTCGTGCGGCTCGTTGTGCAGGTCGATGCCGACGACGGTCGGGTTGCCGGCGTAACGCGTCGCCAGTGACCTGAGGTTGGCGATCCAGGTCGACTCGGGTACCGCCGTGGTGTACCAGAGCGCCGACTGGCCGCTCGCGTCGGGACGGTGCCGGTCGAGGACGATCTTGAGGCCGATCTGGCCGGCGTACGCCACGATCCTGTCCATCACCTGCAAGGACGTCAGCCCTTGCAGGTCGGCGTTCTTGCCGTCGGCGTAGTTGATGCTGTCGGGCATGGTGCCGGACTTGAGGATGTCGTCGCTGAACGGGAGGCGGAGGGTGTTGTAGCCCAGCGATCTCATCTGGTCGAGCATGCTCTTGTAGTCACGGGCCCACAGGCCGTGGACGACGTGGTTGCCGGTCTCGAAGCCGAACCAGTTGATCCCGGCGATACGGACCGGCTGCCCGGCCGCGTCCAGGATCTGCCGACCGCTGGTGTGCCAGTAGCCGGCGCCCGCCTCGGCGGCGGCCCCCGCGGCAACGGCCGGTGCGACAGCGGCCTCGGCGGCCCCCACGGCACCGGACCCCGCCGCGTCAGCGGCCCCCCCCCCCGCCCCAGTCTCGTATACACAAATCCGAGCCCACCAGACCGGTTATATAATCTCGGATTCCGTCTTATGGGTTGAAA
>NZ_JAKEIP010000274.1 GCF_021474425.1 Streptomyces muensis | reverse complement strand
GCCCCCCACGCCTTCGAGTACTGGTCCCACGCCGCCTGCATCCTCCCCATCGAGGAGTGGCCCCACTTCGCCTTCCGCCGCCGCGCCTACCGCAACCGCCCCCACTGGAACCAGGAACTCCCCGACGGCACCTACGCCGAGGTGATCAAACAGCTCCAGTCCGAGGGCCCCCTCACCGCGACCGACCTGGGCGGCGCGAAGAAGACCAGCGACTGGTGGGACTGGTCGGGCACAAAGGTCGCCGTAGAACGCGCCCTGATGTACGGCGAGGTGGTCTGCGTCGAGCGCCGCGGCTGGAAACGCGTCTACGACCTCGCCGAACGCGCCATCCCGGACGCCCTCCTCCACGACGAACTGGATGACACCGAGTGCGTACGCCGCCTGGTCCGCCTGGCCGGCCAGTCCCTCGGGGTGGGCACCCGCGCGGACATCGCCGACTACCACCGTCTCAAGGGCGAACAGGTCGACGCGGTGATCGCCGACTCGGGCCTGGTCCCGGTCACGGTCGAGGGCTGGGGCAAACCGGCCTGGGCCGACCCCGCGGCCCTGGAGACACCCCCGCGCGGCCGCCACCGTACGACCCTGCTGTCCCCGTTCGACTCCCTGATCTGGGAGCGGGCCCGCACGGAGCGGATCTTCGGCTTCACCCACCGCCTGGAGGCCTACGTCCCCAAGCAGAAGCGGGTCTACGGCTACTTTGCGATGCCGGTCCTGTCAGGCGGCCGTCTCGTCGGCCGCGTCGACCCGGCACGCGAGGGCCGCACCCTGGTGGCCAAGCAGTCCGTGCTGAACGGCCCGAAGGCGGTCCCGGCAGTCGCCCAGGCCCTGGTGGAGGCGGCGAGCTGGGTGGACTGCACAGACGTACGAGTGGAGCGGGTCGACGCGCCCGAGCTACGCGAGCCGCTCGCCAAGGAGCTCAGCCGCATCCTGGGGTGACACGCGACGGCCCGCGTCACCGGATCTCGAGGATCTTCTCCCGCATCGCGTACACCACGGCCTCCATCCTGGAGTGCAGCTGCAGCTTCTCCAGGATGTTGCGCACATGGTTCTTCACGGTGTTCTCGGAGATGAACAACTCCTTGGCGATGTCCCGGTTGTTCATCCCCGTGGCGACGAGCTTGAGAACCTCCAGCTCGCGGTCCGTCAGCCGAGGCGCGGGCACGAGCCGCCGCTCGTCCGTGCGCTGGATCATCGACTTGAACTCGGTGAGCAGCTTCGATGCCATGGACGGGCTGATCTGCGACTGCCCGTCGGCCACCGCGCGAATGGCGGTGGCCACCTCGTCCGTGGAGATCTCCTTGAGGAGATATCCGGTCGCGCCTGCCTTGATCGCGTCGTAGAGGTCGGCCTCCTCGTCGCTGATCGTCAGCATGATGATCTTCGCGCTGGGGGCCACCTCCTTGATGGAGGTGCAGGCCTCGATCCCGCCCCGCTTGGGCATCCGCACATCCATCAGAACGATGTCCGGCAGCAGGTCAGCGGCCTTGTCGACGGCTTCCGCACCGTCGCCCGCCTCCCCCACGACCTGGATGTCCTCCTCGGCCGCGAGCACGATCTCCAGTCCACGGCGGAACAGGGCGTGGTCGTCCACGACGAGGACTCTGATCGGCTCCTTGCGTGGAGAGCCCGTGTCCGGGCCCATGCCGACGACATCGCCGTCGGCATCCTCGTCCCGCATCGGTCCGAAGCTGTCCGCCATCGTTCCTCCCCCTGAGGCTGTGGCTGGTCGTTTGCCATCGCCAACCCAAGGCAGCGGCCCACCGGTTGGGCCGGTGCGGCCATGATTTCATGCCCGGCCGACACTACGGTGACGAGCGGGGCGCGAAGTGGTCGCACACCGGTGCCCCTGGGGGCGCACACCGCGCTCCAGGGGCACCGGCTCAGCTGTCAGCCGGGTGGGTCAGCCGCCCAGCGTGCCACCAGCCGCAGGGGACTGCGCCTGGGTGACCATCGGGTCCGTGTTGAGGTGGATGACCCCGTAGTCGTAGGCGTGCCGCCGGTAGACGACACTCGGTTCCTTCGTCTCGGAGTCGACGAAGAGGTAGAAGTCGTGGCCGACCAGTTCCATCTCGTAGAGGGCCTGGTCGAGGGTCATCGGGGAGGCGACGTGCGTCTTCTCGCGCACGATGAGGGGGCCTTCACCCTTGACTTCCAGCGAGCCGATCTTCTTGGTGGGGACGCCGTCGGTCTCTTCTTCCTGGAAGGTGTGGCCATTGCCGTTCAGCGTCGCCGCGCCCGGAACGTGGTCGGGGACCTCGGCCGCCGTGAGTCGGCGTGCGCCTCGGCGCGAGAAACGCTTGTCGTGCTGCTTGCGCAGCCGGGCATCCAGCTTCTCCGCCGCGAGGTCGAGTGCCGCGTACGGATCGCTGGCCGCTGCCTCCGCCCGGATCACCGGACCGCGGGAGCGGAGCGTGATCTCCACTCGATCACTGCGGTCGGCCTGTCGCGGGTTGGGCTCCTTGGACACCTCGACGTCGAGGCTGATCACCTTGGCGTCGAGCCTCTGGATCTTCTCCAGCTTCAGCTTCTCGGCCACGTGCTTGCGGAACCGCTCGGGCACCTCGGTCTTGCGGCCCTTGACGACGATGTCCACGCAGAACTCCGTTCCCGGATCGCTCCGCTCCATCGGCGGAGCATCTCCCTTTTGCACCAGGCTCCGGTGAGTCCCCGGAACCTCGGACTCGGTGACTTCCACCTCCTCCTCCCCCATGGGCAAGATCTCCACCCCATGGCCGCAGGTGATTGCGCAAAACCCGCGGCACGGCATTCGGATATGACGGGGATGGCCTGCGCCTTTCCCTCACAACCGAACATATCTCGCCCGGACGGATGTCGTCACCCTCTACTGCGGCGTACCTCCGTTCAGGTGAATTGAGCCTCTCGTTACCTGCAACGATGCAAGTTCTCAGTCAGTTCCGGTTTATTTCGAAAGAATCCGGCGAAGCAGCGACCACGGCCGCGCAGATCAGGTCACAGACATGTCCGGCACCCATGATTCCCGGCCTCTCCCCTTCCCGCCGCACGGCGCCCTCCGCCGGTCCCGCCGTCCGTTCCTCTGTGCTTTCCCGACTTCCCGCCGGGTACACGGCCGTTGCCCTGTCACCCCTTGCCCCGTGGCCACACGCGTCGCGCTCCGCGGTCACCCATCCATACGCGTCAACCTCCCCCGCCGTTCTGTCGTATCCCCTCCTTTCCCGCGCCTCCTCCACCATGGCCGCCCGCACGGCACGCGCCGCCTCGGCCAGAGACGCGCCCGTCGTCATCAGGTCGTCGACGAGCACGACCGGCCCCCCACCGGCGAGCAGCCGTGCTCCACCGGGAGCCACCGTCAACGCGCCCGCCAGATTGTCCAGCCGCTGCCGGGAGTTGAGCCCCGACTGATCGGCCACCCCACGCCCCTGCCGCAGCACGGCGAGCACCCGCGCCGGCGTCCCGGCCCGCCGCAACTCACCCGCGGCCGCCAGCGCGATCCGCCGCGCCGGATCATGCCCCCGCGCCCGCACCGCCCCACGACCCGACGGAACCGGCACCAGCAGCACAGGCGCACGACCACTCTCGATCCTCCGAGCCCCATCGGCCCGTACCTGACCGCCCCGGGACCGCACAGCCCGCCCCGACGCTCCGCTGCCGTACGCGCAGGCCTCCCGCAGCCCCGCCCGCACAGCCCCCGCCAGAGCCGTCCCGAGCGGCGCCGCGAGTGCCAGCGCGCCGCGCTCCTTGTGGGCCAGCAGCACTGCCCGCGCCTCGTCCACGTACCGCGCCGCCGCGTGCACGACCGGCAGCCCGGGCGGCTCCGGCACCGGTCGCACCCGGCTCGGTCCGGTCCCGCTCAGGACGGCACGGCACTCCGGGCAGAGCACCGTGCGAGGCCTTCCGCAGCCTCCGCACTCAGCCGGCAGCACCAGGTCGGTGAGGTCCTGCCACCACCCCCGCATGCCCACCACTGTGCCAACACCCGCGCCGACCGACCACCCCTGTGGATAACTCCCTGTGGAAAACTCCGGCCCCCTCACGCAGGCCGCTCCCGCCCCGGAACCGAGCCGGATGCCAACGCACCGCCAAGCCGGATCACCAGCCATCGCCGAGCCGGATCACAGCGACCCCGGCCGGTTCACCAGCCACCGCCGAGTCGGTTCACCAGCCGCCCCTGAACCGAACTCCCGTCCCCCGACGGCCGTATCCACCCACGACCAGGCGCCGGACCTCCACGCACCAAAAAGGCGGCCACCCCCAACCGGAGTCACCCTCCGGCCAGAAGCAGCCGCCACACTCGCCGCCTCGAATCCAACGCCGCCCCGAACCGCAAGGCACCCCGATCCCGACCCCGGCCGACCTCACCCGGGATAGACCGGCGCCGTCCCGTCCGTCGCGACCTTCTGCCACTGCGCCCCGGAGGGCAGCCGCACGATCCCGTCCTCGGAGTAGCCGATCAGCGGCAGCCGTGCGTCCTCGGAGGCGGTGATCTCCTTCACGCCGCTCAGAGCGGCGGGCGCCGGCCCTTCCGGCGTGGAACCGTCGACCTGCACGTACCGCATCGTCTGCACGCCGCCCTGCTCACGCCCGACCACGACAAGCCGGCTGTCACCGGCCCACGACATGGCCGTGACCTCCTCCAACTCGGGCGTCGCCGATCGCAGTTCGTGCACCGAGACAGCCGAGCGCTCCGCCTCCTTGCCGTCCTCGGCGCGTTCGATCCGCCCGATGAGCAGCGACGACTTCTCGCCCTGCTTCACCACGAGCGCGATCCGCACCCCGTCGGCGGCCACCCGCACGGACTCGATGCGCCCCTCCAGCCCAGGCGGCGTCTTCACGACCAGGGGATCGCCCACGCCCTCCTTCAGCAGGAGCAGCCGCGGGTTGCGGGGATCGCGGTCGGCCACCCAGAGGTCACCCTGGGCGTCCCAGCTGGGCGCCGTCAGCCGCTCCTCCGCCGACGGGCCCGCGCTGGTCAGCTCCGGCTCGCCGAGCGGACCGCCGGACACCAGCGCCCCGACGTACAGGTTCTTGCCATCCACGCCGACCCCGGCAGCCATGTCCTCGTCACGCGACACCGCCACCGACTTCAGCTGCGTCTCGCCCTCGCCGAGGGCACCGGGCACGGGATCGGGGTCCGTGTCGTTGGTGGCGGCGGCCAGCCGGACGAGCCGGTGCTTGTCATCGAGGAAGTACAGGTAGGTGGCGCGCTCCACGGACCCGCGCGCGGCAACCTCCTCCGCCTGGTCCTCCCTGAGCGCGCACAGCTGCCTGTCCCCCGCCTCCAGCTGGACCTCGTCCACCGTGGGAGTCACGTTCTGGAGCGTGAACAGCAGCTGGGCAGCCATCTCGTTGCACTGGCTCAATCCGACCCGGGCCGCCTTGTCGTTCAGCGGCACGGTGAGCCTGTTCTGGTCGTTGGGCGTCAGCGTGGTGTCGTCGTTCTTCAGCGCCGTACCGGTGGGGAAGCTCGTCCTGGCCACCGGGTCGAGCCAGCTGGTGGGCCCCTTGAGGAGGGATCGGACCATCTGCGTCATGGGGTCCACGTTCCTGCGCACGAAGACGGGATCGGCGACGGCCGCCGTGTGCGGGGAGGTCCCGAGCTGGGTGTTCGTGGCGAAGTAGTACTTGTCCACGGACATGTAGTTGCGCTGGAAGTCCGACTTGCCCATGACGACACCGCGCGGCGGCACGTCGATGCGCCACTGCTTCGACTTCTTCTCCCGGGTGAGGTGCATCGGCTCGCTGTAGTCGCCGCCGGCAGGCGCGTACGACTGCTGTGCGTCGACCGTGGCGACCTTGGTGCCGGTCAGTGTGTAGGAGAGGCTGTCGGTCTCCTCACGGCCCCCCAGGTGCTCGACGTCGACGCCGGGCCCGTCGGCCAGCACCGTGGTGGCCTGCCGGGGCAGCCACTTGCGCGCGGCCTCGGCGGTCAGGTACTTGCGCGCGGTCTCGTAGTCCGGATCGTCGCTGGTCAGCGCCTCAAGGAAGCCCGAAACGATCTCCGATGACGAGGCGTCCTCGCGGGGCGGCATGGCGAAGACCCGCACCTGCGTGTCCTGGCGTGGCGTGGACTCGACGCCCCGCAGATCGCCGCTGTCGGGCATGGAGGCACACCCGGCCAGCAGTACGACGCCACAGGCGGCGTATGCCACCGTGCGCCCCGGCGTGCGCCGCGCGCGCCCCTCGCGGTCAGCGCCCACGCGATGCCTCCCCATGCTTGCTCGACTCCCCGTCCTGCCCGGCTTCCTCGCTCGAACGCTCTTCCGCACCGGGCGGCCCGGCTATGTCTTCCTGGCGCCGCGCACCCGACGCGGGCCGGGGAACCACCCGCGCGCCGTTGCCGGGCAGCGCCGTCGGGTCGGCCTTGGGCACCGCGCCGCCGTGCCGCGACGGGATCGGGTCCCTGGTCGGCATCACGGACACCTGGTCGCCCGAGGTCTGAGCCGGCACCGTCGCGACCTTCTCACCGCCCCCGCTCGGCAGACCGGCGTCATTAAGTCCGCGATTGCGGCGCGAGTCCTTGGGTTCCAGGGGTATCGGCGAGCCCCGCAGCGGCTCGTCCGCGGTTCGCGGCAGCGTGAGCCGGAACTGCGAACCGCCGCCCGGCTCGCCCCACGCCTGGAGCCAGCCGCCGTGCAGCCGCGCGTCCTCCAGCGCGATGGACAGCCCCAGCCCCGTACCGCCGGTGGTACGCGCGCGTGCCGGGTCCGCCCGCCAGAAGCGGCTGAAGACCCGGGTCGCCTCACCGGGCTTGAGCCCGACGCCGTAGTCGCGCACCGCGACGGCGACCGCCCCGCCCGCCGAGGCGAGCTTGACCACGACGTCCTTGCCCTCGCCGTGCTCGACGGCGTTGACGACGAGGTTGCGCAGCACGCGCTCGACGCGGCGGGCGTCGGCCTCGGCGACGATGGGCTGCTGATCGCCGACGACGCGTATCTGGGTGCCCTTGCGCTCCGCGAGCGGCTCGGCCCCGCTGACCACGCGCCGCACGACCTCCCTGAGGTCGATCGGCTCGGCCTCCAGCGCCGCCGCGCCCGCGTCGAACCGGCTGATCTCCAGCAGATCGGCGAGCAGCGACTCGAACCGGTCCAGCTGGTCGGCCAGCAGCTCCGCCGACCGCGCGGTCACCGGGTCGAAGTCCTCCCGCGCCTCATGGATGACGTCGGCGGCCATCCGTACGGTCGTCAGCGGCGTCCGCAGCTCGTGCGACACGTCGGACACGAACCGCCGCTGCATCCGCGATAGGTCCTCCAACTGCTGGATCTTCAGCTGGAGGTTCTGCGCCATCTTGTTGAAGGCCTCGCCGAGCCGCGCGATGTCGTCCTCGCCGGTGACCTTCATCCGCTCCTGGAGCCGCCCGGCCGACAGCCGCTCGGCGATCCCTGCCGCCATCCGCACCGGCGTGACCACCTGGCGCACCACGAGCCAGGCGATGGCCCCGAGGAGGACGACGACGAACAGCCCGGCGGTGGCGAGCGTGCCCTTGACCAGGCTCAGCGACTTCTCCTCCTGAGTGAGCGGGAAGAGGTAGTAGAGCTGGTACGGGTTGTTGTTGGGGTCGTTGACCTGCTTGCCGATGACCAGGGCCGGCTGGGGATCCTTGTGGGCGGTGGGGTGGTACACGATGCGCGTGTAGCTCTGGAAGACCCCCGTGTTGCTGTCGATCCGCTCGCGCAGGTCCTCGGGAACGCTGTCCGTCGGGATCACCCTGCCGGAGGCACGTGGGCCCCGCCCACCGGTGTCTCCGCCCGCGGAGGCCGGGAGCGTCACCACCTCGAAGGCTCCCTGCCCGCCGCTGGAGAGCGAGGTGACGAGGTCACTCATCCACTGGATGACGTTCTGCTCGGCATGTTCGTCCCCGGCCGCGCCGTCGTCGGCGGTCCCGGCCGCAGCCTCGTCGGCGTTCTGCTTGGCCGCCGCGAACCCGCCGGTGGCCTGGCTCTGCGAGGCCTTCACCTTGGCGTCCAGCAGGCCGTTGCGCACCTGCCCGATGACGACGAAGCCCAGCAGCAGGACGACGCCGAGCGACATCAGCAGCGTGGTGACGACGACCTTGAGCTGGATGTTGCGTCGCCACAACCGCATGACGGGCAGCAGCGGCCGGCGCACCCAGCGCAGCACGAGCCGAAGGACCGGGCTGCCCTGGACTCCGCCCTGCAGCAGCCCGCCCTCGAGGAACCGTCCCCAGCGGGAGCCCGCCTTCTTCCGGCCGACAGGCCGCTCCGGACGGGCCCCGGTCCGACCGGGGGCCGCAGCGGCACTGTCCCGGGACATGTCAGCTCGGCCCTGCCTTGTAACCGACTCCCCGTACGGTCACCACGATCTCCGGCCGCTCAGGGTCCTTCTCGACCTTGGAACGCAGCCGCTGCACATGCACGTTCACCAGCCGGGTGTCGGCCGCGTGCCGGTAGCCCCACACCTGCTCCAGGAGCACCTCGCGCGTGAACACCTGCCACGGCTTGCGGGCCAGCGCGACCAGCAGATCGAACTCCAGCGGCGTCAGCGCGATCGACTGCCCGTCCCGCTTCACGGAGTGACCGGCCACGTCGATGACGAGGTCACCGATGGCGAGCTGCTCGGGCGCCGGCTCCTCGGACCGCCGCAGCCGCGCCCGGATCCGGGCGACGAGCTCCTTCGGCTTGAACGGCTTCACGATGTAGTCATCGGCGCCGGACTCCAGGCCCACGACGACATCGACGGTGTCGCTCTTGGCCGTCAGCATCACGATCGGTACCCCGGACTCGGCCCTGATCAGGCGGCACACCTCGATGCCGTCCCGACCGGGCAGCATCAGATCGAGCAGCACCAGATCGGGCTTGGCCTCCCGGAACGCGGCCAGCGCCTTGTCGCCGTCGGCTACGAAAGACGGCTCAAAACCTTCACCACGCAGCACGATGCCGAGCATCTCGGCCAGTGCGGTGTCGTCGTCGACGACAAGGACTCGTCCCTTCATAAACGACATCATCCCATTCTCATAACAGTGACGAAGGCTCAGGTGAGATAGGTCACCGGCCAGTGACCTTAGTCGTACGCCGTCACCACTGTCTGCCCTCGGCCGTATCACAGGGCGTGATGATTGCGGGGCTTTGCCCCACTCCGCACGACCTGTGAATCCGGTATCCGCCTCAGAACGTCTGCGTGACTTGCCGCGACCTGGCACACAGTTCGGCCAGCGCCTCACCCGTCACAGGCGACACGACCCCCTCCTCGGTGACGATCGCCGTCACCAGCTCGGGCGGGGTCACATCGAAAGCCGGGTTGTACGCCTGGGTCCCCAGCGGAGCCACCGGAATCCCGCCCCCCGGTTCCCCACCCGCCACCGGCACCTGCGGCGCCGCGATCTCGGTCACCTCGAACCCCGGACGCTGCTCCACCTCGATGGACGCCCCGTCCGCCGTCTCCAGATCGACCGTCGTCAGCGGTGCCACCACGATGAACGGCACATGGTGATACCGCGCGAGCACCGCGAGCGGATAACTCCCCACCTTGTTCGCCACCGAGCCGTCGGCCGCGATCCGGTCCGCCCCGATCAGCACCGCGTCCACCTCGCCTGCCGCGAACAGGGAACCCGCCGCGTTGTCCGTGAGCAAGGTGTACGCCATGCCGTTGCGCGCCGCCTCGTACGCCGTCAGACGGGCCCCTTGCAGCAACGGCCGCGTCTCGTCCACCCACAGCCGCCGCAGCTGCCCGGCCCGGTGCGCCGCGAGCGCCACCGCGAACGCCGTGCCCTCACCACCCGACACCAGCGCGCCGGTATTGCAGTGGGTGAGGACGCGGTGACCACCGCCGGGCAGCAGCTCGTCCAGCAGCGCCAAGCCCCGCGCGGCCATCCGCGCACTGGCCTCGGCGTCCTCCTCGTGCAGCGCCCGCGCCGCACCCAGCGCCGCAGCGGCCGCCCGCTCCGCGTCCCCGCTCCTGGCGAGCTCGGCCCGGTACGCGGCCTGAGCCCTGCGCACGCCCACGGCGAGGTTCACCGCCGTGGGCCGGGCACCCGCCAGCGCTTCCGCGGCGTCATCGACGTCGAAGCCCCGCGCGGCGGCGAGCGCGACACCGTACGCCCCTGCGATCCCGAGCAACGGCGCCCCGCGCACGGCAAGCGAACGGATCGCCTCGACCAGCACGGGCGCGTCCGTACAGACCAGCTCAACCTCCTCGGCCGGCAGTCTCGTCTGATCGAGAAGGACCAGTACGGGACCTTCGGGTGGTTCGTCCCACCGGATCGCCGGAATCTCCTTCGGCCTGCCGTCCTCGCCGGATTGCACGTACTGATCAGCCATGCGGTCAGTCTGCCCCTTGTCCGACGGACAATTGAAGGTGTCCAGCCCATACCGCGGCCGGTACGTCCCCGACCACCCCATGGCACGATGGCAGCCAACCTGCCGCCGCGACCGCGGACGGGCACCGTGAAGGAGCGACGATGAAAGACACGCCGGGCTGGGCCTCGCCCGGATCCGCCGCGTCCGACGGACAGGAACCCGGCGCGTCCGGCCCTGCCGAGCCCACAGACCGTCCCGACCCCGCGCAGCAGCCGGGAACGGACCCACAGGACTCCGGCCCGAAGTGGTCCAAGGACCAGCCGCCCCCCGGCCAGTGGTCCGCCCCGACAGCGCCCCAGGCGCCCGGCCAGACCCCGCC
>NZ_JAKEIP010000273.1 GCF_021474425.1 Streptomyces muensis | reverse complement strand
CCACCCCGCCCCCCTTCATACCGCTCTCGGCGAGAGTCCCCGCACAGCCGACCCGCAAGGAGGCGCAGACCCTGGACTGACACGGGATCGTGCCAGGAGCAACGGAACGGCCACAGATGGTTGCGGTGATCGCTGTGACCGGTGATGCTCTCGGTGTCGCACCGACCGAGGCGGACCGACCATCCGCCGACGCCGGAAGCCGCGACACATCCACGCGCACACACGCCGGGCCGGCGGCCACCGGAACGGCTCGCACAGGCCCGGCGATCACATCGGGGGAACAGCCGGCATGGAAACGATCATCGTTCAGCCGCCCGGTCCGTCGGGACCGGACGCCGACGGACCCGGCAGGCCCGCACTGCTGCACATGGGACCGGGCGACGTGGCCGAGTTCGGGCGCGGGACGCCCGGCGGCCGGGACCTCTCCATCCTGCTGCCGGACCCCGGGATCTCCCGGCGGGCGGGGCGGCTGGAGGCGGCCGAGGACTACTGGCGGCTGTCCAACTTCAGCCGGGACACCGCCTACGTCGTCGAGAACCTGGAGGGCGCCGGCGAGTACATCACCGTCGCGCCCCGACGGCTCGGCGCACCCGTCCCCTTCGAGTTCTCCCGGGTCGTGCTGCCCGCGCTGAACGGCACCGCCGAGTTCAAGGTGTTCGCCCCGCAACACGCCTACCTGGACGAACGGTCGGTGCCCGGCGCCGGTGAGCAGACCGTGCACCCCTACGCGCTCGACGTGACCGCCAAGTACTTCCTGGTCCTGGTGGCGCTGTGCGAGCCGCGGCTGCGGGAGCTGTCGGACAGCGCGCTGCCGGGCGCCGGGGACATCGCGGAGCGGCTGCGTCCGCTGGAGGGCTGCCGTGGGCTGACCCGGTCCGCCGTGAACTACCACATCGACTACCTGGCGTCGGCGAAACTGCGCCTGGACCTCGGCGACGACTCCGCCGCCGACGGCACCGCCCGCACCGGCGCCAAACGCACCCGACTGGCCTCCCTCGCCCTGCGCTTCGGCCTGGTACGGGAGGAGCACCTCGCCCTGCTGCCGTCCCGCCGCAGGCCCGCACCGCAGGAGAACGGCGCGTGAACGTGCCCGGCGCCGACGAGAGCGCCCTCGAAACGCCACGCCTGCCCGTCGGTTTCCGCATCGACGGCTGGGAAGTGGGCGCGGTCATCGGCTCGGGCGGCTGGGGCACCGTCTACGAGGCCCGTGCGGTCGCCGACGGTACGACGGCCGCGGTGAAGGTGCTGCCGACCGGCGCCCTGGGCCCCGGCCAGCGTGCCGCACTCGGCGAACTCGTCGCCCGCGAGGTGCGGTTCAGCGCCGAGGCCGACCACCCGCACCTGGTACGGACCCGTGCCGTACGCACCGTCCACGCACCCGGACTGCCCGCCCTGGACGGCGCGATAGCGCTCGTCATGGACCGTGCCGAGGCCAGCCTGCGGCAGGTGCTCGACTCGGCCGGGACCGGCCAGCCCGTCGCGGACGCCGTACGGATCCTGCGCGGCGTCGTCGCCGGGCTCGCCCATATGCACGACGCCGGCTGGGTGCACGGCGACCTCAAACCCGCCAACGTGCTGCTGGGCGCGGACGGCGAGGTGTGGCTCGCCGACTTCGGCCTCGCCACCGAACTCGACGGCACCCACGCCCACCTGCCGCCGCTCGGCACGCTCGACCATCTGCCGCCCGAGTGGTGGTCCCAGCGCACCGGAGCGGACGGCGCGGTGGTGCGGCCGACCGCCGACATCTGGGCCTTCGGCATCCTCGCCCACCAGGTCCTCACCGGCGGCCTGCACCCTTTCCCCGGCGCCACCGCCCGCGCCCGCTCGCTCGCCGCCCAGGCCTACGCGCGCGGCACCGCACCCCTGCGCCTCGACGCCGGACTCGACGACGACTGGCGCCGGCTCGTCGCGGACTGTCTGGCCCCGGACCACACCGCCCGCCTCCGCCACACCGCGGCAAGCCTCGCCACCCGGGTCGCGGCACTCTCCGGCACACCCCGCCGACGCCGCCTGTGGCCGCTCGCCGCGGCGGCACTCGCCGGGGTCACGGCCGCCGCCGTCGCCGGTGCCGCGCTGCTCGGCGGCGGCGACGCCGGCGACAAAGCCGAGGACGACGGGCGTGACGCACCCGCCGTGGTCACCGGCGCCCACAGCCCGGCTGCCACCGGGGAGCTCCGGGAGGACTCCGACGTACCGAAGGCGCTGCGCCCGGTCATCGTGGCCGCCGCCCGCCGCTGCAGCGACGCCGAGGTCACGCCAGCCCTGCTCGCCGCCATGATCAAGACGGAGAGCGGCTTCGACGTGAACGCCTCGCGCCCGGGGGCCGAGGAGTACGGCATCGCCATGTGGACGCCGTCGGTCTTCCGGGCCTGGGCGGTGGACGGTGACGGGGACGGCGACAAGGACTACCTGTCGGCACCGGACGCGATTCACACGATGAGCCTGTACGTGTGCTGGCTCGACCAGCGTTTCAAACAGGCCGGGCTGCCCGCCGCGGACCTTCCCGCGCTGATCGCGGCCGGCTACCGCACGAGCGACCGCACCGTCATCGAGGAACGCGGCGTCCCCGAACGCGTACGGCCGCACGTCGACGAGGTGCTCCGCAACCTCGCCGCGTACGCGCGGTGAGGCATACGGGCGGTGAGGCAGCGGTCCCCCGTACCGCTGCCTCACCCGTTCAGCAGTCCTTCACGTCCGGCAGCCGGTTGTCGGGCGAGCTGATGTAGATGTTGGAGATCCAGCCGCCGTACTGGGGCAGATAGGCCCACCAGTCGTTGGTGTACGGCGGCACCGAGACCTCCTGCCCTCGCTTCTGGCAGCCCACCAACACCTCGACCCCTGCCGGGAGTCGAGTCATCGGCGCGTTCGAGGTCGACGGGTCCCGGCGCACGTTCACATGGTCGCTCCAGGTGCCGTACCACCACCCCGTCGGCCGTGCCGCCCCCGGCACGTTCAGCGAGCGCGTCAGCCGGCCGAGGTCCGTGTACGCCTTTCCGTACGAGGTCCCCACCGGGTGCAGGGTGAACACGGCCACGATGAACCGGTCCCCGGCACCCACCGTCCCCGTGCTGTGCAGCGCGGGCCGGGTCAGATCGACGTCGGCGGCGGCCGGGGCCGGCGCCTCGGCCTTGGACGCCGTACGCGTGCTCGCGCCGGTGCCGGTGCCGCAGGTGCCCTCCTCGTACGACCCCGACCAGCCCTGCTTCACCGCCCACGGCTTCCCGAACGCCCCGGCGATGCCGAAGTGCTGGTCGAAGCCGTCCGAGGCGCAGCGTGTGGACTGGCGCAGGTTGCCCATCACGAAGTCGCGCACCGGGGCCGGCGCCGAGTCCAGGAGGTAGCGGTAGATCGTCACGGTGTCCCGGGCCGAGAGCGAGGTGTAGCCCCAGTAGCCCTCGTAGCCCGTGGGCGGCGGTGCCGTGTCCTTCAGACCGAGCCGCCCGGCCATGCGGGTGATGATCGCCGCCTTGCCGTTCTCCACCCAGTAGTGGTCGGCCGCGTCGTCGTAGCTGCTGCGCAGCATCGGCTCCAGCAGGGCGCGGTCGGCGGCGGGCACCGTGTAGTCGGGGCCGCGGTTCCACAGGAAGTCCAGCGTCAGCAGCAGTTTGACGACGGAGGCGGACCGGAAGCGGGCGCTCGTGTCGAGCTGCTCGGTGAAGGCGCCGGTCTGCCGGTCGAACACGGCGGCCCCGGCGGTGACGCCGTTCGGTACCTGGACGGCCGCGGGCGCCGCCTGCGAGGGCCGCGCCGCCGGGACGTCGGCCGTGGCGGACCCCGCCATGCCGCCGACGAGCAGCAGCGTGGCGGCGGTCGCGAGAAGCCGGCGCCTCACAGGTAGTGCTCCCTGAGGTGGAGCGAGTTGATCGGCGTGAGGTCGACGTACCAGCCCTCCTGCGGCGGGATGGACTCGTGGCAGTCCGTGTTGATGGACTTGCACAGCTCGACGAGGGCGCCGTCGTACTGGTTGTTGAGGATCCAGTGGTTGCCGTACTGGTTGTAGATGGGGTGGAAGCCGTACGAGTAGAAGATGTGGCTCGGGTTCGGGTTGTTGGCCGGCGTCACGTTCTGGGGGTAGATGCACACGGCGCCGTACGGGCAGCCGTCCCAGGTGCCACCCTCGGCCTGGGCCTGGGTGGTGCCGGTCAGGACGGCGACCGTGGCGAGGGCGAGCGCGGCGGCGCCGCGGAAGAGTCTGCGCATGATCGTGCCTTTCGCGGAGAGCGGTGGGGAATGCCGGCCGTGCGGAAGGTGAGGAGCGGGCCGGGTCCTACCACGCCCCGCGGTGTGCGCGGGGCCGGAAGACGACACGAACAGTAGGCAGCGGGCGGCGTCCGCGGTCCCTGACGAATGTCAGGGTGACGGCCTCACGGGCAGCCGGCGCCCTGCGGACGGCCCAGGAGTTCGTCGCGCCGGGCGGCCAGCGCACGCAGCGACCGCCTGGCCCCGTCCGCCAGGGCGGCCGGGCACAGCAGGAGTTCCGACGGTGTCCGGTGCGCGAAGTCCCGTTCGTAGAGGGCGCGTCCTCCGGGGGTGCTCAGCATGATGCCGAGCGCGGCGGTGTCCGGGCTGCTCGGCAGGGTCGGATGCCCGTCGTGGTCGCACGTCGCGTCGGCGTGGTGCGGCAGCGTCGCCTCCAGCGCCGCGATCAGCTCTTCGATCGCGGAGGTGTTCCGTACGAAGTCGGAGGCGGCGTACCAGGAGACCGCCAGGGCGACCAGCAGCCGTCCGGGCCGGTCCGCGGGTTCGGCCGAGCGCAGCTCTCCCGCCTGACACGAGATCTCCTCGCCGATGTCGGTCCCCGGGTCCGGGTAGCCGTGCAGCATCGCGGACAGCGTGCCGATGGTCTCCCGGGCTCCCACCGGCAGCCGGGGCGGGACGTCCGGGGCAGAGCCGGGTTCGATGACGTCCAGGGCGATCCGGGCGAGTCCGGCGACATTGCGCGGGCAGAGCCACTGCTCACGGGGATGGTTCTCCTCCCACGCCGCGTCCCGGTCGGCGAGGTCGCACAACTGCCCGGCGAGATCCTCGTCGAACTCGGCTTCATGCTCCCGGTAGGGGTGCGTCTCGTGCTCGCAGGGCCGGTCGCGCAGGGCGCTGTCGGCCGCCGCCAGCGCCGCCCTGGCCTCCGGTACGACGCCGTCGCCCGGCGCCCAGGCGAGATAGGGGGCCGTCATCAGCAGGCCGATCGTCCACACGTAGGCCGACGCGCCGCCGGGGTCGGCGGCGAGCCGCGCGGCGCACTCCAGCACTGTCCGGTCGTACGCCTCGTTGTGGAAGTCGTCGTAGTCCTCGCGGATCTCCTCCCAGGCGCGGGCGAGTTCAGCGAGCGGTATGTCATCGGCGATCATCGGGAGAGCCTAGGGCACGTCGGATTCCCGAAGGGCGATTCGCAATTCCCGTACGGGCAGACGGAGTCAGGGAGCCATAACCTCCGTCAATCGCCAGCGGCCGTGTCCGAAAGCGCCGCGACGAAGTCCTCCAGATCGGCGGCGAGAGGGGTCGCGTGGTCCCATACGGCCTCGTAGGCGATCTCGACGGGAGTGCCGGCGCTGACGAGCGGACGGGAGTTGCCGGGGGTCCGTGTGACCTTGGACCGGGGCAGCAGCGCGGCGCCCACGCCCATCCGCGCCCACTCGTCCAGCACCCGGTAGTTGGAGGCTTCGCCGGGATAGGCGCGCAGCGCCAGGTCGTGGCTGCGGAAGAGTTCGGTGGTGAAGGTGGTCAGTCCGCAGGTGTCCGGTACGAGGATGTAGGAGGCGTCGGCCGCCGCCCGGAGCTCGACCGGGAGGTCGGTCCCGGACGTGGCGGGGTCGATCACGACGACCGGCTCGCGGGCGATGACACGATGCCGGAACCTCGGCATGGCCTGCACGGCGGGCACGAGGAGGAGGTCCAGGTTGCCCGCCCGCAGGTCCTCGCGCAGATGGGTGAGGTCCGCCTCGCGCAGGACCAGGTCACGCGGCCGGTCCAGGTCGCGGGCGGCCTCGAAGGCCCGGGCGACGAGGTCGGCGCCGATCAGGGGCGAGACGCCCATACGGATCGTGTCGGGTGCCGGGTGCGCCAGCCGCTGGGCCTCGGCGACGATCCCGTCGACGGCGTCGAGGGCCCGGTCGATCATCGGCAGGATCCGTGCGCCGTCCGCGGTCGGCTTGACCCCGCGCGGCGAGCGCTCGAACAGCGTCACGCCGAGTTCCTGCTCCAGCCGGGCGATGCCGTTGGACAGGGCGGGCTGGGTGACGCCGTAGGCCCGGGCGGCCGCGCTGAACGACTTCGTCCTGGAGACGGCCCGGGCGTAGCGCAGCCCCTCGATGTTCATGTCGTTCTCCTCGCCCCACAGATATAACCATCGTTTATACCCCCATTCCCGATGATCCTCTACCGGCGTGGTTCGGGACGCCTTACGGTGCGACGGAGTCATGCTTGCGGCATTCCACGAAACCCGGCGTGCGGGTGTGGGGCCGCTGATTCCGTGGATATCCGTATTCCTTTTCTTCGAGGAGAGTTCGAGGAGAGATGGTCGTGTCCGAGGCCGGTCGCCGTGGTCACAGGGCCGCACAGCTGGCGGAGCCGGGTGCCGCCGTGCGGGTCGTCCCGGTGGAGGCACGCCCACCCGGGGTCGGCGAGGTACGCGTCGACGTGGCGGCCACCGGTATCTGCGGCGCCGACATCGGTACGGTCCGGGCCACCGCCCCGGCAGGCGGATTCCCGATCACCCCGGGCCATGAAGTCGCCGGTGTGATCGCCGAGTCGGGCCCCTCGGTACGGGGGTGGGAGGTGGGGGAGCGCGTGGCCGTCGGCTGGTTCGGCGGCAGCTGCGGGCACTGCTCCGCCTGCCGCACCGGCGATGTCGTGCACTGCCCGGAGCGGAAGGTGCCGGGGCTGTCGTACCCCGGCGGCTGGGCGAGCACGATCACGGTTCCGGCCGCCGTGCTCGCCCGGATCCCCGAGGGCCTGTCCTCGGCGGAGGCCGCGCCGTTCGGATGCGCCGGTGTCACCACCTTCAACGCACTGCGGCACTCCGGCGCCGAGCCGGGCGACCGGGTCGCGGTCCTCGGGATCGGCGGACTGGGCCATCTGGCGGTGCGGTTCGCCGCGGCCATGGGGTTCGAGACGGTGGCGATCGGCAGGGGCGAGGACAAGCGCGAGCTCGCCGAGGAACTGGGCGCCCGGCACTACATCGACACCGAGCGGCAGGAACCGGGTGCGGCGCTGCGGAAGTCGGGCGGCGCGCGGCTGATCCTGTCCACGGCCTCCAGCAGCAAGCCGCTCGCCGAACTGGTCGACGGGCTCGCCCCGCACGGAACACTCACCGTCGTCGGGTTCGACGGAGCTCCCCTGCAACTGCCCCTCGCCAAGCTCGTCATGGGCGCGCGCAGCGTCACCGGCCATCTGACCGGAAGCCCCGCCGACACCGAACAGGCCATGCGCTTCGCCGTCACCACAGGCGTCCGCCCCCGGGTGGAGACCGTCCCGCTGGAGCAGGCGCAGCAGGCGCTCGACACCCAGCGGGAGGGCAAGGCCCGCTTCCGGATGGTCCTCACTCCCGGCCAGGGTGGTCGAGCAGATGCCCCGGCATGAGCCCGAGCCGCTCCAGCTCCAGCTCCAGGTCCGGAGCGGCGAGCGATGACCGGTGCCCCCGACCAAGGACGAGGTGACCCATGCTCCGGACAGACGCGTTGCTGCGCGAGTACGACCGTGCTCGTGCCTACACCGACGACCTGTGGAAGGACCTGACCCCGGACGAGGTGACCTGGCGTCCGCACGAGAACTCCAGCGCCATCGGCTGGCACCTGGGCCACCAGGCCCATGTCGCCCACTTCATGATCCGCAACCTCACAGCGGCCGAACCCAGCCCGGACCCGGAGCTGGACGCGCTGATGGACTCGGCGAACCCGGAGAAGTTCCGCGGCACGCTGCCCACGGTCGAACGGCTCACCGAATTCCGTGCCACGGTCGCCGAACGCGTGCACGCCCGCATCGGGGACATCGCCGCCGGCCGGGTCGGCGCCCCCGCCCAACTCGCCGTCGTCGCCACCCACTTGCTCGTCGCGCTCATCAATCACGAGTACCAGCACGACCAGTGGATCAGCGAGGTCCGCGCGGGCGACCTCGGCCACGCGCTGCCGTCCGACCCCGACAGCGATTTCGTACGCCGCATCGACGGCTATCTCGTCGTGGACGTCCAGTAGCCAGAGGCCGGCTCCCTCAGGACTTCCGCGTGGGGAGTACCGCCCGTACCTCCCAGCCCGCTTCGGCGCGTGGCCCGGTGTGCAGTTCGCCGCCGAGTGCGGTCACCCGTTCCTTGAGGCCGACGAGGCCGAAGCCGCCGCCGTGTGCGGCTGCCGGGAGCTGGGTGCCGCCGCGGCCGTCGTCGGTGACGGAGACTTCCAGGCGTCCGGCGTCGTCGCGCAGGGCGACCTCGACGTGGGCGGCGTCGGCGGCGTGCCGGCGGATGTTGGTGAGGGCCTCCTGGACGACCCGGAAGGCTGCGGCCTGCACCTCGTGGGGGAGGTCGTCGGAGACGGCGGGGTCGCGGCGCAGGGTGACCTGCTGGACGGGGCTGGTGAAGCCGTCGACGAGTTCGGCGATGCCCGCGAGGTCGCCGACGGGGCGGTGGTCGGCCGCCTCGTGGCCGGTGTCGCGCAGGACGCCGACGGTACGGCGCATGGAGGCGAGGGCCTCGGTCGCGGCGCGCTCGATGCCGGCCAGGACCGGGTCGAGGTCGTCCTGGGCCTGGGCTTGGGCCATCATCCGCGCCACCTGTGTCTGCACGAGGATCCCGGTCACATGGTGGGCCACGAAGTCGTGCAGGTCGGCGGCGATGGCCAGGCGTTCGGCGCGCCGGGTCTCGCTGACGGCGACCGTACGCCGGTAGTCCAGGGAGCGCAGATACCCCGCGAGTCCGGCGACCAGGCCGACCAGCAGCAGACCGATCGTCTCCAGGCCCAGCACGTCATCGCTCAACGTCACGTCCCCGCGCACCGGAAGGACCAGCAGCGCGCCCGCGTCGAGGATCCCGCAGACCACGGCCGCGCGCGGCGGGCAGTGCCGTACCGCGACGAACAGCAGGCACAGCAGGATCAGGACCTCGCCCGGCCCGAACACGACCTCCTGGTCGACCAGCAGTGACGCGGCCGTGAGGAGGAGCGAGAGAAGAGCGGGCACGGCGGTGCGCACCTGCGGCGTCAGCCACTCGGGCCGCCGCCCGGCCGGCCACAGCACGGCGGCGAGACCGACGAGCACCAGGGCCAGGGTCTGCCAGACGGGGCTCGCCGTCGGCAGGACGCTCGCCGCGCCGTCGCTCGTGTAGAGGACGACGTCGACGACGCCCGCGGCGAGCAGGAGACCGACGGCGAAGGCACGGGCGCAGCCCCGGGCCGAAACAGACCTCATGCCGACGACCGTAGGCCACACACCGGGCAGCGGGATCGGCCGAACGGCCGAGGCGCGCCCGCCGACGTCGGCCGGCTCCGGCCTTATGGCCGAGGCGCGCGCCCGGGCGCACGGGCGAGGGTGGAGCCGCATCCCACCACGGACACCAGGACACCAGAACACCTGGACACCTGGACACCAGGACATTCAGGAGTACTCGATGCAGCGCAGCAAGTTCCTCGTCGGCGTCGTCGGCGGTGCGACCGCCGTGGTCGCGCTGGGCGGACTCGGCACCTATCTCCTCGCCGGCACCGAGTCGACCAGCCGTCTGGACGACTACAGCACCACCTCGGTGGACGGCCACAAGGCGCTCGCGGCGAACATCGTCGCCGGCCGCACCGAGAGCAAGTACCACCCGCTGCCCTGGGTCGGCGACAAGGTCTCCGGCATCACCTGCCCGACCGGCCTGAAGGCCGTGACCGGCGCGAGCATCACCTGCACCGGCAAGAAGGGCGACGGCGGGTCCGTCCGCATCCCCGTCCGGGTGACCAAGGCCGACGCCGAGAGCGTCACCTGGAAGTTCGAGCGCTGAGAAGGGTCACGACACACCATGAACACCGTTCTGGCCGGGTACGGCCTCGTCAAGAAGTACGGCTCCACCACCGCGCTGGCCGGTGTCGACGTGGACGTCCGCGAGCGCGACTCGCTGGCCATCATGGGCCCGTCCGGGTCGGGCAAGTCCACGTTGCTGCACACCCTCGCCGGGATCATCCGGCCCGACGGCGGCCAGGTGCTGCTGCGCGGCGAGAGGATCGACAAGCTGGGCGAGAACCGGCTCAGCGCGCTGCGTCGCAAGCGGTTCGGGTTCGTCTTCCAGTTCGGCCAGCTGCTGCCGGAACTGCCCGCCGAGGAGAACGTCGCGCTGCCGCTGATGCTGGAGGGCACCCCGCGCAAGGAGGCCGTCGCACGGGCCCGCCGCTGGTTCGCCCCGCTGGGCCTTGACGGGCTGGAGGGCCGCCGTCCCGGCCAGCTCTCCGGCGGCCAGGCCCAGCGCGTCGCCATCGCCCGCGCACTGGCCGTCGAACCGGACGTGGTCTTCGCCGACGAGCCCACCGGCGCCCTGGACCAGCGCACCAGCGACGAGGTCGTCCGGCTGCTGACCTCGGTCACCCGCGCCTCCGGAGCCGCCCTGGTGATGGTCACCCACGACGCCGACGTCGCCGCCCACTGCGACCGCGTCCTCCAGGTCCGGGACGGCCGGATCAGCGGCCACAGCCAGTTCACCGTCGCCTGAGACGTCCCGTACCTCCCCGCCCCCGCCC
>NZ_JAKEIP010000272.1 GCF_021474425.1 Streptomyces muensis | reverse complement strand
GCCCTCACTCCCGCTCCCGCCCGCCGGGAACACCACGTCCGAGCACGAGTAGTACGTGTCCGGCGTACTGCTGTTCTGCCAGATCGTGTACAGCACATGCCGCCCGGTCCGGTCGGACGGCAGCGTCGCCCTGATCCGGTACGCCCCGTCGGTCAACGCGGGATCCTTCACCTCCGCGAACGGCTTCTCCGGAAGGTCGGACCAGGACAGCGGCTTCGCCGGGTCGTAGCCGGGCTTGGTGAGATAGAGCTTGAACGTGCCGGTGTGCGGGATCGTCGAGACGTACCGCATGTTCAGAGTGGCACCCGGCGTGAGCCGGGTCGACGGCCAGTCGGCGCGTGCGAGATCGAGCCCCTTGTAGGCGGGCAGTCCGCCGCTGCACAGCTTCCCGTCGGGCACGACCTGCCGGTCCCGCCCGTTCACATTCGCGATCCGCAGGTTGTCCCAGGCGGCGAAGGAGGCCCCGTTCGAGGCGACCGCCGCCCGGCACGCGGCCGAGCGGGCCGCGTCGCCACCGTCGGGTGAGCAGCCGTACACCCGACTGACCGGATCGGTCGGGGCGCCGTGCGCCTGCGCGGGCCCGGCGGCCACGACGCACAGCAGGACAGAGCCCAGGCCGACAACCCCATGCCGCACTCTCATCGGAACCTCTCCTCGGCCGGCGCTAAAACGGTCTGCTCCGGTGCAGTACGTCCCCGCGCCGCGACGCGTTCACTGTGCGGCATACAAAACAAACCGCGCCATACCTGCTCAACCGGCGGAGCCCAAGGGTGGGTTTCCGGCCGGATCGAGGGTTTCCCCTGTATCCCGATGACCTGCTCTTTGCCTATCGTTCGACCACAGCCGACCCACAGGTAACCCCGAACAGGTCGTAGCTCGCGCCAGGCCGGCCGCCGCGCCCCGCATTTCGCACTGCCTCGCACTGCCCCACCTGAGTTCGTCGCACTGCCCCACCCGCCTTCTCGGCGTACCCCCCGCCGCTTCGACGACGAAGCGAATCGACCGCCGCTCCGCGCTGCCCGGAGTTCGGCCGGCCACGAAAGGGCACACCCTTGCGTACCTCTGCGTCCACCAGACGGAAGCTGATATCCGCCGCCGCGGTCTCCGCCGCGCTCTTCACGGCCGCCACCACCTCGGTCGCCGTGGCCCAGGACTCGTCCTCCTCCCAGGAAGCCGCCGCCCCCGTCCCGGCGGCTCAGACCGAGGCCGCCCCCGGCACCCCGGCCGAGCGCCTCATCGTCGGCTACAAGTCCGGCGCCGCCGAGGCCAAGTCGAACAAGGCCGCCGAGGCCGACGCCGCCGCCAAGGGCAAGGAGGCCGGCGAGGACGTCGACTTCCAGCGCCGCCTCGGCTCCGGCGCCGCCCTCGTCGACCTCGGCGAGAGCCTCACCACGCGCGACGTCGCCGACGTCGTCGCCGAGTACCAGGCCGACCCGCAGGTCGCCTACGTCGTACCGGACCGGCTGAACAAGCCGCTGGCCACGCCCAACGACACCGAGTACGGCAAGCAGTGGGACCTCTCCGAGGCCGCCGCCGGCATGAACGTGCCGGGCGCCTGGGACGTCACCACCGGCAGCGGGGTCACCGTCGCCGTCATCGACACCGGCTATGTCGCCCACTCCGACCTCGGCGCCAACATCGTCGGCGGCTACGACTTCATCTCCGACACCGCGGTCTCCAACGACGGCAACGGCCGTGACAGCAACCCGGCCGACACCGGCGACTGGACCACGGACGGCCAGTGCGGCACCGGCTGGGAGGCCACCACCTCCTCCTGGCACGGCACCCACGTCGCGGGCACCATCGCCGCCGTCACCAACAACAGCAAGGGCGTAGCGGGCATCGCGTACGGCGCGAAGGTCTCCCCGCTGCGGGTCCTCGGCCAGTGCGGCGGCTACGACTCCGACATCATCGACGCCATCACCTGGGCGTCCGGCGGCTCGGTCTCCGGCGTCCCGGCCAACACCAACGTCGCCAAGGTCATCAACATGAGCCTCGGCGGGGGCGGTGCCTGCTCCTCCGCCACCCAGAGCGCCATCAACGCCGCCGTGAACCGCGGCACCACGGTGGTCGTCGCGGCGGGCAACGAGAACCAGAACGCCTCCAACTCGTCGCCCGCCAACTGCAACAACGTCATCACCGTCGCCGCCACCGACCGCAGCGGCAACCGGTCCTACTACTCCAACTACGGCACGATCGTGGACATCGCGGCCCCGGGCGGCGAGACCAACAGCACCACCGCCAACGGCATCCTGTCCACGCTGAACACCGGCACTCAGGGTCCGTCGGGCGAGACGTACAAGTACTACCAGGGCACCAGCATGGCCGCCCCGCACATCGCGGGCCTCGCCGCGCTGATGAAGTCGGCGAGCGCGTCCCTGACCCCGGCGCAGATCGAGTCGGCCATCAAGTCCAACGCCCGTACCCTGCCCGGCACCTGCTCGGGCGGCTGCGGCGCGGGTCTGGCGGACGCGGCCAAGACGGTGCAGGCGGTGAGCGGCAGCTCCGGCGGCTCCACGGGGGGCACCACCTTCACCAGCACCACGGCTGTCGCCATCCCGGACAACAGCTCCGCGATCGAGTCCTCCATCGCGGTCAGCGGCCGCAGCGGCAACGCGCCGTCGGCCCTCCAGGTCGGCGTGGACATCACCCACACCTACCGCGGTGACCTGGTCATCGACCTCGTCGCCCCGGACGGTTCGACGTACCGCCTGAAGTCCGCCAGTTCCTCGGACTCCGCGGACAACGTCAACACCACCTACACGGTGAACGCCTCCAGCGAGACCGCCAACGGCACCTGGAAGCTGCGCGTCCAGGACACGGCGGCCCAGGACACGGGCCGGCTCAACAGCTGGAAGCTGACGTTCTGACAGCAGGAAGTTGACGATCTGGTCGACGACTGAACGCGTGCCCCGGACGGGCGCGTACACAGACGGGCGGGCCGGCCGGTGCGGATGGGGCATCGGCCGGCCCGTCGTGCGTGGTGAACGCCGACCGGCCGGGGTGGAAACCGTCGCTCCGGTCGGCTTTCTGCCCGCTCAGCGGCTCGACGCGTCCACCGCGACCCGTTCGGCGCCGGCCTCGTCGAGGGCGGCCAGCACCCGGACACCGCGGTCGGGCTCCCGGTCGATCCCGGGCAGCAGACCCGGCACCGCGATGCTCGGCAGGACATGCCCCCACAGAACCGAGATCCGCTCCGCCAGATCGGCCCGGTCGGTCAGCGCCCTGGACATCAGCTGGATCCCCGCGAACGCCCCGACCAGCAGCTCCACCGTCTGCCTCGGCACCACCGTGGGCAGCAACTCGCCCTGGTCACGGGCACGTTCGAGCAGTCCGACCAGATGGTCCGCCCACTGCCGGAACGGCCCGGAATGGTCGGACCCCGCCGGTGCGCTCTGATCCACCGCCAGCCGCACGCTGCCCTTGAGCAGCGAGTTCCCGAGCAGCCGCTGCCCGAACACGAAGGTCATGTCGACGAGTTCCTGGAGCTTGCACGGCTGCGGCGGCACCGCTCCGAAGGGCACCTGCTCGTCCAGCACGGCCTGGGCGAGGGATTCCTTCGAGGAGAAGTGGAAATACAGGGCACCCTTCGTCACTTCGGCCCGCTCCAGGACCATCGAGATGGTCGTCGCGGTGTAGCCGTGCTCGTCGAAGACCGCGCCGGCGGCCTCGAGAATCACCCTCCGCGTTCTGATGGCGCGCTCCTGCCTCGCCATAACAGCCCCTCCGCTGCGCCGAGTTGGCCCGTGCGCCGGGCGTGCGCCGGAGCGGTTCGGGCACAGCCGGGCGACCCAGGGCCGCATTGAAAACAAACCGGTCGGCTCGTACTCTAACGCTCGCGGCACGGGCACCTCGCCGTCTGTCAGCGCACACACGGGGGACCCAAGGAGGGGACATGCCTTATCCGCGGCCACTCGCCACGACCCTGCTCGCCGAGACCCCGGTACCGGACGGTCTGACCGCCACCGTACCGCGCCAGCTCGTCCACCGCGCTTCGGTCGCGGAAACGTTTCTCACGGCTGCGACCAGCACCGACACCGACCGCTTCACCGTCTTCGCCGAATGGCCCCGCGCCCATCAGTTACACGTGTCGCCGGACCGGTCGGCCTATGAACCGCTGCTCGTCGCGGAAACCGTCCGCCAGGCCGGCACCCTCATCGCGCACACCGCCTACGAGGTCCCCCTGGGCCACCAGTTCGTGCTCCAGGAACTGCGCGTCACCACGCATCCCGAGCACCTGGTCATGGGCGCCACCCCCGCCGAACCCGTCCTGCACATCGCCGTCCGCGACGTCGTCCGGCGCGGCGGCCGCCCGGCGGGATTCCGCTACGACGTGGAGATTCGGCTCGGCGAGCAGCGCGTCGGGAGCGCTCACGTGGCCGCCACCTGGACCAGTGCCGCCGTCTACCGCCGACTGCGCGGCGGCCGCACCGCGGCCACCGTCTCCGCGCTGCCGGTCCCGCCCGGTCTGCCGCCGGCCGCCGTGGGCCGTGCCCTGCCCGCGGACGTCGTCCTCGCCCCGGCCGGGCACTCCGACGGCTGGCAGCTGCGAGTCGATACCGGACATGCTGTTTTCTTCGACCATCCGCTCGACCACGTACCCGGCATGCTCCTGCTGGAGGCGGCCCGCCAGGCCGTCCGCGCCGGAACCCGGGACACCCATCGCACAGCGGCTTCCTTCCATGCCGTGTTCCACCAGTACGCCGAACTTGACCTGCCCCTTTGGATAGAGGCCGAGACCCGGCCGGGCGCCCACGGCACCGATGTGCAAGTCGTCGGACGCCAGGGGGAGTCGACGGTCTTCGAGTGTGGGGTGGTTACCGAAGAGCGCTGAGATATCGTGTGGGGAGCAAGAAACAAACGGCACGACCCGTTCTTTTCCGTCACAGGAGAGTCCAGCTGATGGCGAGGCAGTTACGCGCCGAACAGACCCGCACCACGATCCTCACAGCCGCCGCCGAACTGTTCGACCGTCACGGCTACGAGTCGACCAGCCTCAGCGACATCGTCGAGCAGGCCCAGGTCACCAAGGGCGCCCTGTACTTCCACTTCGCGGCCAAGGAGGACCTCGCCCAGGCCATCATGGAGCTGCAGTCGCGGGCGTCCCGGCAGGTGGCGACCGAGATGGACGGCAGGGGCTACACCTCGCTGGAGTCCCTGATACGCACGACGTTCGGCATCGTGCGCCTCTCCGTCGAGGGCCCGATCCCCCGCGCCGGCCTGCGCCTGGCCACCGGGGGAGTGGTGATACGGCCGCCCCTGCGGCACCCCTACACCGAGCTGCTGGACATCACCACCCGCAAACTCCTCGGCGCCGCCAAGGAGTCCGACATCCACCCCGACGTCGACGCCGAGGCCGCGGCGCACTCCCTCGTCTGCTTCTTCGTCGGCACCCGCGTCGTCGGCCGCTCCCTCGAACCCGTCGCACGCCAGCCCCGCCGACTGGCCGAGATGTGGCACATCATGATCCGCGGCCTGGTCCCGGTACCCCGCCGGGCCCGCTATCTCACGCTCGCGACACAGCTGGAGCGGGAGATCAGAGCCGTATGAGCCGTATGACGCGCGGGGTACCGTGAGGCGCATGCCCGAGAGGTCCGACACCCCGCCCCCGCCCGTGCTCCTCGGGAACGAACCCGGCTCGTTCCCGCACAGCGTCCTCGCCGAACGGCATCCCGCGATCATCCAGCAGGTCCGGGACTCCTTCCCGTACGGCCCCGAGCAGCACCGTGCGCTGGACGCGCTCCTCGCGAACTGCACCAAGGGCGTGATCGAACCGCTCCCCAACGACGCGCACGACCGCGCCCACTGGACGGCCTGGGGGACCGACACCTACGCCGGCCGGTCCTGGTTCGACGTACCGTGGCTGTGGTCCGAGAGCTACTTCTACCGCCAACTCCTCGAAGCCGTCGGCTACTTCACCCCCGGCCCCTGGCAGGGCATCGACCCCTTCCGCCCCTCCAAGACCGCCGAACTCGACGCCCCGGAGACGGACGAGGAACTCTCCGCCCTCGACGCCCTCGCCGACCGGCCCGCCGACGAGCAGGACCGGGCGCTGCTGCACGGCTCCCTGTGGGGCAACCGGGCCGACCTCGGCTTCCGGCTCTCGGCCGCCCACGGCGAGGCCTCCTCCGACACCCCGCCCCTGGTGGCCGACGACAGCGAGACCCTCTGGTCGCTGCTCCCGCCCTCCGGCTCGGCCACCCTGTGCCTGATCGCCGACAACGCGGGCCGCGAACTCGTCCCCGACCTGCTCCTCATCGCCCACCTCCTCACCCAGGACCGCATCGCCCGGGCCGTCCTCCACGTCAAGCCGTACCCGTACTACGTCTCCGACGCCACGCACACCGACGTACTGGACGCCCTGCGCCGGCTGACGGCGGCCCCGGGCGCCGCCGCGACCCACGGCCGCACCCTCTGGTCGGCACTGACGGACGGCCGCCTCACCGTCCGCGCCCACCCCTTCTCCTGCGCCCCGCTGCCGTACGCGCAGATGCCCGGCGACCTGCGCGACGAACTCGCCGCCGCCACCCTCACCCTCCTCAAGGGCGACCTCAACTACCGCCGTCTGGTCGGCGACCGGCCCTGGCCGCCGACCACGCCGTTCGCCGACGTCACCGCCTACTTCCCCGGCCCGGTCGCCGCCCTGCGCACCCTGAAGTCCGACGTGATCACCGGCCTCGACACCAGGACGGAGGCGGCGCTGGTCGCCGCGGAGGGACAGCGGTGGCGGACGAGCGGGACGCATGCGCTGATCCAGGTGCGGACGTGACGGTTGGTCGTACAGGGGTGGTGAATCGTGTGCCGCCCGACTCAAGTGATGCGCACCGGCAGTGACTTGAGCCCGTTGATGAAGTTCGACACCAGCCGCCTGGGCGGCCCGGCCGTCCGCAGCTCCGGCAGGACCCGTACGGCCTCCCTGTAGAGCACGCGCAGCTGGAGCCGTGCGAAGTGCGCGCCCAGGCAGACGTGCGGGCCGTCGCCGAAGGAGACATGCGGGTTCGGGGTGCGGGACAGATCCAGCCGGCCAGGGTCGTTGAAGACCCGTTCGTCCCGGTTGGCCGAGGCGTGGAAGACGACCACCTTGTCCTCGGCGCGGATGTGCCGACCGGCCAGCTCCGTGTCCTGCGCGGCGGTACGCCGAAAGGTGAGGACGGGAGGATGCCAGCGCAGCAACTCATCGACGGCATAGGGGAGTTGGACCTGTCCGGCGCGCAGTCGGTCGTACGACTCCGGATGCTCGGCCAGTGCCAGCAGCCCGCCCGGCGCCGCGCTGCGGACGGTGTCGTTGCCGGCGACCGTGAGCAGGAAGAAGAACATCTCCAGCTCGGGTCCGGCGAGTTCGGCGTCGTGGGCGAGGGTCGTCATCACGTCGTCGTCGGGGAACCGCCGCTTGTGCGCGGCCAGTTGGCGGGCGTAGGCGAACATGTCCCGCAGCATCGCGGGTGAGCGCGGATTGACCGGTCTGCCGTGCGTGTCCAGCACCGGGGGACCCGCCTCGTCGGGGTCCTGGTAGCCGATCACCCGCTGCGTCCAGTGCAGCAGCAGCTTACGGTCGGCCTCCGGTACGCCGAGCAGGTCGGCGAGGTTGAGCAGGGCGTAGTCGTCGGTCACGGCGGTGACGAGATCGACGGTGCCGTCCGTCGCGCGGGCCGTCTCCATGGCCTGCGCGAGGAGTGTGCGGGCCCGCTGCTCGGCGACCCGCGCGAAGCGGTCGATGCGGCCGGGAGTGAAGGCCCGGCTCACGAGCCGCCGCAACCTGCCGTGTCCCGGCGGATCCTGATTGAGCATCATGCGGCGGATGAACGGCAGGTCGTCGGGGTCGGGATCCCGGATCTGGGTCGCGCCGATGTACGAGGAGTAGGTCGCCGAGTCCTTCAGTACGCGCACCACGTCCGCGTGCCGGGTCACCGCCCAGAACCCGGGCCCGGCCGGCCAGCCCAGCACCTCGTGCTCCTCCTGCCGGACCACGGGGTGGTGGTCGCGCAGGACGCGATAGGCGTCGTGGGGCACGCCGGTCGCGTACTGGCGAGGGTCGAAGACATCGGGGACGGGCGGCGCGTCGTGGACGGTCACGCCTGCTCGCCTTCGTCGGCGCGCAGGAAGTCCTCGATCACACGGATCAGCTCCAGCGGCGTCTCGTCCATGGCGTAGTGGCCCGCGGAAGGGAGTTCGCGCAGCTCGGCACGCGGGTACCAGGTCATCCACGTCCCGCGCAGGAGGTCGGCGGACAGGGCCGGGTCGAGGGCGCCGGCCACGGCGAGCGCGGGGACCGGGGAGCCCTCGACGCGGGTGTGGAAGTCGTCCCCGGCCCACGAGTCCAGCCACGCGCGGAACGCCTTCTGGTCGCTGACGGCGAGCGAACGCGCCACCATCCGGTCGAGCCAGGCGTCCGGTCGACGACCGCCGGTGGTGATGTCGATGATGGCGCGCCGGTTCCCCGGCTCGTGCGCCGCGGCCGCGAACAGCTCCCACTGCTCGGGCGGCAACGCCAGCCCCGACGCGGGCACCGGCGAGACCCCGACCAGCCTGCGCAGCCGGTGCGGGGCGACGGCGAGGAGGCGCTGCCCGACCGCGCCGCCCATCGAGTGCCCCACCACCGAGAACCGCTCCCAGCCGAGCCGGTCGGCCAGTTCCACCAGGTCGAGGGCCGCCTCCTGGGTCGTGTAGGCGCCGACCGCGTCCTTCGCGGTGCCGTAGCCGCGCAGATCGACGAGCGCGTAGGTGAACTCCGTACGGTCGAGGTCGGGGAGGACGCCCGCGTAGGCGGACCGGTCGGCGAACCAGCCGTGCACGGCGAACACCTTGTGGGCGCCGTCGCCGTGCAGCTCATGGGGGAGCGAGAAGGAGGTCATGCGACCAAGGTGGCGCATATCGGTGGAGACCGACAGATTGACGCGTCCGGGTTGGTGTGCTGTCCGTGCGCATGTGGTGATCATGACAATTTCTTGCTAGTCATGTCGTCATGCCGTTACGTCCATTGCGCTCGGGAACGAGGGCGGCCGCCGCCGCTGCGACGGCCCTCCTGCTGGTGTCGGTCTCGGCCTGCGGCGACGGCGAGGGCTCCTCGTCCGGGGCCGACGGTCGGAAGACCGTCACAGTGGCCGCGCTGCCCCTGATCGACTGTGCCGCCCTCTACATCGCGCGGGACCGTGGCCTGTTCGAGAAGGAGGGGCTCGACGTCCGCATCCAGCAGATCCAGCAGAGCCTCCAGGCGCTGCCGGCCCTGGCCAAGGGCCAGATCGACATGGTCGCGAGCGCGAACTACGTCACCTATCTCCAGGCCCATGAGCAGGGCACCCTCGACATCCGGATCGTCGCCGAGGCGATCAGGGCCGCGCCCCGCATGATGGAGGTCCTGGTGCCCGAGGACTCGGACATCAAGAGCGTCGCCGACCTCGCGGGCAGGAACCTCGCGGTCAACGTCCTGAACAACGTCCAGTCGCTGACCTTCAACGAGATCCTCGAGAAACAGGGCGTCGACCGCCCCGTCTACCGGGCGATTCCCTTCCCGCAGATGGGCGCCGCCCTGGACAAGGGGCAGGTCGACGCCGTGCACGCGGTGGAGCCCTACGACAGCTCCATCCAGGACGAGTTGAAGGCCAGGGTGCTCGTCGACGGGGCGTCCGCGCCGGTGGAGTCCATTCCGCTCAGCGGCTACATCAGCACGAGCGACTACGCCGACGCCGACGAGAACGGTGAGACGCTCGCCGCGTTCCAGCGGGCCATCAAGGCGGCCGTACGGATCGCCGAGGAGGACCCGTCCGTCGTACGCGACACGCTGCCGACGTACACCAAGGTCACCGAGCAGCAGGCCGAGTCGATCGATCTGCCGGTCTTCCCGCCCACCATGGACGCCGCGCAGCTCACCCGGCTCACCGATCTGATGGAGAAGCAGGGGATGCTGAAGCAGCCGATCGATCCGGCGACGCTGATGGTCAAGTGACGTGCTGACGTGAAAGGCGGCCGCACTCGGGAGCAGCTTCTGCTCGGCGTCACGGGTGTGCTGCTGGCCTTCGGCGCCTGCGAGGCCGTCTCCCGCGCGGGCCTCGTCCGCCGCAGCTACCTCCCGCCCGCCTCCGAAGTCCTGGCCCGCGCGGCCGGGCTGGCGGGCGACTCCGCCTTCCTCGACGGCATCGCGGCCACACTGCGTGCCTGGGCGCTCGGGCTCGCGCTCGCCTGCGCCATCGCCGTGCCGCTCGGCCTCGTCCTCGGCAGTGTGCCGGTCGTCGACGCCGCCGTGCGCGCGATCGTCGAGTTCCTGCGGCCGCTGCCGTCCGTCGCGCTGATCCCCCTGGTCTCCCTCCTGCTCGGCTCGGGCACCGAGACCAAGGTCGCCCTGGTGACGTACGCGTCCGTCTGGCCGATCCTCTTCAACACCATCTACGGCCTCGGCGAGACCGACCCCCTGGCCAAGGACACCCTGCGCGCCTTCGGCTTCGGCCGCCTCGCCGTCCTCCTCCGGGTCGAACTCCCCGCCACCGCCCCCTTCATCGCCGCCGGCATCCGCATCTCGGCATCCGTCGCCCTCATCCTTGCCGTCGCCACGGAGATCCTCTCCGGCTTCGGCGAAGGCCTCGGCATCTTCATCGCCCAGGCGGGGCTGGCCACGGACGGGACACGGGATGTGCTGGCCGGGGTCGTGTGGGCGGGGATGCTCGGTCTGGTCATCAACGGAGTGCTGGTCTGGGGCGAGCGAAGGCTGTTTCCGTGGACGCCGGAGCGCAGGGGGGCGGGGTGAAGGGGCCGGT
>NZ_JAKEIP010000271.1 GCF_021474425.1 Streptomyces muensis | reverse complement strand
CCACCGCACATCCCCCGCAATTCCCCCCACCCATGGAAAGGGACACCATGGCAAAGAGCGCACTGCGCAAGATCACCATGGCCGTGCTGGCCCCGGCGATGGCCGTCGGCGCCACCGTCGGACTGGCCTCCGCCCCCGCCTCGGCCGCGGTCTGGAACTCCTGCGACCAGTGGGGCAACACCAGCCTGAACGGCTACACGCTCTACAACAACATCTGGGGCTCCGGCGCCGGCAGCCAGTGCATATGGGCCAACTCCGGCACCAACTGGGGTGTCTGGGCCAACCACCCCAACACCGGCGGCATCAAGTCCTACCCCAACTCCAAGAAGGTGATCAACAAGACGATCGCCTCCCTCGGCTCGCTCACCAGCAGCTACAACGTCACCGTCCCGTCGGCCGGCGCGTACAACACGTCGTACGACATCTGGGACACCGACTACGACCACGAGATCATGCTCTGGGTCAACTACAACGGAGCCGTCGGCCCGATCGGCACCTCACAGGGCACCGTCAGCCTCGGCGGCCACACCTGGAACGTCTACCGGGGCTCCAACGGCGCCAACAACGTGTACTCGTTCCTGCGGACCTCCGACTCCAACTCCGGCAACGTGGACATCAAGCCGATCCTCAACTGGATCGCCTCCAAGGGCTGGATGTCCAGCAGCGAGACCATCGGTGACGTCCAGTTCGGCTACGAGATCACCTCGTCGTCCGGCGGCCTGGACTTCAACACCAATAACCTGACGGTCAGCAGCAGCTGACATGCCAACAGGGCCGGGGTCGTTCCCTCATCCGGGGTCGACCTCGGCCCGCAGCACGTTGTAGTCCGCGAACGCCGACTCCACCTCGGCGCGGCTCAGCCCGTAGCGGGCCAGGTCGTACCGGTGCGGCCGGGTGCCCTTCGGGCGGGCGACGGCACCGGCCAGCCGGGCCGCCTCGGCCCCGGTCCAGTGGGCGCCGACCGCGTCGTAGAGCCGGGGCGCACCCTTGGCCGGGTCGTCGGCGAGCAAGGAGTACGGGGCGTCCACCAGCGCGTCTGGGGGCAGGGCGGCGCGGGCCCGCAGGCCGCGTTCCATCGCCCGGCTGAGCAGGCCGAACCAGGTGGCGCCGATGCCGTGGAGGTCGAGGGGGCGGGTGCTGACGGCCATGCCGTGCTCGATCAGACTGCAGAAGGAGGCGACGGCGGTGACCGGGTCGCGGTGGCACCACACGATCGTGGCGTCCGGGAACACCTTGTGCAGTGCGTCCAGGTTGCCCAGGTGCAGCGGGGACTTCAGGACCCAGCGCCGGCGCGGACGGCCGTACTGCAGGACCTGGAAGACCTGCTTGAGATAGCGGTAGTCGTCGGCGAAGTCCCGCTCGCGGTACCACGCCTCGTACTCGGGTATCCGGGCCTGCGACAGCGGCATCAGGGCGTGGGGGAGGGCGAACGTGCATTCCTCCGGGCCCTCGGCGGCCATCGCGTGGATGTCACGGAAGCGCGGCGCGAACAGGTTGGTGCCCTGGACCAGGCGGCGGCCCGCGGTGACCGCCCTGCGGCGCTCGCGGGGCGGCAACTCCAGGCCGGGCGCGAGCAGTTCCCACAGCAGCGGGGCGCGGTGCCGCGCCGACAGCGACAGCACCGCGTGCGTGACCGTGGTCGCGGTGCGCGGCAGGCCCACCACGAACACCGGCCGCTCGATCGGCTCATGCTCGATCTCCGGATGCTCGGCGATCAGCCCCCGCACCCGCGCCCGGTTCGCGAGATGCCTGCGCACGAAGACCTGCGCGGACTGCCAGCCGACCGGGGTCAGGTTCTCGGCCCGCGCCCACCAGCTCAGCAGCGCCCGGAAGTCGTCGACGAACTGCCCGTCCCCCTTGGCCTCGCCGGTCTCCACGACGATCCGGTCGAAGACGCGATCCGGACCGCGACGGGAGCCGAAGGCCGGACGCAGCAGCTGGTTGGTCAGAGTGAGGAGCAAGGGTGACGTGGACACGGAAAATACCCTATCGTGCCCAACTCGCCTCACAGGCAAGGAAGTTGAAGCGGAGAGGGCGGCCGGAAGACCTCCACCGTCCGGCCGCCCTCTCCCACACGGCTACTCCGCTACAGGCAGCCGTGCCCCGTCCCGCAGGAACAGCGGGATGCGGTCCAGCGGGGCGTCGACCGTCACGGTCGTCCCGCCCTCGTACGTCTCACCCGTCCACGCGTCCGTCCAGCGCGCCCCCGCCGGAAGGTACGTCGTCCAGGTCGTCGCCCCGGCCGTCAGCACCGGCGCGACCAGCAGGTCACGGCCGAACAGATACGCGTCGTCGACCGCCCAGGCAGCCGCGTCCTCGGGGAACTCCAGGAACAGCGGCCGCATCGCCGGCAGACCCTCGTCGTGGGCCTCGCGCATGACCTGGAGGACGTACGGCTTAAGGCGCTCGCGCAGCCGCAGGTACCGCTCCAGGATCGCGCCGGCCTCCTCGCCGTACGACCACACCTCGTTCGGGCCGCCGGTCATGTCGGGGCCGAGCGGCATGCCCGGGTCGCGGAAGCCGTGCAGCCGCATCAGCGGGGACAGGGCGCCGAACTGGAACCAGCGGACCATCACCTCGCGGTAGGCCGGGTCGTCCGGGTCGCCGCCGTGGAAGCCGCCGATGTCCGTGTTCCACCAGGGGATCCCGGACAGCGCGGTGTTGAGGCCGGCCGCGATCTGGCGGCGCAGCGTCGGGAAGTCGGTGCCGATGTCGCCGGACCACAGGGCGGCGCCGTAGCGCTGGCTGCCCGCCCAGGCCGAGCGGTTGAGGCTGACGATCTCCTCCTCGCCGGACGCGCGCAGACCCTCGTAGAAGGTACGGGCGTTCTCGGCCGGGTAGATGTTGCCGACCTCCAGGCCCGGACCCGTCCAGTAGCGCAGGTTCTCCTGGAAGCCCGGCTTCAGCTCCGGCTCGCAGGCGTCCAGCCAGAAGGCCGTGATGCCGTACCGGTCGAGGTAGTTCTGCTTCACCTTCGACCACACGAACTCGCGGGCCTCGGGGTTGGTGGCGTCATAGAACGCCACCTGGACCGTGGAGGCCACCTCCTTGTCGGGCCAGTCGGCGTGCGCCATCGGGCCGTACTGCGTGCCGATGAAGTAGCCGCGCTGCTCCATCACCGGGTGGTTCTCGGAGAGCGGCGAGACCGACGGCCAGACGGAGACGACCAGCTTGATGCCGAGCTCCTCCAGCTCGCGCACCATCGCCGCCGGGTCCGGCCACTCGGCCGGGTCGAACTTCCACTCACCCAGGTGCGTCCAGTGGAAGAAGTCGCAGACGATCGCGGAGATGGGAAGGCCCCGGCGCTTGTACTCCCGTGCCACTTCGAGGAGTTCGTCCTGGGTGCGGTAGCGCAGCTTGCACTGCCAGAAGCCCGCCGCCCACTCCGGCAGCATCGGCGTACGGCCGGTCACCGCGCTGTAGCGGCGCTGTCCGTCGGCCGGGCTGCCCGCGGTGATCCAGTAGTCGAGCTGGCGGGCGGAGTCGGCGACCCACCGGGTGCCGTTGTGCGCGAGCTCCACGCGGCCGATCGCCGGGTTGTTCCACAGCAGGGTGTAGCCCCGGCTGGAGGCCAGCACCGGGATGGAGACCTCGGCGTTGCGCTGGATCAGGTCCAGGACCAGCCCCTTCTGGTCGAACCGGCCGTGCTGGTGCTGGCCGAGTCCGTACAGCTTCTCGTCGTCGTAGGCGGCGAAGCGCTGCTCCAGACGGTGGTGGCCGTTGCCGACGGCGGTGTAGAGCCGCGAGCCCGGCCACCAGAAGTGGGCGCGCTCCTCGGCGAGGAGCTCGGTGGAGTCCTCGGTGCGCAGGAAGCGGATCAGGCCCTCGGCGTTGACGTGGACGGTCAGTGCGCCCACGGTCAACTGCGCTTCCCCGTCGCCGATCTTGACCGAGCTCTCCGTGGCCGGGGGTTCGTCGAGAAGGGCACCTGGCAGCCCGTCGAGGACCGGCCCGCCGAGCCGGGCACGCACCCGGACCGCGTCCGGCCCCCAGGGCTCGATACGGACGGTCTCCTGACGGCCGCTCCACTCCAGCACGCCGTCCCGTTCCCGGAACGTGCCGACGGTGGGAGAGGACTGCGCCAGGCTCACCTGGGGCTGGTCTTCAGCAGGCTGATTCACGTGGCGTGCTCCCTGGAGGAGTTCAGACATGGGGGTGCCCTGGTAAGGGGGCCGGCGACGCGCGCGGCGCGCGAAGGGGCGGGTCTACGACTGGCTGGGCGCCGGGCCCGTGCTCGCCCGGATCGTCAACTCGGGTGCGATCAGCACGACTTCGTCGCTGCCGCGCCCGTCGAGCTTGGCGACCAGCTGCTCCACCGCGTGCCGGCCCATCTCCTGCGCGGGAATGGAGACGGACGTCAGCCGCACCGAGGCCTGCACGGCGACCTGGTCGGGGCAGACCGCGACCACCGACACGTCCTCGGGCACGGCCCGGCCCTGCTGGCGCAGCAGGGCGAGCAGCGGTTCCACCGCCGACTCGTTCTGCACGACGAACCCGGTGGTGCCCGGGCGCTCGTCGAGGATCCGGGCGAGGGTGACGGCCATCGCGTCGTACCCGCCCTCGCACGGCCGGTGCAGCAGCCGCATCCCCAGCTCCTGGGAGCGCAGCCGCAGTCCGTCGAGCGTGCGCTCGGCGAAACCGGTGTGCCGCTCGTAGACGGCCGGGGCCTCGCCTATGACAGCGATGTCGCGGTGCCCCAGCATCGCCAGATGCTCCACACACAGCGCGCCAGTCGCCTTGAAGTCGAGGTCGACGCAGGTCAGCCCGGTGGTGTCGGCGGGCAGCCCGATCAGCACGGACGGCTGGTCGGTGCCGCGCAGCAGCGGCAGCCGCTCGTCGTCCAGCTGGACGTCCATCAGGATCATCGCGTCGGCCAGCCCGCTGCCGGTGACGCGGCGTACGGCGTCGGGGCCTTCCTCGCCGGTCAGCAGCAGCACGTCGTAGCCGTGCGTCCGGGCCGTGGTGGCCACCGCGATGGCGATCTCCATCATCACCGGCACATACATGTCGGTGCGCAGCGGGATCATCAGCGCGATGATGTTCGACCTGCTGCTGGCCAGGGCGCGGGCGCCCGCGTTCGGGTGGTAGCCGAGCTCGCGGATGCTCTGCTCGACCCGCTGCCGGGTGGTCGCGGAGATGGACCGCTTGCCGCTGAGGACATAACTCACCGTGCTCGCCGAGACTCCGGCGTGCTGGGCGACCTCGGCGAGGGTGACCATCCAGCTCTCCAAGCTTTGTGAAGCGCTTCGACAGTGCGCGCTATGTACAGGGGTGGGTGTGAGGGTGGTTCGACAGTAGCCCCACCGAAGGTGGGTGTCCATAGGTTGTCGAAGCGCTTCGACTCCGATTTTCGAACCGGGTCGCGGAGCGCGAGGAGAACGCCGCCGGTCCGGGGCGGCGCGCCCGGACCGGCCGGGGCTCGGGTCCCTGCCTACCACGACCGGCCGTGAGGGAGCCATGGAAGGGGGACATCGGCCGAACGGACGCGCGCGGGGTGGTGGGGCCGCCCGTAATCGGGTACATACGATCGGGTAGCACCCGTCGGTAACCAAACGGCCCAAGATCCCGATTCGCGGCGAGGTGAGCCTCATGTCCGCAGCACCCACGAAGCCCACTGTCACTGAGCGTGAGGCACGCCAAGTGGCGGAGGAGGCCCGGCAACAGGACTGGCGCAAGCCCAGCTTCGCCAAGGAACTGTTCCTCGGCCGCTTCCGCCTCGACCTCATCCACCCCCACCCGATGCCCACCGACGAGGCGGCCCAGCGCGGCGAGGAGTTCCTCGCCAAACTGCGTGACTTCGTCGAGACCAAGGTCGACGGCGCCCTCATCGAGCGCGAGGCCCGCATCCCCGACGACGTGATCGACGGGCTCAAGGAGCTCGGCGCCTTCGGCATGAAGATCGACACCAAGTACGGCGGCCTCGGCCTCACCCAGGTCTACTACAACAAGGCCCTCACCCTGGCCGGCTCGGCCTCGCCCGCGATCGGCGTGCTGCTCTCCGCCCATCAGTCGATCGGCGTACCGCAGCCGCTGAAGTTGTTCGGCACCCAGGAGCAGAAGGACGCCTTCCTGCCGCGCTGCGCCCGCACCGACATCAGCGCCTTCCTCCTCACCGAGCCGGACGTGGGCTCCGACCCGGCCCGCCTCGCCACCTCCGCCGTACCCGACGGCGACGACTACGTCCTCGACGGGGTCAAGCTGTGGACGACCAACGGCGTCGTCGCCGACCTCCTCGTCGTCATGGCCCGCGTGCCGAAGTCCGAGGGCCACAAGGGCGGCATCACCGCATTCGTCGTGGAGACCAACTCGCCCGGCATCACCGTCGAGAACCGCAACGCCTTCATGGGCCTGCGCGGCATCGAGAACGGCGTCACCCGCTTCCACCAGGTCCGCGTCCCGGCCGCGAACCGGATCGGCCCGGAGGGCGCGGGCCTGAAGATCGCGCTGACGACGTTGAACACCGGACGGCTCTCCCTCCCCGCGTCCTGCGTGGCGGCCGGGAAGTGGTGCCTGAAGATCGCCCGCGAGTGGTCGGCGGCCCGGGAACAGTGGGGCAAGCCGCTCGCCCACCACGAGGCCGTCGGCTCGAAGATCTCCTTCATCGCCGCCACCACCTTCGCCCTGGAGGCGGTGACCGACCTGGCCTCGCAGATGGCCGACGAGGACCGCAACGACATCCGCATCGAAGGCGCCCTCGCCAAGCTCTACGCCTCCGAGATGGCCTGGACGATCGCCGACGAACTCGTCCAGATCCGCGGCGGCCGCGGCTTCGAGACAGCCGAGTCGCTACGGGCCCGCGGCGAGCGCGCGGTCCCCGCCGAGCAGGTCCTGCGCGACCTGCGCATCAACCGCATCTTCGAGGGCTCGACGGAGATCATGCACCTGCTGATCGCCCGCGAGGCCGTCGACGCCCACCTCTCGGTCGCCGGCGACCTCATCGACCCCGACAAGTCCCTCCAGGACAAGGCGAAGGCGGGCGCGGGCGCCGGCGTCTTCTACGCCAAGTGGCTCCCGAAGCTGGTCGCGGGACAGGGCCAACTGCCGTACGCCTACGGAGAGTTCAAGCAGGGCGTCGATCTCTCCGCGCACCTGCGCTACGTCGAACGCACGTCCCGCAAACTCGCCCGCTCCACCTTCTACGCCATGTCCCGCTGGCAGGGCCGCATGGAGACCAAGCAGGGCTTCCTCGGCCGTGTCGTCGACATCGGCGCCGAACTGTTCGCCATGAGCGCGGCCTGCGTCCGCGCCGAGCACCTGCGCACCCGGGGCGACCACGGCCGCGAGGCCTACCAGCTCGCCGACGCCTTCTGCCGCCAGTCCCGGCTGCGCGTCGAGGAACTCTTCGGCCGCCTGTGGACCAACACCGACGACCTCGACCGCAAGGTCGTCAAGGGCGTGATGTCGGGCACGTACGAGTGGCTGGAACAGGGCATCGTCGACCCCTCGGACGACGGCGCCCCGTGGATCGCGGACGCGACACCCGGGCCGAGCGAGCGGGAGAACGTCCACCGCCCGATCAGGTGACCGAGAGATGACCGGGTGATCGAAAGGGAAGGGGTCACCGCCCCGCCGGTCACGGCCTGCGGCGACCCCTCACCATCCTGTTACCCACCGGATGGGGACGCCCTGTCCTTCCCGCCTGCCGTTACGGACACAATGGAGGGATGAGCGACAGTCCAGCCCCCCGAGGGCGCGGGGCGGAAGCCCCGTCTGCCCTGCGACGCCATGCACGCACTCTCGCCGCACCGGGCGCTGACCCAAGTACATCCAGTACGTGGGCCAACGCCCGGCACGGCGAGAGCACGCACCTGACGCCGCAGGGCCCGCCCTCCGGGCGGACGACGGGGCTTCCGCCCCGCGCCCTCGCCGATCCCCACCTGGTCTACGACCCCGTAGCGGGCGACGGCCCCAAGGACGTGGTGATCCTCGGCTCCACCGGATCGATCGGCACCCAGGCCATCGACCTCGTGCTGCGCAACCCCGGCCGGTTCCGGGTCACCGCGCTCTCGGCCAACGGCGGCCGGGTCGCCCTGCTCGCCGAGCAGGCCCACCGGCTGAAGGCGCGGACCGTCGCGGTCGCCCGTGAGGACGTCGTACCGGCGTTGCGCGAGGCACTCGCCGCGCAGTACGGCACGGGGGAGCCGCTCCCCGAGATCCTCGCGGGCCCGGAGGCGGCCACGCAGGTCGCCGCCTCGGACTGCCACACCGTCCTCAACGGCATCACCGGCTCCATCGGACTCGCGCCCACCCTCGCCGCCCTGGAGGCCGGCCGGACCCTCGCGCTCGCCAACAAGGAGTCCCTGATCGTCGGCGGCCCGCTGGTCAAGGCCCTCGCCAAGCCCGGGCAGATCATCCCGGTCGACTCCGAGCACGCCGCCCTGTTCCAGGCGCTGGCGTCCGGAAACAGGGCCGACGTACGGAAACTCGTCGTCACCGCCTCCGGCGGCCCCTTCCGCGGCCGTACGAAGGCCGAGCTGGCGAACGTGACCGTCGAGGACGCCCTCGCGCACCCCACCTGGGCCATGGGCCCGGTCATCACGATCAACTCCGCGACCCTCGTCAACAAGGGCCTGGAGGTCATCGAGGCGCATCTGCTCTACGACATTTCCTTCGACCGCATTGAGGTGGTCGTGCATCCCCAGTCGTATGTTCACTCGATGGTTGAGTTCACCGACGGATCCACGATCGCCCAGGCGACGCCCCCCGACATGCGCGGGCCCATCGCCATCGGTCTCGGCTGGCCCGAACGCATTCCCGACGCCGCGCCCACCTTCGACTGGAGCAAGGCGTCCACCTGGGAGTTCTTCCCCCTCGACAACGACGCGTTCCCCTCGGTCGACCTGGCGCGCCACGTGGGGCAGCTCGCGGGCACGGCCCCGGCGGTGTTCAATGCGGCCAACGAGGAGTGCGTGGAGGCCTTCCGGGCCGGCGCACTGCCGTTCAACGGGATCATGGAGACCGTCACCCGGGTGGTGGAGGAGCACGGCACCCCGCGGGCGGGAACTTCTCTGACCGTCGCGGACGTCCTCGAAGCGGAGACCTGGGCCCGCAGGCGGGCTCGGGAACTGGCGGCACACACGGCGGAGGCCCGTGCATGACGACCCTGATGTTCATCCTCGGCATAGTGCTGTTCGCGGTCGGGCTGCTCGCCTCGATCGCCTGGCACGAGCTGGGCCACCTGTCCACGGCCAAGCTGTTCGGCATCCGCGTGCCGCAGTACATGGTCGGCTTCGGCCCGACCATCTGGTCGCGGAAGAAGGGCGACACCGAGTACGGCATCAAGGCGATCCCGTTCGGCGGCTACATCCGCATGATCGGCATGTTCCCGCCGGGCCCCGACGGCCGCCTCGAAGCCCGCTCGACCTCACCCTGGCGCGGCATGATCGAGGACGCCCGCTCGGCCGCGTTCGAGGAGCTCAAGCCGGGTGACGAGACCCGTCTCTTCTACACGCGCAAGCCGTGGAAGCGGGTCATCGTGATGTTCGCGGGCCCCTTCATGAACCTCGTGCTCGCGGTGGGCCTGTTCCTCACCGTGCTGATGGGCTTCGGCATCCAGCAGCAGACCACCACCGTCAGCTCGGTCTCCCAGTGCGTCATCGACCAGAAGGAGCAGCGCGAGGACTGCAGGGCGACCGACGCCAAGTCCCCGGCCGCCGCCGCGGGCATGAAGGCCGGCGACAGGATCGTCTCCTTCGGCGGTGTACGGACCGAGGACTGGAACACCCTCTCCGACCTCATCCGCGAAAGCGCCGGCAAGGACGTCCCGATCGTCGTCGACCGCAAGGGCGAGCAGCTGACCCTGCACGCGAAGATCGCCACCAACTGGGTCGTGAAGAAGGACGCGAGCGGGGCCTACGTCAAGGACGACTACGTCCAGGCCGGCTTCCTCGGCTTCAGCGCCGCCACCGGCGTCGTCAAACAGGACTTCGGCGAATCGGTGACCTGGATGACCGACCGGGTCGGCGAGGCCGTCGACTCCCTCGTGGCCCTGCCCTCCAAGGTCCCCGCCCTGTGGGACGCGGCCTTCGGCGACGGCCCGCGCGAGCCGGACTCCCCGATGGGCATCGTCGGCGCGGCGAGAGTCAGCGGCGAGATCGCGACACTCGACATCCCGGCGTCCCAGCAGCTGGCGACGTTCGTCTTCCTCCTCGCCGGCTTCAACCTGTCCCTGTTCCTGTTCAACATGCTCCCGCTGCTGCCGCTCGACGGCGGCCATGTCGCGGGCGCGCTATGGGAGTCGCTGCGCCGCAACACGGCGAAGGTGCTGCGCCGCCCGGACCCCGGTCCGTTCGATGTGGCGAAGCTGATGCCGGTGGCGTACGTGGTGGCCGGAATCTTTGTCTGCTTCACGCTTCTCGTACTGGTCGCGGACCTCGTCAACCCGGTCAGAATCTCCTAGACACACGGCGTTCGAGGCGGCCCGGGATCGTATGTCCCGGGCCGCCTTCCATTGAGTGGGTTTACGGACCGTGATGTGCTGGGGCCTGCTCCGGTGCCGTAATCTCGAAGCCTGGAGCCCGCTGCTGACGGGACCGGACCTTGATCCACGACTTGGGGTTGCACAGCACATGACTGCGATTTCTCTCGGCATGCCGTCCGTTCCGACCAAGCTCGCCGAGCGGCGGGTGTCGCGGCAGATCCAGGTCGGGACGGTGGCGGTGGGCGGCGACGCCCCGGTCTCGGTCCAGTCCATGACGACGACCCGTACGTCCGACATCGGCGCCACCCTGCAGCAGATCGCCGAGCTCACCGCGTCCGGCTGCCAGATCGTGTGTGTGGCCTGTCCGACGCAGGACGACGCCGACGCCCTCTCCACGATCGCCCGCAAGTCGCAGATCCCGGTGATCGCGGACATCCACTTCCAGCCCAAGTACGTCTTCGCGGCCATCGAGGCCGGCTGCGCCGCGGTCCGCGTGAACCCCGGCAACATCAAGCAGTTCGACGACAAGGTCAAGGAGATCGCGCGGGCGGCCAAGGACCACGGCACCCCGATCCGCATCGGCGTCAACGCCGGCTCCCTCGACCGGCGCCTGCTCCAGAAGTACGGCAAGGCCACGCCCGAGGCCCTGGTCGAGTCGGCTCTCTGGGAGGCGTCGCTCTTCGAGGAGCACGACTTCCGGGACATCAAGATCTCGGTGAAGCACAACGACCCGGTCATCATGATCGAGGCGTACAAGCAGCTCGCCGCCCAGTGCGACTACCCGCTCCACCTCGGCGTGACCGAGGCCGGTCCGGCGTTCCAGGGCACGATCAAGAGCGCGGTGGCGTTCGGCGCCCTCCTCTCCCAGGGCATCGGCGACACGATCCGGGTCTCCCTCTCGGCACCGCCGGTCGAGGAGGTCAAGGTCGGCAACCAGATCCTGGAGTCCCTGAACCTCAAGCAGCGCGGACTGGAGATCGTCTCCTGCCCGTCCTGCGGTCGCGCCCAGGTCGACGTCTACAAGCTGGCCGAGGAAGTCACCGCCGGCCTCACCGGCATGGAGGTCCCCCTCCGCGTAGCCGTCATGGGCTGCGTCGTCAACGGCCCCGGCGAGGCCCGCGAGGCCGACCTCGGCGTCGCCTCCGGCAACGGCAAGGGTCAGATCTTCGTCAAGGGCGAGGTCATCAAGACCGTCCCCGAGTCCAAGATCGTCGAGACCCTCATCGAGGAGGCGATGAAGATCGCCGAGCAGATGGAGGCGGACGGCGTGGCCTCCGGCGAGCCGTCGGTAGCGGTGGCCGGCTGACCGGCTTCTCGTCGCCCCCGCCGCCCCTACCCGTCCCATCCCCAGGGGCTCCGCCCCTTCGACCCCGGGGTTCGTTCTTCGGGTGCGGGCCGGTGGGGGCTTGTCGCGCA
>NZ_JAKEIP010000270.1 GCF_021474425.1 Streptomyces muensis | reverse complement strand
CCCCTTCCCTCCACCCCGGCCACCTCACCTGGTCCGCCACCCACACCCGCCTCCAGACCCTCACCGTCTGGACGGAGCGCCGCCCGGGACACGGCGAGGACGCCGAGCCGCTCGCGGTCCATCACCGGCCCACCGGAAACGGGCTGTTGGCCGTGTTCGACGGCGCGGGCGGGTCCGGAGCCGCCCCCGCGTGGCACGCGCCCGACGGAGTGACGCACACCGGTGCCTGGGTCGGGGCGCGCAGCGCGCGGCTGGCGGCGGAGTGCTGGTTCCAGGGGGTCGTCGACGCCGAAGTGCCGGACACCCCCGAGCGGTTGAAGCACTCCCTGCGGGCCGTGCTGGACGCGGCGCCCCGCGGGACACGGAGCAAGGTCACCGGCTCGATGCGCCGGTCACTGCCCACCACCATGGCGGCGATCCGCTACCGGGTCGGCGACGAAGGCGTCCGCTGGCAGGCCCTCTGGGCCGGCGACTCCCGGTCGTACGCCCTGCTTCCCGGAACCGGTCTGCACGCCCTCACCCGGGACGACACCCACGAGGACGACACCCTCGCCCAGCTCCGCCAGGACCCGCCGATGACGAACGTGATCTGCGCCGACCGCGACTTCGAACTGACCGCCCAGCAAGGCGAGTTCGGCGAACCGTGCGTGCTGCTCGCCGCGACCGACGGGTTCTTCGGCTATGTGCACACCCCCGCCCAGTTCGAGTGCCTGCTCCTCGACACGCTCACGCGGGCGCACAGCGCGGGCGAATGGGCCGAGCTGATCCGTGGGGCGATCCAGCCGGTCACGGCGGACGACGCGTCGCTCTCCCTCGTCGCGCTGGGCTTCGACGACTTCGCGCGGCTGCGCGGCGCCTTCGCCGGACGCCACGACAGCCTCGTACGCAGCGGATACCGGGACGTCCCGGCGGCCGACGGTCCGGGCGGTCCCGACGCGGTGCGCGACTGGCAGGACCGGACCTGGGAGTCCTACCGACACACATACGAGCAGCTCATGCCGGGGGTACGCGAGTGAAGCGGGGCGATGTGATCGGCGGGTACCGGGTCGTCACCGACCCCACCAACGCCGACGGCGGCAAATGCGTGTGGGCCTTCGCCGAGAAGGACGGCAGGGAGTACTTCCTCAAGCGGTTCCTCGAACCCAAGCGTCCGCGCGAGGGCGGCGGGGGCAGCGCCGCGAGCCGGCGCATCCGGCTGGAGACCTGCCGTGAGTTCGAGGAGCGGCACCGCGACATCATTAGGCGGCTGCGCCCCGACGCCAGCGGCGCGGGCAACCTGGTCCTCGCCACGGACTTCTTCCACGCGGGCAGTACCTACTACAAGGTCACCGAACGCATCGACACCGCCAGCCTGGAGCAGCCGCACTCGCTCGGCCCGAAACAGCGGGCGGTGCTGCTGCGGACCCTGGCGACCAGCCTGCGACTGCTGCACGACATCGAGGTCGTGCACGGCGACCTGAAGCCGGCCAACGTCCTCGTGCAGCAGCGTGAAGGTGCCGCGTTCCACACGGCCAAGCTCATCGACTTCGACGACTCCTACCTCTCCGGGCAGCCACCGGCCCGGGAGGACATCGCCGGCGACTCGCTGTACGGCGCGCCGGAGTGGCGGCGCTACGTACAGGGCGACGAATCCGTCGGGAGCGAGCGGCTGACGACGGCCGTGGACGTGTTCGCGCTCGGCCTGATGACCCACGTCTACCTCACCGGTGCCCTCCCCGCGTACGACAGCCGTTTCGGATCACCGGCGGACGCGGTCAACGCGGCCGCCCCGCTGACCGTCGACGACCGCCTCGCCACCTCGACCCAGGCGCTGATCACGGCCATGACGTCGGCCGACCCCGCCGACGACCAGCCAGCCAGGTCGTCCAGGGTCCGCATCAATCTCGGTCACCGCCGAGACGGCCTTTCCCGCAACCGATCCACCCCGTGACCGAGAGGACGCACACGCATGAGCGCCGAGATCGAGAAGTACCAGGGCAACCTCCAGTACGCCGTCGACATCGTGATGTGCATCGACGCCACGGGCAGCATGCACCCCGTGCTGGACATCGTGAAGAACAGCTCGCTGCAGTTCCACCAGCGCCTCGACGAGGTGATGGCGAGGAAGAGCAAGGAGATCAGCCAGCTGCGGCTGAAGGTCATCGCCTTCCGGGACTTCGGCGACGACCCCTCCGACGCGATCGAGCAGACGGACTTCCTGCGGCTGCCCCAACAGGTCGCGGAGTTCGAGAAGTTCGTACGGGGCCTGCGGGCGACCGGCGGCGGTGACATCCCCGAGTCCGGCCTGGAGGCGCTGGCCCTGGCGATCAACTCCCCCTGGGAGACCGGCCTGGACCGGCGGCGTCACGTCATCGTCATGTTCACGGACGCGCCCGCGCACCCGCTCGGCACGGTGGGTGCCTCGGCGCAGACGTATCCGCGTGACATCCCGCGCAGCATGGACGACCTCTTCGAGCAGTGGGGCTACGCCCGCAGCCAGACGGCGGTGATGGAGCAGTCGGCGAAGCGGCTGGTGCTGTTCGCGCCGGAGGAGGAGCCGTGGAAGGAGGCCATCGGGGAGGAGTGGGACCTCACCCTGCACTTCCCGTCCAGGGCGGGCGAGGGCCTGGAGGAGTTCGAGATGGACGAGATCATCGAGACGATCGCGAACAGCCTGTGAGGTTCCAGGTGCAGGGCGCGGGCGTCCGGCTCGACCACGACCGGGGGTGGCTGGTCCTCACCTGGGGCCCGGCCGGCAGCACCGACGCGCAGCTGATCATGCCGCCCGACCGCTGTGTCTCGATCCACGGCCGGTCCGCCGGGCACGGGACGAACCTGAGCCTGGCGTTCCGGTTCCGGCCCTCGGAGGAGAGCGGCACCGAGGTCACGGCGGAGGTCGTCGTCGGCCCGGACGGGGCCGAGCGGGCCTGGCAGTTCGCGCAGTGGTTCGCCCACCAGTACGGCGTCCAGGACCTCTCCGCCTCCTGGTGGGACCTCGAACCGTCCACCGCCGAGCGCGAGGAGGCCGACCGGAACTGGCTCAGCGCCCCCGTCTCACCGGCGACCCGTGTGCTGCTCCGCTCGGTCATGGCCCGCCTGACCGTCGCGGACACATGACCCGAGGGAGCCACCATGACCGGGCCGACGTGGCAGTGCTCGGACTGCGACACCTTCAACGACGCCGCGGCGCGGGTGTGCGACGTCTGCGAGACACCCCGGCGCGCGGCGCCGGCGCCCGCGAGGAAGCCGACGCCGAAGCCAGCCCCAAGGCCGAAGCCGAAGCCGGCGCCAAAGCCAAAGCCGAAGCCCGCGCCGAAGCCGACACCGAAGCCCGCGCCAAAGTCGGTGCCGAAGCCGAGGCCGTCGCCCCGTACCGGCATCGACCTGTTCGAAGCAAGCTCCCCCCTGGCAGGCCTGGGCTGGGTGTGCCCCAACTGCGGTCACCGAATCGTCGGGTACCTCACCTGCGACCTCTGCTACACGGCCTGGACCCCCGAGGCGACGACGACGGTGCGCGGGCGGCCGCTGTCCGGCACCACCCCACGCCCGGTGCCCACGCCCGCCTACCGGAAGCCGACATCCAGGGAGCCGACCCCGGGAGAGGTGGTCGCGGGATGCGGCTGCATCCTGTTCATCGCGGCCGCCCTCGTCACCCTCGTCGTCCTGCTGATCCTCAACTGGTCGACCGTGACGTCGTTCCTGACGGGCTCCGGCTCCTCGAAGGGCTCCGCGACCCCGTCCCCGACGGTCTCCGCGAGCGGCCCCTGCCCGAAGGAGCTGGCCGCGATGCTGCCGAAGGGCACGGCACCGGGCGCCAGGCTCGTCGCGGCCTACAGCAGGGAGAACGTGAAGGACCGGTACGCCTTCTGCCGTACGAAGGCCGGGAAGCTCTACTACTTCATGGCGAAGAAGACCGGCGCGTCGTACGGCAGACCCACGGTGGCGGTGAAGTCCGGAACCGGATACCTGGTGCGTTTCCCCGACAGCAGTTTCCGGTTCCGGGACCTGGAGGTGACGGCCTACGACGAGGACGACAAGGAGCTCTGGAAGGAGAAGCTGACCGCGGAGGCCACCGCGGACTGACGGCCGTGGGCCAGTCCTTCCCGCGCGTCCGGACAGGCCCTAGTCCTTCCCGCGCGTCCCCACCGCGTCCTCCACCGGCCCCGTCGGCGCGGGCACCGCGGCCGCCGCTGCCCCGTCCCCGTCGGTGTTGATCTTCTCCACGATCGCGAGCCGCTCCGGGGTGTCCTCCGGCTTCACGTAGCCGATGAGGATGTACAGGACCAGCGACACCGCCAGCGGGATGGACACCTGGTACTGCAGCGGCACCCCGCCGTCGATCTGCCAGCTGATCGGGTAGTTGACCAGCCAGAAGGCGAGCAGGCCCATCGACCAGCTGGTGAGCGCGGCGGTGGGTCCGGAGCGGCGGAACGGCCGCAGCAGGCCCAGCATCATCGGGATCGCCATCGGCCCCATCAGACCGGCGACCCACTTGATCACCACGGTGATGATGTCCTTGAAGGTGGGGGAGTTGATCTGCGTGGCCGCCGCCATGGACAGGCCGAGGAAGACGACGGTCGTGATCCGCGCGACCCGCAGCCCCTGCCCCTCGGTCCAGGTCCGCGCCCGGCGCCAGATCACCGGTGCGCAGTCCCGGGTGAAGACGGCGGCGATGGCGTTGGCGTCGGAGGAGCACATGGCCATGGTGTGCGAGAAGAAGCCGACGATGACCAGGCCCAACAGGCCGTGCGGCAGCAGCTGTTCGGTCATCAGGCCGTAGGAGTCGGAGCCGTCCGGCTTCTGCGACTCGACCAGCAGCGGCGACATCCACATGGGGAAGAACAGCACCACCGGCCAGACCAGCCACAGGATCGCCGACAGCCGCGCCGAGCGCTCGGCCTCGTAGGGGCTGGCCGTGGCCATGTAGCGCTGGGCCTGGTTGAGCATGCCGCCGTTGTACTCGAAGAGCTTGATGAAGAGGAAGGCGAGCAGGAACACCGTCCCGTACGGCCCGACCAGCGGTTCGCCGTGCCCCTGCAGCTCCGGCCGGTCCCAGGCGTCGAGGAAGCCGATGCCCTTGTCGTTCAGCTTCATGATGACCGCGACGAACATCGCGACGCCGGCCAGCAACTGGATGACGAACTGCCCGAGTTCGGTGAGCGCGTCGGCCCACAGACCGCCGATGGTGCAGTAGATGGCGGTGATGCCGCCGGTGATGAGGATGCCCTGGTTGAGGGAGACCCCGGTGAACACGGACAGCAGCGTCGCGATGGCCGCCCACTTCGCGCCCACGTCCACGATCTTCAGCAGCATGCCGGACCAGGCCAGCGCCTGCTGGGTCTTCAGGTCGTAGCGGTTCTTCAGGTACTCCAGCGGGGAGGCCACATGGAGCCGTGAGCGCAGCCGGTTGATGCGCGGCGCGAACAGCTTCGAGCCGATGGCGATGCCGAGCGCGATGGGGAAGGACCACGTCACGAACGACGTGACGCCGTAGGTGTAGGCGATGCCCGCGTAGCCGGTGAACATCACCGCGCTGTATCCCGACATGTGGTGCGAGATGCCGGACAGCCACCACGGCATCTTGCCGCCGGCGGTGAAGAAGTCGCTGACGTTGTCCACCCGTTTGTGCGACCAGACGCCGATCGCCACCATCACGCCGAAGTAGCCGATGAGCACGGCCCAGTCGAGACCGTTCATGTGCGCCCTCCCAGGGTTCAGCCCGGCGCTCATCCTGGGCGCTGTCGCGTGAACACGACAAGCGAGCGTAGGGTCAAGGGGAGGTAAAAATGTTCGACATGAGGGCCTGCGTTCACCTACATGAACTCATCGCATCAGCTCCCCCGCGTTGACCAGCAACGACTGCCCCGTGAGAGAGCGTGCCCTGTCCGACGTCAGGAACACCACCGCATCCGCGACATCCCCGTCCGTGGCGAGATCGGGCAGCGCCATCCGTCCGGTCAGCCGCTTCAGCACGTCGTCCTCGGGCACGCCCTCCGTCTGAGCCGTGAACTGGACGAACGCCCGCACCGGAGGCCCCCACATCCAGCCCGGCAGCACGGTGTTCACCCGGATCCGGTACGGCCCGAGCTCCCGCGCCAGCGAGTACATCGCGCTCGTCAGCGCCCCCTTCGACGCCGCGTACGCCGCCTGCCGCACCTGCGAAGGCGCGGCGACCGAGGACTGCGTCCCGATGAAGACGACCGAGCCCCCGCGCTCCTTCAGGGCCGGCAGGCAGGCCCGTGTCATCCGCAGCGACCCCAGCAGGTTCACGTCGATCACCGACTGCCAGGTGGTGAAGTCGGCGTCCTCGAGACCGCCGAAGTAGGAGTCCCAGGCCGCCACATGGACCACCCCGTCGATCCCCCCGAACCGCTCCCGCGCGAGCGCCGCCAGCGCCTCGCACTGCCCCTCGTCCGTGATGTCCGTCGCCCGGTACGCCGTGCGCGCCCCGTCCGGATCGATCTCGGCCGCGCACTTGGCCAGGTTGGCCTCCGTGCGCGCCCCGAGGACCGCGTTCCCGCCGTCGCGCACCACCGCGACGGCGACCTGGTGACCGAGCCCGGCGCCCACCCCCGACACGACGACGGTCTTGCCCGCGAGCAGTGTCATTCCGCTGCCTCCCGACTCTGGACGCAATATCTGACGGCCCGTCAGAGTATGGGTGACCGCAGGAAAGGGGAACCGCATGAGCGAGGACACCCGCGGCGAGGACACCCGTAGCGAGACGTATGCCGAACTGGCCGCCGTCGGCCCGTACGGCGTCCACCCGGGCCACGCCCTGATCACCATGGTCGAACCGCACCCGGGCCACGAGTACGCCTACAACCGCTGGTACGAGGACGACCACTACTACGCCGGCGCGATGGCGATGCCCTGGATGTACTCCGGAAGGCGCTGGGTGGCCACGCGCGACCTCCAGCTCCTGCGCTACCCGGAGAAGTCGGCGATAGCCCAGCCGGTCACCGCCGGCTGCTACATCTCCACGTACTGGATCACCGCAGGCCGCTACGCCGACCACATGCGCTGGACCGTCGCCATCAACAAGCGCCTCAACCGCGACGCCCGCGTCTACCAGGACCGCACCCACGTCTTCACGGCGTTCCAGGACCACGAGGCCACCGTCTACCGCGACGGCGCGGCGGGCCCCCGTGACTTCCACGCCCTGGACCACCCCTACGCGGGCCTGGTGGTCCAGGTCATCGACGCCCACTCACCCGAACAGCGCGCCGACCTCCTGGAATGGCTGCGCGCCCGGCACCTCCCGAAGCGCCTGAAGGGCTCCCCGACGGCGATGGTGACGATCTTCCGCCCCACCCCGCTCCCGCTCGACCGCATGTCGTACGTCAAGCAGGTCGAGGGCGTGGACACCCGGCTGACGCTGCTGTGGTTCGTGGCGGCCGATCCCAGGGAGTGCTGGGAGGAGCACTTCACGGGACTGGACACGGCGGTCGAGGAGTCCGGTCTGGGGAGGGTGGAGCTGATGGCACCGTTCGTCCCGACGATCCCGGGGACGGACAGGTACGTGGACCAACTGCGCTGACCGGTCAGGCGACGCCGCTCAGCGCCACTCCTCCGGACACGGCGTCCCCCGCGAGAAGTTGTACGGCGCCGCCAGCCGGTACTCGCCGGCCCGCGGAGCGACCAGCATCGTCCACTTGTCGCCGTGCGCGTCCTCCTCCGTCTCCATCAGACAGCCGTTGACGTTGGCGTACGACTTCGGCAGGCCGTCGGCACGGTTCTCGGACGCCTCCGTCTCCTGCGGCGGGTCCAGCTTCTTGCCGTCGGCGTCGACCAGGCCCAGCCAGGGCGAGTACGGGATGCGGATGAGGACGCGGCCCGGTTTGCTCACCCGCATCGTCATCTCGCCCTGCTCGGCCCGCTCGACGACCGCGTTCGGCTCGGCGAGCGGCGCCGGGTCGGTCATCTCGAACAGCTGCCAGTTGGCGTCGCCCCACACCTGCTTCAGATACGGCAGCCCGCGCCGCAGCAGTTCCCGCTCGCGCTCGGCGCCCGTGGGATCCGGCTCGTCCTTGGGCAGGACCACGAAGTGCACGGCCCAGCGCCGCAGCCACTCGTGATAGTTCGCGGAGTTCAGGGTGTCGTCGTAGAAGAGCGTGTTGCGCTCCATGTCGGCCTGGCGGTTCCAGCCGCGGGCCAGGTTGAAGTACGGCGCGAGCGCGGCGGCCTCGCGGTGGGAGCGGGCCGGCACGACCTCCACCCGGCCCTTCTCGGCGCCGACCTCCTGCAGCTCGTTGACCAGCGGGGCCAGCTCGCGCGCCCAGGACGCCTCCGGGGCGGCGTGGATGATGTCGTCGACCGTCTTGTAGCCGATCCACCCGGCGAAGGTCAGCAGCGCCAGCACCCCCGTGTACCACTTGCGCGAGCGCGGCACCGTGAAGGGCAGCGCGGCCACCAGGGCGGTCCCGCCGAACAGCATCGCGAGGCGGGTGATGTTGGAGCCGATCTGCGAGCTGATCACCCAGACCAGGACGACCGAGAGCCCGTACACCGCGGACACCAGCCGGATCGTCTTCCAGTCCTCGGGCACCAGCAGATAGGTGACGACGGCGATCAGCAACGGCAGCAGCACCGAGCCGATCACCATCGGCTGGGTGCCGGAGAAGGGAAACAGCCAGGCCGACACGGCCACGACCGCGGTCGGCGCCAGGCCCAGCGCCCAGGCACCCGGCCGCCGCTTCTGCAGGAACAACGCCACCGCCACGAAGCCCACGAACAGCCCCGCCACCGGCGACGCCATGGTGGCGAGCGCGGCCAGCGGCGCGGCGCACAGGGCCTTCGCCCAGCGCTTGTAGCGCCAGCGGTACGGCCAGCAGAACACGACGGCGACCGCGCCGAGCGCGAACATCGTGCCGAGCCCGAAGGTCACCCGCCCCGAGATCGCGTTGCACACCAGCCCGAAGACCCCGGCGAGCGACGCCCACAGCGGGTTCTTCACGGAGCGGCTGCGGATCAGGACCAGCGTCAGCAGTCCGGCGGAGATGGTGCCCGCGATCATCATCGTCGTACGGACACCGAGGACCGACATCAGATACGGCGACACCACGCTGTACGACACCGGGTGCATCCCGCCGTACCAGGCCAGGTTGTACGCCGAGTCCGGATGCCGGCCGACGAACTCGGCCCAGGCGTCCTGCGCGGCGAGGTCGCCGCCGCTGCTTGCGAACGTGAAGAACCAGATGACGTGGAGGAGCCCGGCCAGTGTCGTGATCGACAGCACCGGGTGACGCAGAAGACGCTCACGCAGGGTGTGGACGGCGGCGGTCAGACGTGACGGCGGCCCGTCCTCCGTGCGGTTCGGGCCGTCTCCCCGGCGTGGCGCGGGTACGCGTATTCGCGGACCGGCTCCCCGTCCCGGATCGGCGTCGTCGGCGCGTGTCGGCTCCGCAGTGGCCACTTGTGAGGCACTCCCCGTGCTGTCCCGTCTTCTTCTGTCCTGGCCGCGTCCCGTTTCCCGCGTGTTGTCGGCCCAGTACCTGAAGGTTCTCCGGTCGTGCCTTGTGAGCGACGACCTGCCCGTTTCGTGACGCTAGCACGCAGCCCGCCGACAAGGCCTGTCGGCGGGCTGCGGTGCCGTGCTGCTTCGCCTCTCCCGGGTCAGGCGAGGCGGGTCAGCTTGTCCGTGAAGCCCGGCTCGGCCAGGTCCGACTGGAGGGCCACCGGGATCTTGACCGCGCCGCTGCTGCCGTCACCCACGGTGAGCGTGCCCACCTCGGTGCCGGCCTTCGCGGTGTGCGGCACCTCGCCGGCGGCGAAGGTCAGCTTCACCTTCAGACCCGACCAGCCGACCGCCTTGACGTCCTTCGTCGCGACGACCGGGGTGCGGCCGCCGAGGCCGTCGTCGACGTAGCCGACGACATCGCCCTTCTTGAGGATCGTCGCCGACTCCAGCGCGTCCTGCGCGGCGCGGATGAGCTTGTCGCCGGAGTCGAGAGCGGCGGCGAGGATGCCGCCGCCCGCGTCCGGCTGGCGCACCACGGCGCCTACGACGGTCCGGGTCTCGCCGCCGATCTCCTTCTTCGCGGCGAAGACGAGGTTGCCGAGGGCGGAGGTGGTGGTGCCGGTCTTGATGCCGACGACGTTGTTGCGGCCGACCAACTGGTTCCAGTTGCCGTGGTTGTGGCCCTTGTAGTCGTCGTACGACATCATCGCGGCGACCTCGCGGAAGGCGGGCTCCTTCATCGCCGCCTTGGCCAGCTTCACCTGGTCCACGGCCGTGCTCACGGTGGTGTTGTTCAGGCCGGAGGGGTCGGTGTACGTCGTGTTCGTCATGCCGAGGTCCTCGGCGGTGGCGTTCATCTTCGCCACGAACGCCTTCTCGGAGCCGGCGTCCCAACGGGCGAGGAGCCGGGCGACGTTGTTCGCGGATGCGATCAGGATGCTTTCCAGGGCCTCGCGCTGGGAGATCTGGTCGCCCTTGGTCACGTTGACCGTCGACTCCTGGCCCGCGTCGGACTGGTCCTCGGCGGCCTGGTCGATCTCGATCTTCGGGCCCTCGGCGCCGCTGGCGAGCTTGTGCTCGCGCAGGATGACGTACGCCGTCATGACCTTGGCGACGCTGGCGATCGGCACGGGCTTCTGGTCGCCGGAGGAGCCGAAGGTGCCGATGCCGTCGACGTCCAGGGCGGCCTGGCCGTCGGCGGGCCACGGGATGTCGACCTTGGCGCCGTCGAAGGTGTAGGTGTCCTCGGCGGTGAGGTCGAGGGTGGGGGTCGGGAGCGGGCGCATGCTCTGTACGACCGCGAAGACGATCGCGAGCAGCAGCACCAGGGGGGTCCAGATCTTGACCCGGCGGATCGCCGTGCGGACGGGGGTGTCCGGGGG
>NZ_JAKEIP010000269.1 GCF_021474425.1 Streptomyces muensis | reverse complement strand
TACCCGTCCCATCCCTGGGGGCTGCCGCCCCCAGACCCCCGCTGTCGGCCTTCGGCCTCGTCCTCAAACGCCGGACGGGCTGGTGGGGGGCGCAGCCCCCCAAGGGGCGCGGGGAACTGCGCGGCCAGCCCCCACCGGGCGGTGGGGGCGAAGCGACGGGCAAAGGCCAGGTCAGGCCAAGCTCCGCGGCAGCGTACCCGTGTGCAGTACCCCCAACCGCTGAGTAGCCCGAGTCAGCGCCACGTACAGATCGCTCGTCCCGTACAACCCCGGCTCCACCACCAGCACGGAGTCGAACTCCAGCCCCTTCGACTGCCGCGGGTCGAGAAGGACGACGCTCCGGGTCAGGTCGGGCTCCGCGCCCGCGGTGACGCCGTCCAGCCGCGCAGCGAGCTTGCGGTGCAGGTGGCGCGGCGCGATGACCGCGAGCCGCCCCTCGGCCGGCGTGAGCTCGCCGACGGCCTTGGCCACCGCGCCGGGCAGGTCGTCGGTGGCGCGTACCCAGGGCCGTACGCCGGTGGAACGGACCGAACTCGGGGGCTCGAAGCCGGGATCACGGTCACGGACGACGGCCGCGGCCAGGTCCATGATCTCGGCCGGGGTCCGGTAGTTGACGCCGAGCCGCGTGTGCTCCCAGCGGTCCTGGACATAGGGCGAGAGGATGCCCGCCCAGGAACCGACCCCCGCCGCCTCCGCGGTCTGCGCCGGGTCGCCGACCAGCGTCATCGAACGGGTCGGCGACCGACGCATCAGCAGCCGCCAGGCCATCGGCGACAGCTCCTGCGCCTCGTCGACGATGATGTGCCCGAACGCCCAGGTCCGGTCGGCCGCCGCCCGCTCGGCGGCGCTGCGGTGGTCGTCCTCCTCCTGGCGTTCGGCGAAGCGCTCGGCGTCGATGATGTCGTGCGCGGAGAGCACCTCGCTGTCCTCGTCCTCCTTGTCGTCGAACTCGTAGGTCCGCGAGGCGTACGACACGTCCAGCACGCCCTGCGCGTACGCCACCTGCGTCTCGCGCTCGCGGTCCGCGCGGGCCCGGGCCACCCGGTCGTCCTCGCCGAGCAGTTCGGCCGCCTCGTCCAGCAGCGGTACGTCCGCCACCGTCCACTCCCGCGTCAGGGGCCGGCGGATCGCGGCGACGTCCTCGTCGGGGAGGTAGCCCACGGGGTCGGCGAGGAAGTCCGCGACCAGGCGCTGCGGGGTGAGCACCGGCCACAACTGGTCGACGGCCGCCCAGACCTCGGGGTTCTCGGCGAGCTCGTCACGGATCTGGGTGATGTCGCTGGGATCGAGGAGGCTGCTGCCGTCGTACGGGTCGGTGCCGACGCGTTCGGCGTACAGCTCGGTGAGCGTGTTGAGGATGTGCCCCTCGAAGTGCTCACGGGCCACGTTGTGCGGGAGCCCCGCGGCGCGGGTGCGCTCGCGGGCCACTTTGACCAGGTCGTCGTCGAGCATGAGGATCTCGCGTTCGTGCTCGATCGCGATCACCGGGTCCGGCAGCGACTGCCAGTCGCGGACGACCTCGGCGAGTACGTCGGCCATGCCGGCGCGGCCCTTCACCGCGGCCGCCTCACGGGTGTCGGCAGCGGTCGCCCGCACGCCCGGGAACAGTTCACCGACCGTGGCCAGCAGGACGCCCGTCTCGCCGAGCGAGGGCAGGACCTCGCCGATGTAGCCGAGGAAGGCGGGGTTGGGGCCGACGATCAGGACCGCGCGTTTGGCGAGCAGTTCGCGGTGTTCGTAGAGCAGGTACGCGGCGCGGTGCAGGGCGACGGCCGTCTTGCCGGTGCCGGGGCCGCCCTCCACCACCAGTACGCCGCGGTGCGGCGCCCGGATGATCTCGTCCTGTTCGGCCTGGATGGTCTGCACGATGTCGTGCATACGGCCGGTGCGCGCGGCGTCGAGCGCGGCGAGCAGCACCGCGTCGCCGGTCGGGTCCTCGTGGCCGGTCCGCTCCTGGTCGCCCAGGTCGAGGATCTCGTCGTGCAGGGCCGTGACGGTACGGCCGTCGGTGGTGATGTGCCGCCTGCGCCGCAGCCCCATCGGGGTGTGGCCGGTGGCCAGGTAGAAGGGGCGGGCGACGTCGGCCCGCCAGTCGATGAGGATGGGTGTGCGCTCGGCGTCGTCGGTGCGCAGGCCGATCCGGCCGATGCGGTGGCTGACTCCCGAGGCCAGGTCGATCCGGCCGAAGCACAGCGATCCGTCCACGGCGTTGAGCGCGGCGAGCAGCCCCGAGCGCTCGGCGACGAGGATGTCCCGCTCCAGGCGGGCCTGCATGGGCGTGTTGCCCTGGGCGAGAGCGTCCGTGACGGAGGCCTCGGTGTCGCCGCGCAGCGCGTCCACGCGGGCGTACAGGTCGTCGATGAATTCCTGCTCACGCCGCATTTCACCGTCTTGAAATTCGGTGTTTGACAATTCCGCTCCCGGCCGGATATACTGCGTTCAGTGAACTTCTCCGTGACTCAGCGCATTTGAAGTCGCGAACCATTGAATATACGCAGAGAAATCCCCCGAGCGCAATTGCTCGGGGGATTTCTCTGTTCCGGGACGGACTCAGGGGATCAGAGGACGTCGGACAGTTCCTCCAGCAGGCGCCGCTTCGGGCGGGCGCCCACCATCGACTTCACCGGCTCGCCGCCCCGGAACACCATGAACGTCGGCATGGACAGCACCTTGTACGCGTTGGTGGTCTCGGGGTTGTGGTCCACGTCCAGCTGGACCACCTTCAGCCGGTCCCCCGTCTCACCGGCGACAGCCGTCAGCACCGGCCCCATCTGCCGGCACGGCGGACACCAGTCGGCCGTGAACTCCACCAGCACCGGCAACTCCGCCCCGATCACCTCCGCCTCGAAGTCCGCGTCCGTCACCTCGGCCACGCCTGCCGCCCTGATCACAGTTCCTGCCCTCCCAGTTCGCACAACGGTGGTTCCCCCTCGGCCATCGCCAGCCGCAGGCCGATCTTGGCCCGCACGGCCTGCAACTCCCCGATCAGCGCGTCGAGCTCGTCCAGCTTGCGCCGGTAGACCGCGAGCGAGGCGGGACACGAGTCGCCCTCCGGATGCCCGGCCCGCAGACACTCCACGAACGGCCGGGTCTCCTCCAGGTCGAACCCGAAGTCCTGCAACGTCCTGATCTGCCGCAGCAGCTTCAGGTCGTCCTCGTCATAGCTCCGATAGCCGTTGCCGCTGCGCCGCGCGGGCAGCAGCCCGCGCGACTCGTAGTAGCGCAACGTGCGCGTCGTGGTCCCGGCCCGCGCGGCCAGCTCGCCGATTCGCATGCGTACGAACGTAATCCTTGACGCCGACGTCAGGGCAACCGCGGCAGGAGCGGCTTTCTGCGCACCGGGGAGGACAGCACGATCGACGTCGTCGTGCGGCCCAGCGCCGAGGTCTGTTCGAGGACCTCCTCCAGGTGGACGGTGTCCTCGACGGCGACCTTGAGGACCCAGCAGTCCTCGCCGACGGTGTGGTGGACCTCGATCACCTCCGGGCGGTCGAGCAGCTCCAGGGTGCGCGGGTGTTTGAGGGTGTAGCCGCCGTGCGGGTTGACCCGGATGAACGCCTGGATGCCGTAGCCGAGCCGGGCGGGGGCGACATGGGCGCCGTATCCCGTGATCGCGCCCGCCGCCTCCAGCCGCCGTACCCGCTCGGTGACGGCTGCCGGGCTGAGTCGCACGCGGCGGCCCAACTCGCTCAGCTTGATCCGGCCGTCGGTCTGGAGCAGTTCCAGGATCTGCCGGTCCAGGGCGTCGAAGGCCACCGACTTTTCGTCGGCGGCCGGACGCAGATGCCGTGGTTCTTTCGGTACGGCGGCCTGATCTCCCATGTCTTCCCCTTCAGGACGTGGTGTGGGGCCGAGAGAATTATGGTCATGCGAAAGGCACGAGAAGTACTGGTCATCGGCGGCAACCGCTATTTCGGCAAGCGGCTGATCGCGCGACTGCAGGCGGCCGGGGACCGGGTGACGGTTCTCAATCGCGGATCGTCGCCGCCACCGCCGGGCGTGGTTCATCTGGTCGCCGACCGCGGCGACCAGAAGTCCCTGACGTCGGCGCTGGGTTCACGGACGTTCGACGTCGTGGTCGACCAGGTCTGCTACACGCCGCGGCAGGCGGAGATCGCCCGCCGGGTCCTCACCGGCCGCACCCGGCGTTATGTACTGACGTCCACGGTGGAGGTGTACGAGTACGAGGATTCGATCGCCCCCGTGCGCGAGACGGACGTGGACCCGGTGGACGTGGGCGTCGACCTCGGACTCCCCTGGGACGACCCGGAGTTCCTCGAGACCCATTACGGCGAGGGCAAGCGGCAGGCGGAGGCCGTGTTCGCCGCCGGCCGGGACTTCCCGTACGTGGCGGTACGCGTCGCCCATGTGCTGGGCGGGGACGACGACTTCACGGGCCGTATGACCTACTACGCGAGCCGCGTCCGCAGCGGGACGCCGATCCCCGTACCGGTGGTGAACCACCCGGCGACGTACATCCATGTCGAGGAGATGGCCGACTTCCTGTTCTGGACGGTGGGCCAGGACTTCACGGGTCCGGTCAACGCCGCGTCGCACGGCCTGCTGACCACCGAGGACCTGTGCGCCGCCATCGCCGCGCACCTCCCGGACGGCCAGGCCGTCTTCCAGCACGTCGAGGTCGGCGAGGTCTCCCCGCTCTCCTTCACCCGCGCGTACGGCATGGACAACTCCCGTGCCACGCGGCTGGGTTTCCGCTTCACACCCGCCCGGCAGTGGCTCCCGAAGGCCGTCGCCGAGACCCTCGGAAGGGATGACTGACGTGCGGTACCGCACTCTTGGCGACCGTCGTGTGAGCGTGGTCGGACTCGGTGTGATGCCGCTGTCCATCGAGGGCCGCCCCGACAGCGCCCGTGCCCTGGCCACTGTGCACGCCGCCCTGGACTCGGGGGTGACGCTGCTGGACACGGCGGACTCGTGCCATCTGCCGGGCGCCGAACCCGGTCACAACGAACTCCTCGTGGCCCGCGCGCTGGCCGCGTACGGCGGCGACGCGCAGGGCGTGCTGGTGGCCACCAAGGGCGGCCGCGGCAGGCCGGCCGACGGCAGCTGGACGGTGAACGGCGACCCCCGACACCTCAAGGCGGCCGCGGGGGCCTCGCTGCGGCGGCTCGGCGTCGAGGCGATCGGGCTCTACCAGTTGCACAAGCCGGATCCCGGCGTTCCCTTCGAGGAGTCGGTCGGCGCGCTGCGCGAACTCCTCGACGCGGGCAAGATCCGCCTGGCCGGCGTCTCCAACGCGGACGTGGACCAGATCCGCGCGGCCCACCGGATCCTCGGCGACCGCCTGGTGTCGGTGCAGAACCAGTACTCGCCCGCCGTACGGGACAGCGAGGCCGAGCTGCGGCTGTGCGCGGAGCTGGGGCTGGCGTTCCTGCCGTGGAGCCCGCTGGGCGGCATCTCCCGCAGCTCGCTGGACGGGCCGGCGCGGAGTGAGGACGGGCTGTCGCCGACGGTGGACGAGCCTCGCTTCGGCGCCTTCCGTGCCGTGGCCGCCGCCCGCGGCGTCAGCCCTCAGCAGGTGTGTCTGGCCTGGCTGCTGGCGCGCTCTCCCGCCGTGATCCCCATTCCGGGAGCGAGCCGCCCTCGGACCATCCGGGATTCGGCCGCCGCGGCGGACCTGGTGCTGGGCGCGGAGGAGCTGGCACGGTTGGACGGTGCGGCCGTTCGGGTCGGTTGATGCCCTCCCGGACTCTTGGCCGAGTGGGGCGAACTCACCGGCCGGTGGGCCGGGTGCGGGGCCGGGCCGCCTCCCGGCCCGGCCCCGCTCGCCGGTCTCAGCGCGACCGGCCGGCCTGCTCACGGCCACCCGGGGCCGGCGCCCCGACGCGGCGTGCGTACTGGTCGGTGGCCTTCACCAGCGCCGGCGTGACGAGAGCAACCGCCACCTTCCAGACGGGATCGGGCACCAGAGCCACGACCGCGGCCACGGCGAGCAGAGGGCCGAGTGCCCTGGTGACGCGGACGCCCCTGCCCGGCCGCGTCCGCGCCTGCGCGTCGAGGTACCCACCGGTCAGCACCGCCAGTTCGGCGACGACCAGTACGAGTGCCAGGGTGATGTCCACGGGAACGCTCCGCTCAGTCTCCGGCCGAGCTGCAGTCCCAGTGCCCGGCCGCCCTGGTGTTGTGGGCGACGACGGCCGGAGCGGCATCCGTGCCACCACCGGGCGGGTTCGCCTTCCACTCGCAGCCGAAGTCCTTCATGAAGCGCTTGAAGGTGTAGTTGTGGTACTTCGCCTGGATCTTCTTCAGCCGCGCGATGCCCGCCGGGGTGGCGTTGAAGGCCCTGCTGTACTCCTTGGCGTCCTTCACCAGACAGCCCGCGGAGACGATCGCCCCCACCCAGCCCGCGCCCTTGGACGCGATGGTCTTCCCCAGCGAGGAGACGCTGACACCGGTGGCCAGCAGTGAACCGCACACGCCGGAGATGCTCTTGTAGTCACGCCCCGTGGACTGCTGTGCCGTCCCCGTGGCCGCCTGGGCCGGCGCGACGCCGGCCGTGAGGAGCACGGCGGTGGCGGCCGTGCCGATCAATGCCTTACGAACTTTGTCCATGGGTTCCCCCGGACTTCCTCTCGGTGCTTGAAGGTCATCCGAGGAGAGGTACGGAAGATCGACCGGGTTGGGCAAGGGCGGGTAACGGAGGGCAATCTTCCGGTAATGCCGTCAGGCGCACGGCAGTTGCCGTGCGCCTGAATCGGAGGGGTGGCCGGGCGCCCGGCCCCGGTTCAGGCGGGGCCGGACGTCCGGAGCTGGGACCGGGACGGAGGTCAGGCCTTCGCGAGTTCCTTCTCGCCGCCCTGCTCCGGCACCTCGGCCTCGGCCGGGCCGCCGTGGCCGTCGTCCAGGAGGGTCTTCTCGTCGAACGGGATGGCACCGGCGAGCACCTCGTCGACCCGTGCGCGGTCGATCTCCTTCGTCCATGTGCCGATCAGGACCGTGGCCACCGCGTTGCCCGCGAAGTTCGTCAGGGCGCGGGCCTCGCTCATGAAGCGGTCGATGCCGACGATGAGACCGATGCCGTCCACCAGGGCGGGCTTGTGCGACTGCAGGCCACCGGCCAGCGTGGCCAGACCCGCACCGGTGACACCGGCGGCGCCCTTGGAGGCGACCAGCAGGAAGAGCAGCAGCGGGATCTGCTCGCCGATGGCCATCGGCGTACCCATGGCGTCGGCGATGAACAGGGACGCCATGGTCATGTAGATCATGGTGCCGTCGAGGTTGAAGGAGTAGCCGGTCGGGACGGTGATGCCGACGACGGGCTTGCTGACGCCCAGGTGCTCCATCTTCGCGATGAGGCGCGGCAGCGCGGACTCGGAGGAAGAGGTGGACAGGATCAGCAGGAACTCACGGCCCAGGTACTTGAAGAGCGTGAGGATGTTGAGACCGGCGACGAGCCGCAGCAGCACGCCCAGCACGATGAAGACGAACAGGAAGCAGGTGACGTAGAAGCCGAGCATCAGGATGGCGAGCTTCTTGAGCGCGTCGACGCCGGCGGAACCGGTGACGGCGGCGATGGCGCCGAAGGCACCGACCGGGGCGGCCCACATCACCATGGCGAGGATGCGGAAGACGAGCCGCTGGATGTGCTCCACACCACGCAGGATCGGCTCTCCGGTCGAGCCCATGGCCTGCAGCGCGAAGCCTGCGAGCAGCGCGATGACCAGGGTCTGCAGGACCGATTCCGAGGTGAAGGCGGAGACCATCGTGGTCGGGATGAGGCTGAGCAGGAACTCCGTGGTGTCCTTGGCCTCCGAGTCGACCTGCTCGTGGCCGGCATCCTTGATGGCGTCGGTGATGTGCAGGCCCGTGCCCGGCTCCAGGATGTTGCCGACGACGAGGCCGATGGCGAGCGCGACCAGCGACATCGCGAGGAAGTAGACCAGCGCGATACCGCCGACCTTGCCGACCTTCGCGGCCTTCCGTACCGAGCCGATGCCCAGGACGATCGTGCAGAAGATGATCGGCGAGATCATCATCTTGATCAGGTTCACGAAGCCCGTGCCGATGGGCTTCAGCTCGACCGCGAAGTCGGGCGCGACCAGGCCCACGGTGATACCGAGGGCCACCGCGATGATCACCGCGATGTAGAGGTAGTGCGTGCGGTCCCGTTTGGCGACGGGTGCGGCGGGTGCCTTCTCGGGGGAACTGGCGGCGGCCACGGCTGCCCTCCTTGACGTCTTCGTCGGTGTCACCGGCGTGCGGCTCACGTCCGGGGGTGTGGGGGTCTCGCTGTCCGGCCGTCGCGCCCCGGGGGACGGGGGCGTCGTATTCAGCGATGCGGTGACTATCTCCCGCCGTGTGAGGGCGGTCACCCTTCCGTTCATTTAGTTCACAATCAGCCATGGAGGCAGACTGACGACATGCGCATCCCCGTCCCGGTCCCCAGACCCCGCAGCCTGGCCGGCCAGCTGTTCGCCATGCAGGCTGTGCTGATAGCGGTGCTCGTCGCCGGGTACGCGGTCTTCACGTACGTCAGTGACCGTGGGCAGGCCGAGGACGCGGCGGGGCGGCAGGCCATGGCCGTGGCGCAGTCGATCGCTGACGCGCCGTCCGTGCGGGAGGCGATCCGTACCGACGATCCGACGGCCGAGCTCCAGCCGTACGCGCTGCGGGTCCAGCGCGACGCCGAGGTCGACTTCGTCACGATCATGAGCCCCGCGGGCATCCGCTGGACGCACCCGGACGAGAAGCAGATCGGCCAGCACTTCCGCGGGCACACGGCGCGCGCTCTGCGGGGTGAGCCCTTCACCGAGACGTACACCGGCACGCTCGGCCCGTCGGTGCGGGCGGTCGTACCGATCTACGACGGGGGTGACGAGCCGGCGCACATCGTGGGGCTGGTCAGTGCGGGCATCCGGGTCGAGGAGATCAGCAAGCGGGTGCAGGACCAGCTGACGGCGCTGCTCGGGGTGGCGGCGGGCGCGCTCGCGCTGGGCGCCGTCGGCACGTATGTGATCAACGCCCGGCTGCGCCGCCACACCCATGGCATGAACGCGGCCGAGCTGAGCCATATGCACGACTACCACCAGGCCGCGTTGCACGCGGTACGCGAGGGGCTGCTGATGCTGGACGGGCAGTACCGTGTGGCGCTGATCAATGACGGCGGGCGTGAGCTGCTGGGCGTGGACGGTGATGTGGTGGGGCGGTCGGTCGCGGAGCTCGGGCTGCCCGCCCCGCTGACCGGGGCGCTGCTGGCCTCCGAGCCGAGGGTGGACGAGGTGCATCTGACGTCGGAGCGGGTGCTGGTGGTCAACACCTCGCCGGTGTCCGGCGGTGAGCGGCGCGGCACGGTGGTGACGCTCCGGGACGTGACCGAACTCCAGTCCCTGATGGGCGAGTTGGACTCCGAGCGGGGTTTCACCCAGGCGCTGCGTTCGCAGGCGCACGAGGCGGCGAACCGGCTGCACACGGTGGTCTCGCTGATCGAGCTGGGGCGGGCCGAGGAGGCGGTGGAGTTCGCCACCGCCGAGCTGGAACTGGCGCAGGCCCTGACGGACCAGGTGGTCGCGGCGGTGAGCGAGCCGGTGCTGGCGGCGCTGCTGCTGGGCAAGACGGCCCAGGCCAACGAGCGGGGCGTCGAGCTCGTCGTATCGGACGACAGCCGCCTCGACGACGGCCTGCTGCCGCCGTCCCTGCCCGCCCGGGATCTGGTCACCATCCTCGGCAACCTGATCGACAACGCGGTCGACGCGGCGCAGGGAAGTGTGGGGGCGAGGGTGACGGTGACGGCGTACGCCGAGCACGGCGAGCTGGTACTCCGGGTGTCGGACACCGGCGCCGGGGTGGACCCCGCGCTCGCCGAGACGGTCTTCCAGCGCGGCTTCTCCACGAAGCCGGCCGGGCCGGGAGGCCGGGGCCTGGGCCTGGCCCTGGTCCGCCAGGCCGCGATCCGGCACCAGGGCACGCTGTCGGTGGCGGAGGCGGACGGCGGCGGGGCGGTGTTCGAGGTGCGGTTGCCGCTGGCGGAGGAAGGGGGCTCGGGCACCGCCCCCGCGCAAGAGACCGCCCCGCCCGAAGGCACCGCCCCCGCGGCGGATGCCGGCCGTGCTGAGGGCCCCCCGCACACGAAGGGAACCGGCTCGACGCGGACCGCCGGTTCCGAGGGCGCGGTCGTTTCGAGAGGTGACGTATGACGGCGGCGTCCGAGCAGGCGATTCGCGTCCTGGTCGTGGAGGACGACCCGGTGGCGGCGGACGCGCACATGATGTACGTCGGGCGGGTGCCGGGCTTCGTCGCCGTCGGCAAGGCGCACACGGGAGCGGAGGCGCGGCGCGCACTGGAGCGGACGCCGGTGGATCTGCTGCTGCTGGACCTGCACCTGCCCGATGTCCACGGCCTGCAACTGGCCCGTTCGCTGCGTGCCGCCGGGCATCACGCGGACGTGATCGCGGTGACCTCGGCGCGGGATCTGGCCGTGGTCCGGGAGGGAGTGTCACTCGGGGTCGTGCAGTACGTACTGAAGCCCTTTACATTCGCCACCCTTCGGGACCGGCTGGTGCGGTACGCCGAGTTCCATGCGGCGGTGGGTGAGGCGAGCGGCCAGGACGAGGTGGACCGGGCACTGGCGGCCCTGCGGGCACCGGGGCCGGCGGCGCTGCCCAAAGGGTTGAGCGGGCCGACGCTGGAGCGGGTGACCGGGGCTGTGCGGGAGGCCGAGGAGGGGCTCACGGCGGCGGGGGTTGCCGAGACTGTGGGGATTTCCCGGATCACGGCTCGGCGGTATCTGGAGCATCTGGTGGAGGCGGGGAGGGCTGAGCGGGCGCCGGTTTATGGGCAGGTGGGGCGGCCGGAGTTGGTTTATCGG
>NZ_JAKEIP010000268.1 GCF_021474425.1 Streptomyces muensis | reverse complement strand
CCCTCCGGCGTTTGAGGAGCGGGGTCTGGGGCGGAGCCCCAGAAAGGGGCGCGGGGAACTGCGCGACCAGCCCCCACCGGCCCGCACCCGAAGAAACGACCCGGGGTCGCAGGGGCGCAGCCCCTGGGGATGGGGCGGGTAGGGGCGGCGGGGGCGAGGACTTCGGGGGGTGTTTCAGGGAACCCAGCGTCACCCCCGCTCGTCCAACCCGCGAGCTGTCGGAGAGTCACCGTGGTGCGGTGTCGGCCCTCGCTGCTGGCTGCGATCGCTGACCTACCCTCTCCGCCGTACCGCGGCCGGCAGCACGCCGTCATCGGCGCGCCCCCCTCCAACTGCGCCGATGGCGGCCCCTCTCTGGTTACGGTGCACTCCCTTGACTGGCAGAAACTTCCCGGTTATTGGTGGCTTCTCGGAAGTTTCCTTCAGCGCACCACCTCCGGAAGGAGCGCACGTGCCCGACTCCAGCACGGGAAGCAGACGACCTACAGACAACACAGCGAGCCCCTCAAGACGTACCGTCCTCGCCGCCACCACCGGCCTCACCACCGCCCTCGCCCTCGGCGGCACCGCCCACGCCGCCACCCCCGACGACAAGCGACTCCGCGCCCTCATCGCCCGGATGACCCTGCCGGAGAAGGTCGGCCAGCTCTTCGTCATGCGGGTCTACGGTCATTCCGCGACCGCCCCCGACCAGGCCGACATCGACGCCAACCTCAAGGAGATCGGCGTCCGGACAGCCGCCGAGCTGGTCGCCAAGTACCGGGTGGGCGGCATCATCTACTTCACCTGGGCGCACAACACCCGGGACCCGCACCAGATCGCCGACCTCTCCAACGGCATCCAGCGCGCCTCCCTGACCCAGCCCCGCGGCCTGCCGGTCCTCATCTCCACCGACCAGGAACACGGCATCGTCTGCCGCGTCGGCGAGCCCGCCACCCTGTTCCCTGGCGCCATGGCCATCGGCGCGGGCGCCTCGCGCGCCGACGCCCGCACCCTCGGCCGTATCGCCGGACAGGAACTCAAGGCGCTCGGCATCCGGCAGAACTACTCCCCCGTGGCCGACGTGAACGTCAACCCGGCCAACCCCGTCATCGGCGTCCGCTCCTTCGGCGCCGACCCGGACGCGGTGGCCGGCCTGGTCGCCGCCGAGGTCGCCGGGTATCAGCGGTCGCAGCAGGTCGCGGCCACCGCAAAGCACTTCCCCGGGCACGGCGACACCGCCGTCGACAGTCACTACGGCTTCCCGGTCATCACCCACACCCGTGAGCAGTGGGAGACCCTGGACGCACCGCCGTTCCGGGCCGCCGTCCGGGCCGGCATCGACTCGATCATGACCGCTCACATCATGGTCCCGGCCCTCGACGACTCCGGCGACCCGGCCACCCTCTCCCGCCCGATCCTCACCGGCATCCTGCGCGAGGAACTCGGCTACGACGGGCTGGTGGTGACGGACTCGCTGGGCATGGAGGGCGTCCGGACGAAGTACGGCGACGACCGCGTCCCCGTCCTCGCGCTCAAGGCCGGCGTGGACCAGCTCCTCAACCCGCCGTCCCTGGACGTCGCCTGGAACGCCGTCCTGAAGGCCGTGCAGGACGGGGAACTCACCGAGGCCCGGCTCGACGAGTCCATCCTGCGCGTCCTGCGGCTGAAGGCGAGACTGCGGCTGTTCGAGGAGCCTTACGTCAGCCAGGGCGGGGTCGACCGCAACGTCGGCACCCGGTCCCATCTCGCGACCGCCGACCGTATCGCCGAGCGGACGACGACCCTGCTGGTCAACGACGGCCGGCTGCTGCCGCTGTCCCGCCGCAGCCACCCCAGGGTCCTGGTCGTGGGCGCCGACCCGGCCTCCCCGTCCGGCACGACGGGGCCCCCGACCGGCGTCCTCGCCACCGCCCTGACCGAACTGGGCTTCACGGCCACCGCCCTGTCGACGGGCACCTCGCCGTCCGCAGCCATCATCGCCCGTGCCGTCGAGGCCGCTCGGGCAGCCGACGCCGTGGTGGTCGGGACGTACAACGTCACCGCGAGCAGCACACAGAAGACGCTGGTCGAACAACTGCTCGCGACGGGCAGGCCGGTCGTGGCGGTCGCGATCCGCAACCCCTACGACGTGGCCCATCTGCCCGCCGTCCGGGCCTGCTTGGCGTCGTACTCATGGACCGACGTCGAACTGCGCGCGGCCGCCCGGGGGATCGCCGGCCGGGTGGCACCGCGCGGACGGCTGCCGGTGCCGGTGCAGCGGGCGGACGATCCGACGCGGGTGCTGTATCCGATCGGGCACGGGCTGTCCTACCGGAGCAGTTAGCGCTGGGGAGCGCTTGGACGTAGCGCCCGTACGTCACACAGTGGGCGCACTCACCCCCAACCGACGCAAAGGACCCCACATGTCTGGCGTGCGCCCGTTGTCGCGGGTCACGCTGGACGGGGGTACCAGGGGGGAGTGCGATGCGCGGGAGAAATGGTGCGGGGCCGGCCTGTGCGTTGCTGGTGCTGCTCAGCGTGTTGTTGACGGGGTGCCAGAACGCCTCGGCGGCCAGGGACGACGGGCGGCTCGACAGGACCGCGAGCGAACAGCAGGTGGCGCCGACCCGGGCCGCGGGCCACGGCACGGTGTTCCTCGGCGTCGACGAGTGCAGCTCCTTCGGTACGACGAGCTTCACCGAGGTGTCCTGCACCAGTGAGCGGGCGGCGGCGCGGGTCGTGGCGCGGCACGAGGGCAAGGTGGGCGCGGGGCCGCTGTGCCCCGGGACCACGGACTTCGTGCTGCACATCAGCGAGCAGAGCCGCGGCTTGGACGAGGACGGCGACGGGGCGGTCCCGCAGGGCTACGCCTGCATGCGCAACCTCGCCGCGCCCCACCCCGGCGACCCGGGCGGCGGAGGCGGCCCCCGCACCATCGTCGGCGACTGCGTGTACAGCTCGGGCGACGGCCAGGTCCGCGAGACGTCCTGCGACGGCAAGGCCGAGCGGAAACCGCAGTACAAGGTGACGAAGGCCGTCGACAAGCGAGCGGGATGCCCCTTGTCGACGGCCCTTTACGTGCAACTGGGCGGCGAGAAGCCGGTGGGCTGCGCGCGGCCCGTGTGAGCAGGGGCTACGGACGCAGCGTCGGCTCCCGCTCCACGTCGCGCACGTCCAGCTTCGCGTCGTACTTCGCCAGCGGCTCCGCCCGGTTCACGGCGGTGGCCGGGACGCCCGCCCAGTCAAGGATGCGGGCCGTGGCGAGGGCCTTCTCGTCGCCGACCAGTCCGTCCACGCGGGCGCCGTGGTTGGCGCCGGGGGCGGTGAACACGTACGAGTCCTTCGCGCCCTTGCCGAGGCGGAACGGCTCGGCGCCCCACGGGTCGTTCTGCCCGTAGACGAAGAGCATGTGGCGGGCGTTGTGCTTGACCCAGGTGTCCACGTCACGCATGGCGCCCGGCTGGAACCTGGTCGGGATGTCGCTCGGGACGAAGTTCCGCGGGGGCTGGTAGCCGTAGCGGAGGTACTTCTTCTCGATGTGCGGGAAGTGGATCGTCGGCGCGCCGAGCTGGGTGGCCGCCTGGTAGTAGTACGGCGTGTACGGCTCCAGGCCCTGGTCGGTGTAGAAGGAGAAGCCGGAGACGGTGTCGATGGACGTCCAGATCTGGTCGTCGGTGGCGTTCTTCGCGTCCGGCGGGATCAGGGTGTCGTTGGCGCAGTTCTGCAGCAGGTTGTACTGCCAGAAGCCCCAGACGTAGTCCAGGACGACCGCCTCGTACGCCTTGTCCAGGCTGCCGATGGTGCGGAAGGTGTAGCCGTTCTCGGCGGCGTACGCGGCGTACTTCTTCTCCAGCGGCTCCCGGCGCACCAGCGCCTCGCGCTGTACGGCGTTCAGCCGGTCGCGGCACTCCTTGGTGCCGACGCCCGCGAAGAAGCGGTCGTAGGCGGAGTCCTCGCGGTTGACCACGTCGTTGGGGGCGACGTAGGCGACGACGCCGTCCATGTCCCTCGGGTAGAACCGCTCGTAGTACGTGGCGGTCATGCCGCCCTTGGAGCCGCCCGTGGAGATCCAGTTCCGGTCGTAGACCTTCTTCAGCGCCCGGAAGATGCGGTGCTGGTCGCTGGCCGCCTGCCAGATGTCCAGCTTGGTCCAGTCGGCCGGGTCGGGCCGGGAAGGGGTGAAGAAGCGGTACTCCATGGATATCTGGTTGCCGTCCACGATCTGGGTCGGCTCGCGGCGGCTGGGTGTCGTGGAGACGTCGTAGCCGCTGGTGTAGAAGACCGTCGGCCGGCTGACGTCCTTGTGCAGCACGGTGATCCGCTGCTGGAACGTTCCCTTGGACGGGTGCCGGTGGTCGACCGGCTGGGTGTAGTTGAGGACGAAGAAGCGGTAGCCGGTGTACGGCTTCTCCTCGATCAGGCTCATCCCCGGTATGGAGAGCAGCCGTTCCTTGATGTCGGTGGTGATGGCCCCCGACCGGTCGGTGGTGGCCGCCCCCGCGGTGCCCGCCGTTCCCGCCGTGCCCAACGTGCCGATCAGCACGCCGAGCGCCAGCAGCCATCTGAGCGCCTTCCGCATGCACCCTCCCTTGTGAGTCAGATGTGCCTGCGGAAGCTATCGGAGCAACTCCCCGGCGCACCAGGGAAGATGGAGAATTCCCGGGAGCGGAGGCGCGAAGCAGGTGCGGCGGGGGCGGGAATCAGCCGGTCAGCACAGGATCCAGCCCTTGCTCACCGACCCGCTGCCCACCCGGCCCTTCACCCACACACACCGCTGCCCGGCATGGACGGTGACCGGGCCGGCCCGGCGGGTGTACAGGCCCTCGTCGGTCACGGGCTTGGCCCGGAACGCCTGCACGCTGACCATCATCGTCTGCTGCCGCCCGGGGCGCCTGGGGGTGACGATGGCGCAGACGTGGCCGCTCTTCTTGTAGACGTACAGGGTGCCGGTGGAGAACGGGTACGTCTTGACCTTGCGGCCCTCGCAGCGCGTGGCGGCCGCGGCCTGTGCCTGCGTCGGGGCCGCGACCGCGATCAGCCCGGCCGCGGTCAGCACCGCAAGACCGACGGCCAGTCGTCGGCGTATCGCACCTCTGTCCACTGGGTTGTCCTCCCCGTACACCGGCAATGAGCGTACTGGTGTACGGACGCACGGCGTACGCCGGATGGTTGCACGGCAGCCCCCTCACGCCGCGGCGGCCTCGGCCTCCCCGATGAAGGTCCGCCACAACTCGGCATACCGCCCGCCCCGCGCCAGCAACTCCTCGTGCGTCCCGTCCTCCGCGACCCGGCCGTGATCCATGACGACCACCCGGTCAGCGCGGGCGGCCGTGGTGAGGCGGTGGGCTACGACGAGGGTGGTGCGGTGGCCGGCGACGCGGTCGGTGGCCTGGTTGACCTGGGCCTCCGTGGCCAGGTCGAGGGCGGCGGTGGCCTCGTCGAGGAGCAGGATGTCGGGGTCGACGAGTTCGGCGCGGGCGAGGGCGATCAGCTGGCGCTGGCCGGCGGAGAGGTTGCGGCCACGCTCGGCGACCTCGTGGAGGTAGCCGCCGTCGAGGGTGGCGATCATCTCGTGGGCGCCGACCGCGCGGGCCGCCGCCTCCACGTCCGCGTCGGTGGCGTCCGGCCTGCCGTAGGCGATGGCGTCACGGACGGTGCCCTGGAAGAGGTACGCCTCCTGCGGGACGACCCCGAGACGGTGCCGGTACGACGTGAGGTCCAGGGCGCGCAGGTCCGTGCCGTCGACGGTCACCCGGCCACCGGTGGGGTCGTAGAACCGTGCCACCAGCTTGACCAGGGTCGACTTGCCCGCGCCCGTCTCGCCGACGAAGGCGACGGTCTGTCCGGCGGGGATCCGGAGGTCGACGCCGCTCAGCGCCTCCTCGTCCGCCCCGTACGCGAAGTGCACGTCCTCGAACGCCACCTCGCCCCGCAGCGACAGCACCTCCAGGGGCTCCTCGGCCGCCTTCGTCGAGGTCGGCTCCCGCAGGAGCTCCTGGATGCGGCCGAGCGAGACCGTGGCCTGCTGGTAGCCGTCGAAGACCTGGGAGAGCTGCTGGACCGGGGCGAAGAACAGATCGATGTAGAGCAGGTAGGCCACCAGCGCACCGGTCGTCAGCGTCGCCGCCTCGATCCGCGCCCCGCCCACGATCAGCACCGCCGCCGCGGCCCCCGACGACAGGAACTGCACGAACGGGAAGTAGATCGAGATCAGCCACTGCCCCCGGATACGGGCCTGCCGGTAGCTGTCGCTGCGCTCGGCGAACCGCGCACCGCCGTCCCGCTCGCGCCGGAAGGCCTGCACGATCCGCAGCCCGGACACCGACTCCTGGAGGTCGGCGTTGACCAACGACACGCGCTCACGGGCGAGTTCGTACGCCTTCACGCTCGCCCGGCGGAAGAAGTACGTGGCGATGATCAGCGGCGGCAGGGTCGCGAAGACGACGAGCGCGAGCTGGATGTCGAGCACCAGCAGGGCGACCATGATGCCGAAGAAGGTGACGACGGAGACGAAGGCGGTGACCAGACCGGTCTGGAGGAAGGTCGACAGCGCGTCGACGTCCGTCGTCATCCGGGTCATGATCCGGCCGGTCAACTCCCGCTCGTAGTAGTCGAGTCCGAGCCGCTGGAGCTGGGCGAAGATCTTCAGCCGGAGGGAGTACAGGACGCGCTCGCCCGTGCGTCCGGTCATCCGCGTCTCGCCGATCTGCGCCACCCACTGCACGGTGACCGCGAGCAGCGCGAGCAGGGAGGCCGCCCAGACCGCGCCGAGGGCGACCTGGGTGACGCCGGAGTCGATGCCGTGCCGGATCAGGACGGGCAGCAGCAGTCCCATGCCGGCGTCCATGGCCACCAGCCCGAGGCTGATCAGCAGCGGCAGCCCGAAGCCGCGCAGCAGCCGTTTCAGACCGTACGACTCCTCCGGCCGGACCGCCTTGGCCTCGTCGATGTCGGGGGTGTCGGTCGCCGGGGGCAGCGCCGCCACCTGGGCGAGGAGCTCGGGGGTGGCCGGCGACTCCGTCAGCGCCAGGTCCTTGGGCTCGCGGTCGCCGGTCCACAGCCTCGGCGTCACCCCGCGTTCGGCGTCGAACTCGGCGTCCAGTTCATCGCGTACGGAGGTGTCCTCCTGAGGGCAGACGGGCTGGGCGTGGCCGGGCGAGACGCCGCCGAGTTCGTCGGGGTCGGTGAGGAGGCGGCGGTACAGGGCTGAGCGTCGCTGGAGTTCCTCGTGGGTGCCGATGTCGGCGAGGCGGCCGGCGTCGAGGACGGCGATGCGGTCGGCGAGGTTCAGGGTGGAGCGCCGGTGCGCGATCAACAGCGTCGTCCGGCCCTCCATGACGTGCTTCAGCGCCTCGTGGATCTCGTGCTCGACACGGGCGTCCACCGCCGACGTCGCGTCGTCGAGGACGAGGAGCCGGGGGTCGGTGAGGATCGCGCGGGCGAGCGCGACGCGCTGGCGCTGGCCGCCGGAGAGGGTGAGGCCGTGCTCGCCGACCGTGGTGTCGTAACCGTCGGGCAGCTCGGTGATGAAGCGGTCCGCCTGGGCGGCGCGCGCGGCCTTGCGGATCTCCTCGTCGGTGGCGTCGGGGCGGCCGTAGGCGATGTTGTTGCGGACCGTGTCCGAGAAGAGGAAGGAGTCCTCGGGGACCAGTCCGATCGCGGCCCGCAGCGAGTCGAAGGTCAGCTCGCGCACGTCGTGGCCGCCGACGAGGACGGCGCCGCGGGTGACGTCGTAGAAGCGCGGCAGGAGCAGGGAGACCGTGGACTTGCCGGAGCCGGAGGAGCCGACGACGGCGAGGGTCTCGCCGGGGCGGATCTCGAAACTGAGGCCGTCGAGAACGGGGTCGGCGGAGTCGTCGTAGCCGAAGGACACGTCGTCGAACTCGACGGTCGCGGGCGCGTCGGCGGGCAGCGTCCTGGTGCCCTCCTCGATCGACGGCTCGGTGTCGATCAGCTCCAGGACCCGCTCGGTGCCCGCCCGGGCCTGCTGCCCGACCGTGAGGACCATGGCGAGCATGCGCACCGGGCCGACCAACTGGGCGAGGTAGGTGGAGAACGCGACGAACGTACCCAGCGTGATGTGCCCGCGCACCGCAAGCCAGCCGCCGACCGCGAGCATGGCGACCTGACCGAGCGCAGGGACGGCCTGCAGCGCCGGGGTGTACTTCGAGTTGAACCGGATGGTGCGCAGCCGCCCCGCGAAGAGCCGCCTGCTGACGTCCCTGAGCTTGCCGGTCTCCTGCTCCTCCTGCCCGAAGCCCTTGACCACGCGTACACCGCTGACGGCCCCGTCTACGACGCCCGCGACGGCGGCGGCCTGGGCCTGGGCGTACCAGGTGGAGGGGTGCAGCCTGGTCCGGCTGCGCTTGGCGATCCACCACAGAGCGGGGGCCACCGCGAGGGCGACCAGCGTGAGCGGCAGCGACAGCCACGCCATGACGACCAGGGATATCAGGAAGAGCGCGAAGTTCCCGATGGTCATCGGGAGCATGAAGAGCAGTCCCTGGATCAGCTGGAGGTCGCTGGTGGCCCGCCCGACGACCTGCCCGGTGGACAGCTCGTCCTGCCGTCGCCCGTCGAGCCGGGTGATCGTCCCGAACATGTCGGTGCGCAGATCGTGCTGGACGTCGAGGGCGAGGCGGCCGCCGTAGTAGCGGCGGACGTAGGTGAGGACGTAGACGGCGAGCGCGGCGGCTATGAGCAGGCCGGCCCAGAGGGCCATGCCGCGGGTGTGGTCGCCGATCACGTCGTCGATGATCACCTTGGTGATCAGCGGGACCACGGCCATGACGGCCATACCGGCGAGGGAGGACCCGAGAGCCAGGACCACGTCCTTGGGATACCGCCACGCATACCCGGCCAGTCTGCGCGCCCAGCCCTTGGTCTCCCCCTGATGCGCTGCCACGCGGGTGCCCTCCGTTCGTCCTGATCTGCCGGAAGGCACCAACGCCGGCGAGCCCCGATTTCATCCCGCCGCAACAATCGGGGGCGGTGCGCTCAGATCCGTACGCGCAGGTGGTAGAACCGTGTCGTCTGTACGGCGTTCTGGTTGTCGTCGCTGACCAGCAGCACCCTCAGGCGCCCCTTCGAGTACCCCGTGATCGCCATGCCCTCGATGTTGTCGAGGAGTGGGTTCGGCTGGGGCTGCTTGGCGGTCGCTCCCAGTGACGGACAGTTCACGATGTCGGCGAGCAACGTCTTCCTGACCAGCCGTGCGCCGTCCTGCCCGGTGAGGTTCTCGATGCCGCTGGTGTCGGTGGCGTGGCGCGGGTCGGCGAGGTAGAGGCGGACGGTGTTGCCGACACCGGCGGTGAAGCCGCGTTCCAGGACGAGGAGGCGGCCGTCGGGGGTCGCCCGGACCTCGGGGACGCCGAGGCCGGCGTCGGTGCGGTAGGCGTACTGGCGGCCGAGCTCGAAGTGACGGCCGTGGCCGCCGCCGGTCCGCTGCCAGGTCTGGAAGCGGACGATGCCGGCGCTGTCCCCGGCGAGCGCGTACTCCATCGAGGCGAGCAGGGTGCGGCCGCCGGGGAGCAGGGTCAGGCCCTCGAAGGTGCCGTTGGGCTGAGCGCGTCCCGCCGGGGTGACCTTCAGGGCGTCCGGCACGGGGAGGCGGTCGAGGATCCGGCCGTCGCGGGAGTAGCGGCGTACGGAGGGCTCGGTCTCGGAGGAGATCAGCCGGGTGCCGTCGCGGTCGACGACGAGGCCCTCGGAGTCGAGGGCGGCGCCGCTCTCGTCGGCGAGCGGGACGACGGCCTTCGGCGCGAGCGTCCTGCCGTCGAGGGCGAAGAGGGCCGAACGGTCGGAGACGGCGGCGAGGGAGCCGTCGCGGTCGACGGCGAGGGCGGAGAAGTTGCCGACGAAGGTGCCGTCGTACGTCGTCTTGTCGAGCGCGTCGGAGAAGCGGTCGATGGAGACGGAGGGCGAACAGACGTGGTCGTTCTTCGCCGTGGCGTGGGCGTTCGCGGGGGCGGCGGCGGTCAGGCAGGTGGCTGCCGCCAGGCCGGCGACGGCGGTGACGAGTACGGTTCTCAGGCGCGTGGAGGTCACGGGGTTCACGAAGGTCACGGGGTTCACGGGGTTCACGGGGTCACCGTAGGACTGGTGGGTGACGCGAGGTAGGCCGCCTCGTTAAGGCTCAGCTCGCGGCCAGGTCCTTGTGGATGACCTTGGCGACGCCCTGAATGGTCGTGATGCCGTAGTTCATGGTGCTGTTGCCGTGAGTGAGCACCGTGATCACATAGTCATGCCCCCGCCCCTTGAACGCGCCGACGCTGTGCACCCGCCAGCCCTGGGTGGCGCGTTGCAGCCAGCCGTTCTTGACGGCGACGGTGACACCGGACGGCACTCCGTACGGGGTGCCCCAGCGCTGCGAGGAGACGACCTGGCCCATCAGCTTCAGGATGTAGGCACGGGAGTTGTCGCTGAGTATGGCGTTCTTGGCCGTGATGAGCTTCAGCAGCTTCTGCTCGTCGGTGACGGTGATCTGGGTCAGCCCCCAGTAGCCGTTCGCGCCGGGCTTGGTCTGGGTCATGCCGGCGGCGCTGAGGAAGCCCTTGATCTTCGTCATGCCGAGCTGCTTCCAGAGCGTGCTGGTCGCGGCGTTGTCGGACTTGGTGATCATGGCCTTCGCGAGCGACGCCTCACGGTCGGTCAGGTACCGGTTGTGCTTCTTCGCGTCCCACAGCAGCGCGGCGAGCACGGTGACCTTGACGACGCTGGCGGAGTCGTAGGCGCTGGAAGCCCTCAGCGCACAGGTGGTGTTGGTGGAACGGTCGTACAGGCCGACCGCGATGGTCCCCTTGCGGTTGGCCAGCGCGGCGGTGATGTCCTTCTTCAGCTTGGCGGCGAGTCCGGCCTTGGCGGACGTACAGCTGACGGTGGGGGCG
>NZ_JAKEIP010000267.1 GCF_021474425.1 Streptomyces muensis | reverse complement strand
CCCCGGAGGTCGGACCGGTGCTGGTGCTGGGCGCCTCGTCGGCCGGCGAGGACTGCTGAGGCGGAGCCTGCCCGGCCGTCCCCTGCGTCTGACTCGGCGTACCGGCACCCGCCGTACCCGTGTCACTCGTCGCCCCCGGCGTCGTAGCGGCCCCAGACGGCGTCGCAGCCCCCGACGTGGCCCCCTGCGTGGGCGAGTTGGAGGCCGACGGCGTCTTCCGGTGCCGCTGACCGGGATCCTGCGGCAGCGGCGAGCCCGGCAGCTCGTTACGGGGAGCCTCACCGGGACCGGGCACCACCACACGGTCGGCGTCACGCACCGCACCGCCCAGCAGCGAACCGATCAGCAGGGTCAGCCCGGTGACGATCGCCGTGATCAGGGCACCGCGGCGCAGGACGTAACTCCGCAGCTCCCAGATGTCGGAGCGAGGACCGAGCCGACGCCAGGCCATCCCCGCGAGACGGCCGTCGATGGAGTAGACGGGCGCACCGGCGATGATCAGCGGGGACCAGGCGGCGAGGTAGATGATGTCGGGCGCGTCGTAGACCGGAACGCTCTTCCAGCTGACGGTGACCAGGAGCGCGGCGGAGAGCAGGGCACCGACCACCGCGGCCACCCGCTGCCAGCAGCCCAGAACCGTCAGCACGCCGACGATCACCTGGAAGAAGGCGATGACCAGGCCGGATCCGACGGGGTGTTCGAGGGCGAACTGACGGAGCGGCTCGGCCACCTCCCAGGGGTGAAGGGTGTTGAGCCACTTCACCATCGAGCCGCGCTTGCCCCCGTCGAAGTAGACGGGATCGCACAGCTTGCCCATGCCGGCGTAGATGGAGATGAAGCCGAGGAAGACCCGGAGCGGGAGCAGGACGACGCCGAGGTTCATACGCCGGCCCGGGTAGTAGGCGTGCCGCGCAGGGTCGTCGCCGGATCGCCTCAGCGGGGTGTCGGGCTCGCCCGGTCCGCGGCTGTCGTCGACGAACTCCTCGTCGTCGTAGGCGAGTTCCTCGTCGTACGCGCCCTCAACCGTGCGCATGTTCGGCAGCAGCCGGGACTCGTGCGACGCGTGCGTGCGCTGTGCGCCCACGATCGGCGTCTCGACGGTCTGCTCCAACACGTCGTCGTAGCCCCCGTCGTAGCCGCCAACGACGTCGACTCGCGGGATGACCTGGGTGCCCCCGCCGCCGGGGAGCGGTTCGTCGCCGTGGCGGACACTGCCGTCCCGGACCGCCTGGAGGAGGCGGTGGGCACCCGTGTCGTCGGGCGCGGACGTGCCGTTCCAGACGGCGACCCGGCGGCGGGAGCCGGTGGCCGCTCCCGCTCTGCCGGCCGCGCCCACGACGGGGATACGGGTGGTGTCCTCGGTGGCGCTCAAGTGCCGTGTGATCCGCGGGGATTTGCCACCCCCGGTCGACGCGCCCAACAACACGCGGAAACTCGCGTGATTGACGATGATCTGCGCCGGATCGCTCGGCACCTTCACCATGCTCAGCGCGGGAGCGTCGTCGTATCCCGACGAGCGGTCCCCCGTGGGTGTGCGGGGTGTTCTGGTGTCCACACTCAACTAACCGAGTGACGTGTGGTTTGGACACTGCCTTGACCGGTCCGATCTGTCCGGACCCCGTCAAGGATGCGCAGGTCGCACCACTGTCACCAGAATTAACCCGCACGGGTGACGCCACGGATGTCTGTTCAGGCGTCTGTCCCGATGTCCGGTCAGACGCGTCGACGGGCCGCCTCGTAGAGGACGATGCCCGCCGCCACACCGGCGTTGAGCGACTCGGCGCCGCCCGGCATCGGGATGCGTACGCGGAAGTCGCACGTCTCGCCGACCAGGCGGGACAGGCCCTTGCCCTCGCTGCCGACCACGATGACCACCGGGCCCTGAAGGGCCTGAAGGTCACCGAGTTCGGCCTCGCCGTCGGCGGCCAGGCCGACGACCACGAGGCCCGCCTTCTTGTACGACTCCAGCGCCCGGGTCAGGTTCGTGGCGCGGGCCACCGGAGTACGGGCCGCCGTACCGGCGGACGTCTTCCAGGCGCCGGCCGTCATGCCCGCCGCGCGGCGCTCCGGTACGACGACGCCGTGGCCGCCGAAGGCGGAGACCGAGCGGACGACGGCACCGAGGTTGCGCGGGTCGGTCACGCCGTCGAGGGCGACGATCAGCGGGTCGACGCCCTCGTCGTAGGCCGCGGCAGCGAGGTCCTCGGGGTGGGCGTACTCGTAGGGCGGGACCTGGAGGACCAGGCCCTGGTGGTTCAGGCCGTTGGTCATGCGGTCCAGCTCGGGGCGCGGGGCCTCCATGAGGTTGATGCCGCCGCGGTCGGCGGCGAGCTGGAGGGCCTCGCGGACACGCTCGTCGTTGTCGATGAACTGCTGGACGTAGAGGGTCGACGCGGGGACGCCCTCGCGGAGGGCCTCGACCACCGGGTTACGGCCTACCACCAGCTCGGACGTGCCCTTGCCGCCGCGGCCGCGCGGTGCGGGACGGCGTACGGTCTGCTTCGCCTTGGCATTGGCGATGCGGTTCTTCTTGTGTCCCTTGCGCATCTCGGCGGGCGGCGTCGGCCCCTTGCCTTCGAGACCCTTGCGCCGCTGGCCGCCACTGCCGACCTGCGCGCCCTTCTTGCCGGACATGCGGCGGTTGTTCGCGGCCATGACCTACCTGTCTGTCGTGAGCGTTCGAATGTACGTCTATGCAGTGTGCCGCCCGGAGGGCCGGGCGGCACAATCGATCTTCCCCAGGACCGGCCCGGTCAGCGCGGGCCGAGGGTCCAGCGCGGGCCCTGCGGGCTGTCCTCGATGACGAGGCCGGACTGGCCCAGCTGATCGCGGATGGCGTCCGCGGTGGCCCAGTCCTTGCGGGAGCGGGCCGCCTCGCGCTGGTCGAGGACCATGCGGACCAGGGAGTCCACGACGCCGTGGAGGTCCTCGCCGCGGTCGGACTCGCCGGCCCAGTGCGGGTCGAGCGGGTCCAGGCCCAGGACGCCGAGCATGGCGCGCACCTCGGCGAGGCGGGCCACGGCGGCTTCCTTGTCGTCGGCGGCCAGTGCGCTGTTGCCCTGCCGGACCGTGGTGTGGACGACCGCGAGCGCCTGCGGGACGCCCAGGTCGTCGTCCATCGCCTCGGCGAAGGCGAGCGGCACCTCGGCCGACGGCTCGACGACGCCCGCCTTCTCCACCACGCGCTGCACGAAGCCCTCGATGCGCGCGAACGCCGACTCGGCCTCGCGCAGGGCGTCCTCGCTGTACTCGATGGTGGAACGGTAGTGCGGGGTGCCCAGGTAGTAGCGCAGGACGATCGGGCGCCACTGCTTGACCATCTCGGACACCAGCACGCTGTTGCCGAGCGACTTCGACATCTTCTCGCCGCTCATGGTGACCCAGGCGTTGTGCACCCAGTACTTGGCGAACTCGTCGCCGTACGCCTTGGCCTGGGCGATCTCGTTCTCGTGGTGCGGGAAGATCAGGTCAAGGCCGCCGCCGTGGATGTCGAAGGCGGAGCCCAGGTACTTGTGGGCCATCGCCGAGCACTCCAGGTGCCAGCCGGGGCGCCCGCGTCCCCACGGCGTCTCCCAGTCGGGCTCGCCCGGCTTGGCGGCCTTCCACATCGCGAAGTCGCGCGGGTCCCGCTTGCCGGAGATGCCCTCCTCGGCGGGCTGGCGCATCTCGTCGAGGTCCTGCCGGGACAGCTCCAGGTAGGAGGGCCAGGAACGGACGTCGAAGTAGACGCTGCCGTCCGCCTCGTAGGCGTGTCCGCGCTCGATGAGGCCGCGCATCATCTCGACCATCTCGGTGACATGGCCGGTGGCGCGGGGCTCGTAGGTCGGCGGGAGGCAGCCGAGGGCGGTGTAGCCGTCGGTGAAGGCGCGCTCGTTCTCGTAGCCGATGGACCACCAGGGGCGGTTCTGGTCGACGGACTTGGCGATGATCTTGTCGTCGATGTCCGTGACGTTCCGGATGAACGTCACGTCATAGCCGCGGTAGGCGAACCAGCGGCGCATGATGTCGAAGTTCAGGCCCGAGCGGATGTGGCCGATGTGCGGCGCGGCCTGCACGGTGGCGCCACAGAGGTAGATCGAGACGCAGCCCGGCGTGAGCGGGGTGAAGTCACGGATCTGCCGGGCGCTGGTGTCGTACAGGCGAATAGTCACGGGTCCAGAGTAGTAGGCGGTCAGGGGTGTACGGGACCGTTGTCGTCTGCGGGCCGGTGGGGGTTGGTCGCGCAGTTCCTCGCGCCCCTGGGTTGGCACACTCGGCCGCGCTACCTGTTCAGCCCTCTCAGCCGACCTTCACCACCAGCGCCGTCGCCACCGCCATCAAGCCCTCGCCCCTGCCCGGGAACCCCAAGCCGTCCGTCGTCGCGCCCGACACCGACACCGGTGCCCCGGCCGCGTCCGACAGGATTTTCTGCGCCTCTTCCCGCCGCTTGCCGATCTTCGGGCGGGGGCCCACGACCTGGACCGCGATGTTGCCGATCCGGAAGCCTGCCTCGCGGACGATTCGGGCCGCCTCGGTGAGGAGTACGACGCCCGAGGCGCCCGACCACTCGGGGCGCCCCGTTCCGAAGTGCTGGCCCAGGTCGCCGAGTCCGGCCGCCGAGAAGAGCGCGTTGCAGGCGGCGTGGGCGACGACGTCCGCGTCGGAGTGGCCGGCGAGGCCGGGGCCCTCGCCCTCCCACTTCAGGCCGGCGCACCACAGCTCGCGGCCTTCCTCGAAGGCGTGGATGTCGGTGCCGATGCCGACCTGGGGCAGCACCGGGAGCTGCTCAGAAGCCATCGTTGAGCCTCCGGCGTGCCAGGACCGCCTCCGCGAGGACCAGGTCCAGCGGGCGGGTGACCTTGAAGGCCTCCTCGTGGCCGGGCACGACCACGACCGTCAGGCCGAGCTGCTCGACCATGCTCGCGTCGTCGGTGACGTCGCCCGTCACCGTCTCGTGGGCACGGATCAGCGTGGCGCGGTCGAAACCCTGGGGGGTCTGTACGGCGCGCAGGCGGGCGCGCCTCGGCGTGGCGACGACCGGTTCGGGCTCGCCCGACACCGTGGCCGGCTCGACTTCCTTGACCGTGTCGGCGAGCGGCAGCGCCGGCACCACGGCCGGCGCTCCGTCCCGTACGGCCTCGATCACCGCGTCCACCGTGTCCACCGGGACCAGGGGGCGGGCCGCGTCGTGCACCAGGACGATGTCGTGGTCCGGCGGCAGCGCGTCCAGGCCGAGTTTCACGGACTCCTGGCGGGTCTCGCCGCCGGGGACGACGAGGAAGTCGGTGCGCTCGGGCAGGGCGTGCGCGTCGAGCAGGCTCTTGACCTCGGCGGCGCCGTCGGGCGGGGCGACGACGACCACGAGGGAGACGGCACGGGAGGCGGCCATCGCGCGGACGGCGTGGATGAGCATGGGCGTGCCGTTCAGCGCGCGCAGCGCCTTCGGGGCGCCGGGACCGAGGCGTACGCCCCGTCCGGCGGCCGGGATCACAACGGCGGTACGGGCCCCGGTACGGCCTTCGGCGGGGACACCCGTGGGCGAAGGACGCGAAACGTCAGACATCGGTTCCTGTCAGGTTTGTGTGCTCTGCCTACGTGGGTATGGCCTCAGCGTGCCGGGTGGGACGGCTTGACCGAACCCTTCCGTGACAACGGTCGAGCCAGCTGCCCGGACCCGGCACATCAAGTATCGGGGGCGCCCCCGAGATGGACGCACCGCATCGACAAGCGAACATGCCGCAGCGCCCGGCGACAGCAATAACGTCATCGGGCACCGCGGCACTTTTTTAAAGCAACACAGCACTAATGCTGAGCGTGTGCTGAACTGAGGCGGACGGACCGCGTCAGGACGCGAGGACCTCGTCGAGCAGGGCCTCGGCCTTGTCCTCGTTCGTGTTCTCCGCGAGGGCGAGCTCGCTCACCAGAATCTGGCGGGCCTTGGCGAGCATGCGCTTCTCACCGGCGGAGAGTCCGCGCTCGCGCTCACGACGCCACAGGTCACGCACGACTTCCGCGACCTTGATGACATCGCCGGAGGCGAGCTTCTCCAGATTTGCCTTGTAACGACGCGACCAGTTCGTGGGCTCCTCGGCGTACGGCGCGCGCAGCACCTCGAAGACCCGGTCCAGCCCGTCCTGACCGACCACATCACGCACGCCGACGAACTCCGCATTGTCCGCTGGCACACGTACCGTCAGGTCACCCTGGGCGACCTTCAGCACCAAGTAGGTCTTGTCCACGCCTTTGATCTGGCGAGTTTCGATGGCCTCGATCAGCGCGGCCCCGTGATGGGGATAGACCACGGTGTCGCCAACCTTGAACGTCATGTGACAGGTACCCCTTCCGTGGCTATCCAGGGTAACACGGAAACGGCGGGTTCTGAATGGCGTTTTCGCAGGTCAGGGCATATCTCGGGGCTTGACAAGTCCAACACGAACGTGCTTCGCGGGCCGAGTGGAAGAAGGTATTCGCAGGTCGGAGCGGCTCTGCGGGCGAGGTGAAACGCGCACGTTACACGCATCCGGAGGCACCTCCGAGTGGCCGAACGTACACATATGTCCGGTTCCAAGTGTGCGACTTTCGCTACTCCGTTCGGCGTCCCGGAGTCGGGTCCCGGACGAATCCAAAATTGATCACAGCCAGGTCGGGGGCACGGTCGTTGATCAATTTCGGGAAGGTCGCGCATTCCTTCACGGAAATTTTGCGGGGGACCTTGCGGGCGGGCTTATGTGAATGGCGGACGAGCTCCGGGCAATGTGACTGACGGGCCACCTGTGGGTGAAGGGACGGGTGGTGGAAGAGGGACTTCGACGGCACTTGGGGGCCGAGGGGAGGGTCGGGTGCGGTCGCCCGGGAACGGCTCGGTAACCTAAGGCCGCTGACAGACACTTAGGGCGGCTTTATGCGGCCCGCCCCGTTCGAGTCAAGGAGTTGCCGCCGCCGTGAGCAGCAGCCTTCGACGCGGCGCCCTCGCCGCGGCCGCCATCGCGTTCTCGATCACGTCGCTCGGTGCGTGCGCCGCCGGCAACAACGCCCAGACGTTGGAGATCAAGCCGGACAACGCGGCGACCACCGTGGGCGACATCAAGATCCAGAACGCCATCGTCATCACCCAGCCCGATCTGGAGTCGACCGGCCCCGCCGCGGTCTCCGCGACCCTGTTCAACTCCGGCCGCACCGCGCAGACGCTGGACTCGATCAAGGTGGACGGCGTCGACAAGAGCGCCGAGCTCAAGCCCGCCAAGGGCGGCAGCCTCACCATCCCGGCCGGCGGTTCGCTGATCATCGGCGGCAAGGACAACGCCTCCGCGACGCTGCCCAGCAGCCGTGAGGCCGTCCAGGACGGCAACGCCCAGAAGATCACCTTCACCTTCAGCAAGACCGGTGACGTGAGCCTGCGCGCCTTCGTCGTCCCGGCCGAGCACTACTTCGAGAGCTGGGGCCCGAGCGAGGTGCCGGCGGCGCCGGGCACGTCGGCCTCCCCGAGCTCCTCGCCGGCCGGCACCCCGGCCGGCGGCACCGAGGCCACCCCGAGCGGCGCGGCCTCCGCGGGCGAGACGCCGGGCGCCGGCACGGAGGCCGGCACCGGGGCCGGTACCGGCGCGGGCGCGGCGACCCCGTCCGACAGCGCCTCGCAGTCGGTGGCCGGTCACTGAGCTGCCGTACGGCGCCTGCAGAGCCGTAGAAAAGGGCGGGGCCCCGGAAAATCCGAGGCCCCGCCCTTTGTCGTACGGCTTGCGGTAGCGGTTACAGCTGCTGCTTACGGTCTGCGGTTTACGGCTCGAACTTGTAGCCCAGGCCCCGCACCGTCACCAGGTACCTGGGCGCGCCCGGGTCCGGCTCGATCTTGGCGCGCAGGCGCTTGACGTGGACGTCGAGGGTCTTGGTGTCGCCCACGTAGTCGGCGCCCCAGACGCGGTCGATGAGCTGCATGCGGGTCAGGACGCGGCCGGCGTTGCGCAGGAGCATCTCCAGGAGGTCGAACTCCTTGAGGGGGAGGTCGACCTTGGAGCCGGAGACCGTGACGACGTGGCGGTCGACGTCCATACGGACCGGGCCCGCCTCCAGGGCGGCCGGGGTCACCTCCTCGGGCTCGCCGCGGCGGCGCAGGACGGCCCGGATACGGGCGACCAGCTCGCGCGAGGAGAACGGCTTGGTGACGTAGTCGTCGGCTCCTATTTCCAGGCCGACCACCTTGTCGATCTCGCTGTCCTTGGCGGTGACCATGATCACCGGGACGTTGGAGCGGCCGCGCAGCTGGCGGCAGACCTCGGTGCCCGGCAGGCCGGGCAGCATCAGGTCGAGGAGGACGAGGTCGGCGCCGTTGCGCTCGAACTCGTCGAGTCCGTCGGGCCCGGTGGTCGCGACGGCGACCTCGAAGCCCTCCTTGCGGAGCATGTACGACAGGGCGTCGGAGAAGGACTCCTCGTCCTCGACGACGAGCACACGGGTCACGGAAGGACCTCCGGGGCGGAAAGCGTTTCGTACGCGGTTGAGTCAGGGGGTGAATCGGGGGATCTGCGGTGATTCGATGCGGCGGACCGACCGGCCTCGTCGTCGAGATCGGGGTGTTGTTGTGCGCGGTCGCGGGCCGCACCCGCCTCCGGCAGCCGCAGGGTGAACGTGGAGCCCTGTCCCTCGGAGCTCCACACCGTGACCTCCCCGCTGTGCGAGGCGGCCACGTGCTTGACGATCGCGAGACCGAGGCCGGTGCCACCGGTGGCACGGGAACGGGCCGGGTCGACGCGGTAGAAGCGCTCGAAGATGCGCTCCTTGTCCTTGTCCGAGATGCCGATGCCCTGGTCGGTCACGGCGATCTCGATGAGGTCTCCGCCCGGGGCGCTGACCCGGCGCGCGGCGATGCCGACGCGGGTGCGGGCGGGCGAGTAGTTGACGGCGTTCTCGACGAGGTTGCCGAGCGCGGCGGCGAGCTGGCCGCGGTTGCCCCAGATGCTGAGGTCGTCGCTGGTGCTGCCCGCCGCCATGGTGATCTGCTTCGTGCCCGCGGCGTGCCGGCAGCGGTCCATGGCCTCGGCGACGAGTTCGTCGACGCGGACCGGCTCGGCGTCCTCCAGCGGGTCGTCGTTCTGCACCCGGGAGAGGTCGATGAGCTCCTGCACCAGGCTGGTCAGCCGGGTCGCCTCGATCTGCATCCGGCCGGCGAAGCGCTCCACGGCCTCCGGGTCGTCGGAGGCGTCCATGACGGCCTCGGACAGCAGGGAGAGCGCGCCGACCGGCGTCTTCAGCTCATGGCTGACGTTGGCGACGAAGTCACGCCGCACCGCCTCTATGCGCCGGGCCTCGGTGAGGTCCTCGACGAGGAGGAGGACGAGGCGGGAGCCGAGGGGCGCGACGCGCGCGGACACGGCGAGGGCGTCGCCGCGTCCGGTACCGCGTCGGGGCAGATCCAGCTCGACCTGCCTTATCTCGCCGTCCCGTCTGGTGTCCCGGGCCATCTGCAGCATGGGCTCGACGGAGAGCTTGCCTCCGCGCACCAGACCGAGGGCGTACGCTGCCGAGCTGGCCTTGACCACGGCGTCGCCCTCGTCGAGGACGACGGCGGAGGAGCGCAGCACCGACAGGACCGTGTCCACGCCGGGCGGCAGGACGGGGTCGGTGTGCAGGGAGGTCCGGGTGGGTCGCTTCAGGTCGCGTTCGCTCCAGCGGAACGCCAGCATGGCGATGACGCCGGTGAGCACCCCGGCTATCGCTGCCGCTGCGGCGACCGCCGCGTTCACGTCCATGCACCCAGGTTAGGCATGGCGCAGGCGGTGGCCACAGCCGTCGGAGTGCGAGCTCGAACACTCGTCGCCCAGAGTTCACCTTGGAGCCAGTGGTGGTTCATTTGGGGTGGCGGAAACGGACGCGTAGGGCCCGAATAGTGGTCGTGTGGGGTTCGCACAGCTGGATTGGCGCGGGATCACACTGGTGGTTTCACGACAGTCCTACTGTCGTTTTCACGACGGTCTTACTGTCGGAGGTCCGGACGGTAAGACTTTCCGGACAGCAGACGTAAGAGAGGGACCCTGATGCGGGACGCGTACCACGAGGAACTGGACTCGATCGGCGACGGTCTGGTGGAGATGGCCCGGCTGGTCGGGTCGGCGATCGGGCGCGCCACGACGGCGATCCTCGACTCCGACCTGAAGCTGGCCGAGAGCGTGATCGAGGCCGACCAGAAGGTCGACGACCTCCAGCACGACCTGGAGGCCCGGGCCATAGCCCTGCTGGCGCGCCAGCAGCCGGTGGCGACGGATCTCCGTATCGTCGTCACGTCGCTGCGTATGTCGGCGGACCTGGAGCGCTCGGGCGACCTGGCCCAGCACGTGGCCAAGCTCACCCGGCTGCGCTACCCGGCGCGGGCCATCCCCCAGGACCTGCACGCCACCATCCTGGAGATGGGGCAGCTCGCACAGCGCCTGATGGCGAAGGCGGCCGAGGTGATCGTCACCAAGGACGTCGACCTCGCGCTCCAGCTGGAGCAGGACGACGACGCGATGGACCTCCTCCACCGCACCCTCTTCCAACACCTGATGGACGAGCGCTGGAAGCACGGCATCGAGACGGCGGTCGACGTGACGCTGCTCGGCCGTTACTACGAGCGCTACGCCGACCACGCGGTGGCCGTGGCCAAGCGGGTGGTGTACCTGGTGACGGGTGAGCACGCCGATGAGCTGCAGACGGACATCCAGCCGGAGATCCAGTCGGCGGCCGGGGTGGAAGGGGCCTAGGCCGAAGGCGGGTCCGGGGCAGGGCCAGGGGCTCGCGGGGCCTGTTCGCGGCGTGCGCAAGCCTCTGTGCGCCGTTGATGCGCCCAGGGGGTCGGGCATGCAATGGGCACAGGCTCCAGCCTTGAGGAGGATCCATGGCCGAATCCCCCAGCACCCCCGGTAC
>NZ_JAKEIP010000266.1 GCF_021474425.1 Streptomyces muensis | reverse complement strand
CGCCCGCCCCGCCGGCCGACCCGACGCCCGAGAACACTCCGGACTCCCGCGAGACGGCCAAGACGCCGACCCGGCAGCCGACCGCCACCGCCGCGCCACCCGCCGCCGAGGGCGAGGAGGACGGCCCCCTGTGGTCGGACGGCTCGGTGGACCCGCACAGCAACGACTTCTGGGCGCAGAGCAACCTGACCCTGCGGACCAGCGAGCAACTCACCGAGGTCACCGTGCAGTTGAAGGTGGCGCAGACCGGCGGGGTCAACAACGCCGGCGCCTGGCGTTCGCTGCCCGAGGACGACTTCACGCTGACGGTCGAGGAGAAGGACGGCTTCCTCGTCTACACCTGGGTGCTCAAGGAGGGCCGTACGGTCCGTGCGGGCGAGTGGGTGTTCGCCGGGCAGTACGACCATGAGCGCGGCGGCCGGGACGCCAAGGACGACCGCTACGCCATGACGGCCGAGGCGGGCGGCGAACGGCTGTCCGTGGCGGGCGACTTCGCGGCCCACGACGACGATTCCGCAGCCGACGGGGATTCGTAGAGAAAATCCGGAGGACCGGCAACCCATTCCGCACGCGTGGCGACCAGGAGACGCAAGGATCTCCCCTCCACGCAAGGAACGGTTCATGACAGCACAGACCGAACAGCGCGTCCGGCACCGCCGCAAGGTCACCAGGCGGCGGGCGTTGATCGCCGGAGTCTCCGCCCTCGGCATCACCGGCGCGGCCGTCGTCACCACCACGTCGTTACTGTCGTCGGCCAGTGCGGCCGCGGCCTGGCCGACGCCCACCGACAGCAAGCCGGTGTCGAAGACGATCCCGGTGTCGGGCACGTACGACGGCAAGATGGTGAAGTTCTACGGCACCGGCGACCTGGGCGGCGGCGGCCAGGAAGAGGGCCAGGACCCGATCTTCGAGCTGGCCGACGGCGCGGTCCTGAAGAACGTCGTCATCGGCACCCCGGCAGCGGACGGCGTCCACTGCAAGGGCTCGTGCACGCTCCAGAACGTGTGGTGGCTGGACGTCGGCGAGGACGCGGCGACGTTCAAGGGCAAGTCGTCGTCCGCCGTGTACACGGTGTACGGCGGCGGCGCGCGGAACGCCGACGACAAGGTGCTCCAGTTCAACGGCGCCGGGAAGCTGGTCGTGACCAAGTTCCAGGTGGAGAAGTTCGGCAAGCTGGTGCGCAGTTGCGGCAACTGCTCCACGCAGTACAAGCGGTCGATCATCATCAACGACGTGGACGTCACCGCGCCCGGCAACTCGATCGTCGGCGTCAACTCCAACTACGGTGACACGGCCGCGCTGCGCAAGATCCGCGTCCACGGCGACAGCGGCAAGAAGATCAAGACCTGCACCCGCTTCGAGGGCAACAGCAGCGGCAAGGAGCCGAAGGAACTCGGCACCGGCCCGGATGGAACCGCTTGCCGGTTCTCGGCATCTGACATCACGTACCAGTGATCCAACCCCCAGGGACCTGCTGATCTGAGCCCCCCTCGGTCAGCAGAACGGAATGCCCCGCCGGTGACGACCGGCGGGGCATTCCTTCTTGTTCCGAGGGTCAGTTCATCGTCGAGCCGACGGCCGTGGAGCCCGTCGTCAGGAAGGCCGTCGCGGGCAGCGAACCGTCCGCCTTGCGAGCCCCGTACGCCGTTGCCGCGTCCGTCGATCTGAAGGCCGGAGTCGGTACACCACGGTCCCAGTTGTTCGCCGCGTTCACCGTCGACGGCCCCACCTTGGCCAGCCCCTTGTCGTTGCCCACCGCGAGGTTCCGGGCCAGTCGTGCCTTGCCGGTGGCGAAGTAGAAACCGCTCTCGGCGTTGGCGTAGGCGGTGTTGCGGTTCAGGACGATCGCGCCGGTGTTGGAGTTCTCGGTGAAGCCGTGCAGCGTGTTGTCCCAGGCCGCGTTGTCGCCCACGACGTGGGCCACCGAGGCGCCCCCGCCGCCCAGCTTGAACCCGTTGCCGTTGCCCTCGAAGGACGGGTCGGACCAGCGGTTCTCGCCGTTGCCGAAGGCCCAGGTGTGTTCGATGGTGACGGGCGAGGAGAACTGCCACAGGTCGAGGCCGTCGTCCGAGTTGTTGTAGAGCCGTGCCCCGGTGATCCGGTTGCCCGTCCCGGAGCCGAACTTCACGGCGATGCCGTCGGCGTTCTGCCCGTGCCCGGCGGGGTCGTAGTTGCCATGGCTGTCGAGGTTCTGCACGAGGTTGTCGGTGGTGCCGTCGCCGCGCAGGGTGAAGCCGGAGTCGCCGTTGTCCGCGGTGACGAGGTTCTTGAAGACGCCGCCGACGGACGAGGTGGCGACGAAGCCCTGGGCCGGGGAGTTGACGAAGGTGAGGTTCCGGACGGTCCAGTAGTCGCCGTAGATGCCGGCCAGCCAGGACCCCGCGGGCAGCCTGGACCCGTCGATGCGCACCTTCTCGGTGCCGTACGCCTGGAGCGTGATCCGCGCCGAACTCGTGCCGTTCGCCGCGGACTTGAGGGTCGCCGACGGGGTGTACGTGCCGCCGCGGACCTGGATCGTCGTACCGGCGACCGCGTTCTTGACCGCCGCCTCCAGCTGTGCGGTGCCGGACACGGTGACCGTCGTCGAGGCGGCCTGGGCGCCGCCGTCGGAGAGGCCGAGGTAGACGCCGCCCGCTCCGGAGGCGACGGCGACGGCCGCGGCGATGGAGAGCGTACGGGTTCTGCGGTGCCGGCCGGTGCTCAGGCGCACGGGTGGTTCCCTTCCTGGGCCAATGGGGACGAAGCGGGCCGGAGGGGCCGCCCCGGCCCGCTTCTGCCATCCGGTCGCCGCCATGCCCGGGAAGGTTGCCGCGCCTCACCGAAAGCCAGCGAAACTTTCGTCGGCTCTCATCGCAGGCTCATCGATTGACGTGCTGTTTCCCACTGGTGAGACTCCCAAGGCGCACACCACCCAACAGGAACCCCCACACTCACACAGGAGTGACATGCGCCCACGAATCCTCCTAGTCGCCTGTCTCTCGCTGCTCGTCGCCCTCCTCACCGCCCCGCCCGGTACGGCGGGTACCGCGAACTCCGGAGCACCACCCGTGAAACACCCCAAGTACGCCGGCTATCTCTTCGCCTACTTCACCGGCGAGGGCACCGCCGACGGCGAGCAGATCCGCTACGCCCTCAGCCGCGGCAACGACGCGCTGCACTGGCGGGAGCTCAACGCCGGGAAGCCGGTCCTCACCTCCACCATCGGCGAGAAGGGCCTGCGCGACCCGTTCGTGATCCGCTCCCCCGAGGGCGACAAGTTCTACATGATCGCCACCGATCTGCGGATGTACCAGAACAGCAGCGGCAGCTGGGACCAGGTCCAGCGGCACGGCAGCAAGTCCATCATGGTCTGGGAGTCCACCGACCTGGTCCACTGGACCGACCAGCGCCTGGTGAAGGTCTCGCCCGACAACGCGGGCAACACCTGGGCGCCGGAGGCCTACTGGGACGCCGGCCTCGGCGAGTTCGTCGTCTTCTGGGCGTCGAAGCTGTACGCCGACGACGACCCCGACCACACCGGATCGACGTACAACAAGATGCTGTACGCGACCACGAAGGACTTCCGCACCTTCAGCGCGCCGAAGGTCTGGAACGACCCCGGCTACTCGGTCATCGACTCGACGGTCGTCGAGCACGAGGGCACGTACTACCGCTACACCAAGGACGAGCGGGACCCGGCCTCCTCCAGCCCCTGCGCGAAGTTCATCACCGGCGAGAAGTCGACATCGCTGACCTCGACGAAGTACGACTTCGTGGCCGACTGCATCGGCAGCGGCGCGATGGAGCGCGGTGAGGGGCCGACGGTGTTCAAGTCGAACACCGAGGACAAGTGGTACCTGTTCGTCGACGAGTACGGCGGCCGCGGCTACGTCCCGTTCGAGACCACCGACCTCGACTCGGGCAAGTGGACCCCCTCGCAGAACTACCAGCTGCCCGCGAGCCCCCGGCACGGCACGGTGATCCCGGTGACGCAGGCCGAGTACGACCGGCTGCTGGCCGCGTATCCGGCGAGCCCCGCCTCGGTCGTGGACGCGACGGCGAAGGACCAGAAGGGGTACGCGATCGTCACGGACGGCGCCGCGAAGGTCGTGCTGCCGATGCGGCCGGACGCCGACCTGTCCCGCCTCGCCCCGAAGCTGTGGCTCGGTGAGGGCGCCACGGTCAGCCCCCGCTCCGGCACCCGGCGCGACTTCCGCAAACCGCAGAAGTACACGGTGACCGGCGCGGACGGCACGAAACGGGTCTGGACGGTCGAGGCGGTGCGCACCAACAGCCCCACGCTGCCGGGCCTGAACGCCGACCCCGACGTGCACTACCTGAACGGCGAGTACTGGATCTACCCGACGACCGACGGCTTCCAGGGCTGGAGCGGGACCCGGTTCAAGGCGTACTCGTCGAAGGACCTGGTCCACTGGAAGGACCACGGCGTCATCCTGGACCTCGGTCCGGACGTGAGCTGGGCCGACAAGTACGCCTGGGCCCCGGCCATCGCCGAACGCGACGGCAAGTACTACTTCTACTTCTGCGCCGAACAGCAGATCGGCGTGGCGGTGGCTGACTCCCCGGCCGGCCCGTTCAAGGACGCTCTGGGCAGGCCGCTGGTCGCCAAGGGCGGTGCGCTCAAGGGCCAGATGATCGACCCTGCCGTCTTCACGGACGACGACGGGACGTCGTATCTGTACTGGGGCAACGGGCACGGGTACGTGGTCCCGCTGAACGACGACATGGTGTCGTACGACGCCTCCAAGGTTCGGGACATCACGCCGGACAACTTCCGCGAGGGCTCCTTCGTGATCAAGCGGAAGGGCACGTACTACTTCATGTGGTCCGAGGACGACACCCGGAGCGAGAACTACCACGTCGCCTACGCGACCGGACCGTCCCCGCTCGGCCCGTGGACCAAGAAGGGGACGATCCTGTCCAAGCGTCCCGAGTACGGCATCCTCGGCACCGGCCACCACTCGGTGGTGAACACCCCTGGCACCGACGACTGGTACGCCGTCTACCACCGGTTCGCCCTGAACGGCCCCGGGAAGCCGGGCGGCGACGGCATGCACCGGGAGACGACCGTCGACCGCCTGAGGTTCGCGGCCGACGGCACGATCGAACCGGTGGTGCCGACGCTGGAGGGCGTCAGGCCCGTGCGGCGCTAGCTCAGTCCATCGTCGCGCCGATGGTGGTGCTGCCCGTGGTCAGGAACGTGGTCGCGGGCAGCGTGCCGCTGGAGCTGCGGGCGTTGTACGTGCTCGACGCGTCGGTCGACCGGAAGGCCGGCGTCGATATCCCGGAGTCCCAGTTGTTGCCGGCCGAGACGACCGAGGAGCCCTTGTTGACCGCGCCGCCGCCGTTGCTCACGGCGAGGTTCTTGCCGAGGCGGGCCGCGCCCGTGGCGAAGTAGTAGCCCCACTTGGCGTTGGCGTAGGCGGTGGTGCGGTTGATGACGATCGCACCCTTGTTGCTGTTCTCGGTGAAGCCGTTGCCGGCGTTGTCCCAGGCGGCCGAGTTGTTGACGACGTGGGCCACGGTCTCGCCGTCGCCGCCCAGCTTGTAGCCGTTGCCGTCGCCCGCGAAGGCCGAGTCGGACCACCGGTTCTTGCCGTTGCCCATGGCCCAGGTGTGCTCGACGGTGACGGGCGAGGAGAAGGACCAGAAGTCCAGCCCGTCGTCGGAGTTGTTGTAGAGGCGGGCGCCGGTGATGAGATTCCCGGTGCCGGAGCCGAACTTGACGGCGATGCCGTCGGCGTTCTCGCCGTGGTTGGCGGCGTCGTAGTGGCCGTAGGAGTCGATGTTCCGGACGGTGTTGTTGACCGTGCCGTCGCCGGTCAGCGTGAAGCCCGAGTCGCCGCCGTTGATGGTCTTGATGTTGTTCCAGTTGGTGCCGGTGCAGGACTGGCAGACGACCGCGCTGTCCGGGGAGTTCTGGAAGGTGATGTTCGAGACGTTCCAGTAGTCGGCGGTCAGCTTGAGGATCCAGCCGCCGTCGGGCAGGTTCGAGCCGTCGATCTTCACGGTCTCCGAGCCGTACGCGGTGAGCGTGACCGGCGACGACGAGGTGCCGTTGGCCGTGGACTGGAGGGTGGCCGTCGGGTAGTAGGTGCCGCCGCGGACCTGGATGACGGTGCCGGGAGTGGCGTTCTTGACGGCGTTGGACAGGTCGGTCGAGGTGCTGACGACAACGGTCGCGGCCTGGGCCTGGGTGGGGAGGACGGCCAGGCCGGCGCCCAGGGTGAGGGCCGCCAGGGTGGCGAGAGCGGTACGACGAGACATGGAGAGCGGGTCCTTTCTCGTGCGGGTGGGGGGACTGCTCACAGGACGGTGTCGAGCCAGTCGACGACCTCGTCCTGCATGGGCGCGGTGAACACATGGCCGAGGTCAGGCCAGGTCGTCAGCCGCAGCCGCTCCTCGGCGCGGCGGGAACGCCAGACGGCGCGCAGCTTGTCGTGGGCCACGCGGACGCCGTCGGCGGGGAACAGCGGGTCGAGCCCGCCGTTGGAGAAGAGCATCGGCCTGGGTGCGGCGATGCTCGCCACGTCGGGGAAGTCGAGGAACCGGGGGAGCCCCGGGTGGAGCATGTAGTACGACGACTGCCCGCGCAGGGTGTTGTTGCCGGGCACCATCATTTCCTTCAGGCCCGTCATCCAGCAGGCACTCGCCGCGGCGGCGATGTCGTCGCTGAGCGCGGCGGTCTGCCAGGCGCGGTAGGCACCCATCGAGAACCCGAGGGCCGCGACGCGGCGCGCGTCCACGCGGTCGAGGCCTGCCAGGAAGCCGGTGGCACGGGTGTCCTCGCGGGCCATGAGCCCGGCCAGGGACGAGCCCAGGTTGAAGAAGTTGGAGGCCAGGGCCTGCTGCTGGTCGTAGGTGAGCGGGCCCCGGTCGCCCCAGCCGAGGGCGTCCAGGCACAGCACGACGTATCCGCGCCGGGCCAGCTCGTCGCCGACGAACCGGCCGCTGAAGTACTTCTCCGTCCATGCCTGTGCGGAGGCGAGCCGGGTGTCGTCGTACCAGGGCCGGACGAGTTTCTCCTTGCCGATGTCGAATCTGGCGCCGTGATCGTGCAGGAGCAGGACCGCCGGGAAGGGGCCAGGGCCGTGCGGGGTGAGCAGGGGTCCGCGGACGCGTTCGTAACGGGTGAGGGAGAGGGTCACCAGCTCCCTGGTGTAGCCGTCGCCCGCGGAGGGCTCGCCGAACTCCGGGGCGTACGGGGTGTGTTCGTCCCGGTCGACGATCAGCAGCTCCTCGACCTTGGCGCGGGCGGTGCGGCGCCAGGCGCGGAAGTCGCGGACCGGGGAGTGTCCCCAGGCGAGCGGGAAGGTCAGCTGGTCCTTGAGGGCGGGGTGGAAGTCGGGCAGCGGGCCGTCCACCACGGCCGCCTCCGCGCCGCTCGCCGCTCCCCCGGCCAACAGCTCCGCCGCCCCGGCCCCGACCACGAAGGCCCTGCGTCCCACCGCGTCATGGCCGCGCATACGGCCTCCCGGTGCCGGCGTGGCGCAGGACGTACGCCTCGACCGCGGCCGCGGACCTGAGGGGCCGGTGGTCGTAGACGTCGGCCGGGTCCCAGCCCACGTCGTCGGTCAGCCCGAGACCGGCGGCGACGGTGTTCAGTCGGGCCGGACGGCCGTTGGCCCAGGACCCGGTGTCGTGGAAGTGCTCGCCGCCGTAGGGGGCGACGGCCAGGCCCGGGTCGTATCGGAAGACGTTGCGCTCGGAGTAGAGGGCCGACTCGACGCCGACGCCCAGGGCGTAGAGGGGAGCCCGGCGCCGGGACACGTACACGTTGTTGACGACGTGCACCTGCCCGAAGCGGACCCGGGGCCCGCGCTGCACGATGTCGTCGAACAGGTTCCGGACGAACGTCACCTTCAGATGCCCGCGGTCGCGGTCACCGCGCCCGTCGCCGGAGCCGATGAGGATCGCCTTGTCGTGGTCGACGAAACGGCTGTCGGAGACGGTGACGAAGTCGGAGCCGTCCTCGATGTCCAGCAGCCCGTCGTGCCGTTGGACGTGCTCGCCGTGGAAGCCGAGGGGTGCCTCCCGGTCGGGGAAGCGGCCGTCGGTGAAGGTGCAGTGGTCGATCCACAGGTGCTTGCCGGTGATCACGGTCAGCGCGTCGAAGCGGGCGTTCCAGCTGCCCTGGGTGCCGTCGCCCGGCGACCAGGTGGTGAAGTGGTCGACGGGGGCTTCGAGGTGGAGGTTGCGGACGACGATGTTCGTGCCGGTGTTGACGGTCAGGAAGACGCCGAGCAGCCGTGCGTCGTCGCCCGCCCCCACGAGCGTGGTGTTGCTGGGCACGGTCAGCTGGATCTGGGCCTTCTCCCGGTTCGACCCGGTCTGCCGGAGCTGACGCTGCTGCTTGCAGTAGTCGTACCGGGTGTCGGACCACGATCCACCGTCCTCGCCGAAGCAGGACATGTACTTGCCGAGGTCGTATCCGGGTGCGTAGTCCTGCTCGCCGAGCAGCGAACCATCGTCCGCCTCATGCCCGTTGATGTCCCCGACGACCCGGATGACCTTGGGCGCGGTGGGATCGCCGCCGTTCGCCAGGGCCTCCTTGAGCTCGGCGCGCGTACGGACCGTCCAGGTCGTGCCGCCCGCGCCCCCGGTGGTGCCGGAGCCGGTGGCGGCCCAGCCGACGGGTTCCCGGGCGGGGGCCGCCGCCGCGGGGGTGGGCCAGAACAGGCCCACGCAGACGAGGAGAGCGGCGACCCTACGCATACGGCCGCCAGTCCCCGAGATACGCCTGCCTGGTATGCAACTCGGCTTCGGAGGCGGTGAGTTGAGGCCGGTTCTCCGGAACGGAGATCGCCGCGCCCGGCCCGCTGTTGCGGTACTCCGCGAACCGCATGGTCTGCCAGGGATACTGCTCCCGCATGTCGGTGTACGGCGCCACCGCGTCGATCCCCGGCCCGATCCGGGTGTCCCGCACGACGAGCGACGGCCAGGCAGTGGTCTCGTACGACGGCACCCAGGGCCGCGCCAGCTTGTACGCCCCGTCCTCGGCGCCGGAGGTGATGCGGGACCGGACGGCGAGGATGCCGTAGGGGTTGGCGCGGGCGGTGGAGGGGGCGAAGACCATGCCCTTGGGTGTGAAGTCCACGTCCCGCTGGAGCGTGTGGAAGTGGCAGTCGGCGAAGACGGCGGTCGCCCGGCCGAAGACCAAGTCGACGTCGCCCTCGATGTAGCAGCGGTGGAAGTACTGCCGGTCGAACGCGTCGAGGGCGGTCGTGTCGACGAAGAGGGTGTCCTGGTGGGCGAGGAGGCGGACGTTCTCGAAGTGGGTCCGGTCGCCGGTGAGGTACGCGGCGACGGCCTGGGTGCCCGTGATGTCCGGGTGGTCGGCGCGCAGCCAGTCGTTGGCCAGCGTCAGGTCGCGGACGGTGAGTCCGGGCGCCGCGGCGCTGAAGGTGGCGGAGCCCGCGGTGCCGTAGGTGCCCGAGCCGTCGGGCCTGGGGGTGCCGTTGGCGTTGTCGAAGACGATGACGGCCTCGCGCGGGTCGCGGGAGGCGCCACGCAGCGTCAACTCACGTGTGCTGGCGGGCACTTGGACGACCTCGCGATACGTTCCCGGGTGCACGACGATCGTCCAGCCGGGGCCGTCGACCGCGTCCACGGCCGCCTGGACGGAGTCGCCGGGGCGGACGTGGCGGACACGGCGGCCGCTCGCGAAGGCCGGGGTGGCGGCTCCCCCGATCAGGCTTTCCGCCGCGAGGCCTCCCGCCGCCCCCGCCATCCCCGCCAGCAGAGTGCGCCTGCGCATGTCAGCACGCTCCCTTCCACGGCTCCCAGTCGCCGAGGTAGGCCGCTCGGGTGGCGGACTCGGCCTGCCGACGGGTGAGTTGGGGCCGGTTCTCGGGGACGGTGATCGCGGCGCCGGGGCCGGTGTTGCGGTACTCGGCGAACCGCTGCTCCTGCCACGGGAAGCTGTCCGACATGTTGGTGTACGGCGCTGCCGCGTCGATGCCGGCGCCCAGGTGCGTCTCCCGGACGACGAGCGAGGGACGTGCGGTGGTGTCGGAGCTGGGCACCCAGGGCCGGGCCAGCTTGTAGTAGGCGTCCGGGGCCTCGCTGGTGACACGGCTCCTGGTCACCAGGTAGCCGAGCGGGTTGGCGCCCGCGGTGGACGGGGCGAAGACGAAGCCGTACGGGGCGCCGGCCAGGTCCGTGCGGGTCAGGGTGCGGAAGTGGCAGTGCTCGAACACGGAGGTGCCCCGGCCGAAGACGAAGTCGACGTCGCCCTCGACGTAGCAGTGCGCGAAGTACTGGCGGGCGAAGACGGTCAGGGCGGAGGAGTCCGCGTACAGGGTGTCCTGGTGGCCGAGGAAGCGGCAGTGGTGGAAGGCCGACCGGTCGCCCAGCACCTTGATGGCGACGGCCTGGGTGCCGGAGATGCCAGGGTGGTCCGCGCGCAGCCAGTCGTTGGCGAAGGTGATCCAGCGGGCGGTGAAGCCGTCGGGGCGGATCAGGGTGGTGGCCGAGCCGGTGGTGCCGTAGGTGCCGGAGCCGTCGGGTTTGGGGGTGCCGGCCGCGTTGTCGTAGACGATGACGACGTCACGAGGGTTCTCGCTCGCGCCGATCCAGGTCATCTCGGTGGCGGCGGCCGGGACGGCGACCGTCTCCCGGTAGACGCCGGGGGCGAGGACGAGCGTGTACCCGCTGCCGGTGACGGCGTTCACGGCGGCCTGGACGGTGGTGAAGTCGCCGCGCCCCCGGGCGTCGACGTAGAGCGTGGTCGGGGTGGGACGGGCGGCCGGGGAACCGAAGCGGCCGAAGGGCCGTCGGCCGTCGGCCAGGGCGGGGGCGGACGCGACCCCGAGTGCGGCGGCCGCGCCGGCTCCGGCGGCGAGGAACCCCCTTCTGGACAGGGGGAGTTGGCGGTGGGGCGAGGGCATGGGG
>NZ_JAKEIP010000265.1 GCF_021474425.1 Streptomyces muensis | reverse complement strand
GGCCCAGCCCTCGTCCCGGTCCCGGTCCCGGTCCCGCACACCGTCGCGCTCCCCTCAGCGCCCTCCCCGCCACGGACCCGCCCTTCGTCGAACCCCCGCTCGGGCGCCCCCATCCGAGGTCGTCGTCGCTCACGCGCTCACCTCCCGGCACGACCGGTAGAAGTCCGTCCAGCCGTCCCGCTCACGCACGACCGCCTCCAGGTACTCCTGCCAGACGACCCGGTCGGCCGCCGGATCACGGACGACGGCGCCGAGGATGCCCGCGGCGACATCGCCGGATCGCAGCACTCCGTCGCCGAAGTGGGCGGCCAGGGCAAGACCGTTGGTGACGACGGAGATCGCCTCCGCCGTCGACAGCGTGCCGCTCGGCGACTTCAGCTTGGTGCGGCCGTCGGCGGTGATGCCGTCGCGCAGCTCACGGAAGACGGTCACGACGCGACGGATCTCGTCGATGCCGTCGGGCGCGGCCGGCAGGTCGAGGGAGCGGCCGATCTGGTCGACGCGGCGGGAGACGATGTCCACCTCGGCCTCGACGCTCTCCGGCAGCGGCAGCACGACCGTGTTGAAGCGGCGGCGCAGAGCGCTGGAGAGATCGTTGACGCCCCGGTCGCGGTCGTTGGCCGTGGCGATGAGGTTGAAGCCGCGGACCGCCTGCACCTCCTGCCCCAGCTCCGGTATCGGCAGCGTCTTCTCCGACAGGATCGTGATCAGCGTGTCCTGCACATCGGCCGGAATCCGGGTCAGCTCCTCGACCCGCGCCGTCATCCCCTCCGCCATGGCCCGCATGACGGGGCTGGGCACGAGGGCGTCCCGGCTCGGCCCGTGCGCGAGCAGCTGCGCGTAGTTCCAGCCGTACCGGATCGCCTCCTCCGGTGTGCCCGCCGTGCCCTGCACCAGCAGCGTCGAGTCGCCGCTGACCGCCGCGGCCAGGTGCTCGGAGACCCAGGTCTTCGCGGTGCCGGGCACGCCGAGCAGGAGCAGGGCGCGGTCCGTGGCGAGCGTGGTGACGGCGACCTCGACCAGGCGGCGTGGGCCCACGTACTTCGGGGTGATCACCGTGCCGTCCGGCAGCGTGCCGCCCAGCAGGTACGTGGCCACGGCCCACGGCGACAGCTTCCAGCGGGCCGGGCGCGGGCGGTCGTCCTGCGCGGCCAGCGCGGCCAGTTCATGGGCGAAGGCGTCCTCGGCATGCGGTCGCAACGCCTGGGTCGATTCCGCCTCCCCCGCTTCGACGGACGTCGGCTCAACGGACACGGTCATGGCAAGGTCCCCCTCCAGCTCGGCCGGTTCGGATCTGCCACCAACGTTGCACCACGCCACTGACAACGCGTTCCGACCTGCGAAAACGCGCTTGCGAGGCCGATCGCGTGACGTCGGCCCCGGCCGATTGTCAGTGGTGGGATCTACCTTCGATGGCATGACTCAGCAGGGGGTGCGCTGGACCGCGGAGCAGGTGTTGGCACTGGCTCCTGACGCGGCGTCACGCAAAGCGGGAAGCAAACTCGGCGCGGCGGGGCCGTGGTCCGAGGCGGGGAGTTCCGACGAGGGGACGGTGTGGGGGCTGTGCAAGGGCAGTGGCAGCAAGCCGTATCAGACGGTCATCGACATCGCGGACGCCGCCGGGCCCGCGTACAAGTGCAGTTGCCCGAGCCGGAAGTTCCCGTGCAAGCACGCCCTCGGGCTGCTGCTGCTCTGGGCGGACGGGGAGGGCGCGGTGCCGCCGGCTCAGGCGCCGGACTGGGCGGAGCAGTGGATAAAGGGGAGAAGGCAGCGCGCGGAGGAGAAGCGGACGGCGGGCGCGTCCGGTTCCTCGTCGGCGTCCGGTGATCCGGAGGCGGCGCGGCGCCGGGCGGAGCGCCGTGCCGCACGGGTCACCGCGGGGGCGACGGAGCTGGAGCAGCGCCTGGCGGACCTGCTGCGCGGCGGCCTGGCCGGTGCCGAACAGGCGGGATACGGGATGTGGGAGGAGACGGCCGCCCGCATGGTCGACGCCCAGGCCCCCGGACTGGCCGCGCGGGTCAGGGAGTTGGGGGCGATCCCGGCGTCCGGCCCGGGCTGGCCGGTGCGCCTGCTGGAGGAGTGCGCCCTCCTCCATCTCCTCGACCAGGGCTGGCTGCGTCGCGAGGGGCTGCCCGACGCCCTGTCGGACACCGTCCGCTCCCGCGTCGGCCTGCCCGCCTCGGCGGACGGCCCGCCGGTGCGGGACCGCTGGCTGGTCCTCGCCCAGTACGACACGGCGGACGTGAAGCTGACGACGCGCCGGATATGGCTGTATGGCGCCGACTCGGGCCGCACCGCACTCCTCCTCTCCTACGGCGCCGCCGGCCGCGCACCGGAGCTGGCGCTGCCGGTCGGGCTGGTCCTGGAGGCGGAGGTCGCGGCGTTCCCGGGTGCCGGGCAGCTCCGGGCGTCCCTGGGCGAGCAGTTCGCACCGCCCGCGCCCACGTCGATACGGCCGCCGGGGGTGACAACGGCCGAGGCGACCGCCCGTTACGGCCAGGCGCTCCGCGACGACCCGTGGCTGGACTCCGTCCCGGTCACCCTGGACCGGGTCGTACCGACCCCGGACGGCGACTCGTGGCAGCTGGCGGACGCCGACGCGGACACGGCACTGCCCCTGACCCCGGCCGCCCGGGCCCGCCCGGGCCTGTGGCGGCTGGTCTCCCTGTCGGGTGGCGGACCGGTCAAGGTGTTCGGCGAGTGCGGCCACCGCGGCTTCACCCCGCTGACGGCCTGGCCGCAGGGCGAGGGAGAGGCGGTGCGGTTGTGCTGACCGGCGCCTCGCGGACACGTAGGCAGAGTGGACGGCAGACAGGAGTGAGCCTCATGAACAGTCCCTCCGTTCCCGCGGACTCGCCGGCACCGGACGCCTGGGAGGAGCTCGTCACGGCGGCTCTCCTCGGCACGGACCGGCGTACGCCCCCGGGCGGCGCGCCGGGCCGACAGGCACCGGTGACGCTGCTGGACACGGCGGCCGTGGCGACCGTACGGCGGCGGGCCGGGCTGAAACCGGCCCGGGCGGCGCAGCGGCCCCAGCCGGCGCCCGAGGATCCCCGCCCGGTGCTGCCTCCGGCGGCGGCCCGCAGGCTGGCGATGCTGCTGGCCGACCGTCCCGGCGCGGGCGGCGGCCGCAGAGGGACGGCACCGGACCTCATGGAGCTGCTGCCCCAGTGGCTCGCGACGGCGAACGACCGCGGTTTCGCGCCGCCACCGGAGACACTGCCGGCGCTGCTGGACGCGGCGCGGGGCCGTACGGATCTGCGACCGGCGGCGCTGACGTTCGCCGGCCCGCGGGCGGTGTGGCTCGCCCGGTTGAACCCGGACTGGAGGTTCGCCCTGCGTGCGACCCCGGGCGGAGGCGCGGCACTCCCGCAGCTCGATGACCCGGCCGAGGTCCGACAGCTGTGGCAGGAGGGGCTGTTCGCCGAGCGGGTCGGCCTGCTCTCCGCGATCCGCGCCCGTGAGCCCGCCGCCGCGCGCGAGCTGCTGACCACGACGTGGCCGACGGAGCGGGCCGAGGACCGGCTGATGTTCCTCGACTCGCTGCGCACCGGTCTTGGCCCGCAGGACGAGCCGTTCCTGGAGCAGGCGCTGGCCGACCGGAGTCGTAACGTCCGGGCGACGGCCGCGGAACTGCTGTCGGCGCTGCCGGGCTCGGCGCTCGCGGCGCGGATGGCGATACGGGCCGGGGCCTGTGTGGCGCTGGACCACACCCGGGACGCACCGACGATCAGCGTGGAGGCGCCGCACGAGTGCGACGCGGCCATGGAGCGCGACGGGGTCGTCGCCAAGGCTCCGGCAGGACGCGGTGAACGGTCGTGGTGGTTCGGCCAGTTGGTGGAGGCCGCGCCGCTGGGCACCTGGTCGGGGCGGCTGGGCGGCCGTACGCCCGGCGAGATCGTGGCGCTGCCGGTGACGGACGACTGGCAGGGCGAGCTGCACGCGGCGTGGTGCCGGGCGGCGGTACGGCAGCGGGACGGCGCGTGGGCGAGGGCACTGCTCGGCTCGCCGTCCGCTCCGGAAGCCGGCGGCCCGGGGGCGGTGTCCCTGGCCGAGCGCGCGAAGCTCCTCGGCAAACTCGGCTCCGCCGAACGGGCCGAGTGGGTGGCCGGGTTCATCGCGACGCACGGTCTGTCCGAGGCGTTTCAGCTGCTAGGGGTGTGCGCGGTGCCGTGGAGCGGACCGCTCGGGCGGGCGGTGGTCGACGCGCTCAACATCGCGCGGGACGCGGGGAGTTATCCATGGAGTTTCAGTGGAGTGATGGGCCTGGCCGAGCGCTGCCTCGACCCGTCCGAGGCAAGCCGCCTGGACGGCCTGCTGGCGATACCGGACGAGCCGGAGGACGCGTCACCGGGCGCCGGGGGCTATTGGGCGGAGGCGTTCCAACGCCTGGTCACGACGTTGCGGTTGCGGGCGGCCATGATCGAGGAGCTGGACACTGTCAGCCCGTCTGGGGGTGCCCCCTCTGGGGGAGTTTGAGGACGAGGCCTTCGGGCCGAAGCGGGGGTCTGGGGGCGGCAGCCCCCAGAGACCGCCACCCCGACGCACCCGCACCAAAAGTCGGCCAAGTCGCAGCAGGCAATCCGCTCACCGGCCGGAGGCAGCCCGCACCCACTCCACGATCGCCTGAGTAGTCGCCCCCGGCGTGAAGATCTCCGCGACACCCTTCTCCTTCAGCGGAGCGATGTCCGCCTCGGGGATGATCCCGCCGCCGAAGACCAGGATGTCCTCCGCCTCGCGCTCCTTGAGGAGGTCGATCACGGCGGCGAAGAGAGTGTTGTGGGCGCCGGAGAGGATGGACAGACCGATCGCGTCGGCGTCCTCCTGGATCGCGGTGTCGACGATCTGCTCGGGCGTCTGGTGAAGCCCGGTGTAGATGACCTCCATACCGGCGTCGCGCAGCGCCCGCGCGATCACCTTGGCCCCCCGATCGTGGCCGTCGAGCCCAGGCTTGGCCACCACCACGCGGATCGGACCGGCTGCCACACCCATCACTGCCTCCATGAAGCGACTACATCCATCCGTACCGACAGGCACCGCTCATATCCGAGTTATGCCGCACTCGGCGCACATGTCATACATATGCGCTGTCGCACACCTCCGTCACCCGTTGCTCCGGACGCGCGCTCGGCACGGACGCCTCGGGCCACATCGCCCGAGGAAGTGAACGAACGTTATCGCCAGCATCCCGCAACCGGCAGTTTCGCGGTGCAGACCGAGGGGGAAATCACACGGTGGGACACGTTCGCCGCGCACCGTTCCATATCTCTGCGGCACACGGGCCGCGGAAGTCCGCGGTGCGCGTCGCAGCGGGACCACGCGCAAAGGGAGTCGCAACGAGGTCGCCGCACCACCGCGCCGCCGACCGCGCGCCGTGGCGATGCGACGTATCGACGGTGGCACGAAGGGCACGTAGGGCAGGTAAGGCACGACAGCGGGGAGCTCGTCGCCACACCGGCAGGGAGCCCCGTCAGGTCATCGGCGCGCCACGGCCGCCCCGACCGCCGCGCAGCACGCGCCTCGCTCACCCCACGCGCCTTCCTCATGCTCCGCCGGCCACCTCGGCCGCGACTTCCACGAGGGCACACGGGGGCCGGAGCCGTCCTCCGCGTGCCACAAGGAGGTCGGCCATGAAGGTCACCGGGGCAGCACTCCCCTTTCTTCCGCTCTGCCGACGCCTGCTCCCGAGCAGACTCGCCGGCCTCTCCCTCGCCCTGCTGAAGGCGACCGCCCTGGAGATCGCGATCCTCGCGGGGCACGTCCTGCTGTATCCGTCCGGCATCACCCAGGAGCGCCGCACGACCCCCATGCTTCCCGCCAGGGACACCGCCCCCCTGCCGACCCGCAACCGACCGCCCGTGGTTCTGCTGCACGGGTTCATCGACAACCGCTCGGTCTTCGTCCTGCTGCGCCGCAGCCTCGCCCAGCACGGCAGGCACCAGGTCGAGTCGCTCAACTACTCCCCGCTGACCTGCGACATCCGCGCCGCCGCCGAACTGCTCGGCCGGCACATAGAGGGGATATGCGAGCGCACCGGCAGCAGCCAGGTGGACGTCGTCGGGCACAGCCTCGGCGGGCTGATAGCGCGTTACTACGTGCAGTGCCTCGGCGGCGACCTCAGGGTCCGCACCCTGGTCACGCTCGGCACGCCGCACGCCGGCACCCGCGTCGTCCCGCTGGCGAACGCGCACCCGATCGTGCGTCAGATGCGCCCCGGCTCACCGGTCCTGGAGGAACTGTCCCGGCCCGCGCCCGGTTGCCGTACCCACTTCGTGAGCTTCTGGAGCGACCTCGACCACCTCATGGACCCGCTGGAGACGGCCTGTATCGACCACCCTGACCTGCTGGCGCAGAACGTCCGCGTGAGCGGCATCGGCCATCTCGCCCTCCCGGTGCACCCCGCCGTGGCGACCGGCATACGGCAGGCGCTGGACACCGCCCCGCCAGGAACCGAGGCCACCCCGCAGGCCGACGGCCTGACCGTGGCGTAACGCCCCCCGACCTGCCGTCGTCCCACCCCGCCCGACGCCCGTCTCACCCTCGGCCCACACCCGACACACAGCCCCGGAACAGCCGACCGACATCGAACAATCTTCGAACACAAGGCCAAACTCGCGCCCACAGTCCGCCAAAACACGGCCGAATGCCCGTTTCCTTCAGGCGCGAAACCTGCCGAAGATTGTCGTGCCCGCGTACCGCCGGGTACAGTCGCCGCACTGCTCTGGCAGCCCCTGTTGTCGAGGCGAGAGAGAAGTTGGTGAACGATCGTCACCCGTCGGGGACCATGACCTCCCCGGCCACGGCTTCCGATGCCGCCTCGGCGCACTACGCGTCCTACGGCGCCCAGGAAGCCCAGTACGGTGACTCCACCACGTACGGCACCTACGACGCCACCGGATTCGGCGCCGCCGGCCACGCCACCACCACCTTCGACGCGGACCCCCTCTTCGGCTGCCTCCCCGGTGACAACACCGGCGCGTACGACGCCACGCAGTGGTCCACGGGCAACCACCACACCGTGAACTACGACGCCTACGCGGCCCAGCACCACGCCGCCTACGACACCGGCGCGTACGACACCACCGCGTGGACGGCCGAGCACGAGCGACTGGCCTTCGTCCCGCAGCAGGCCAACGGGCACGACGTCTCGGGCCAGTGGGACGCGACCGCCTGGGTCCAGCCCGACCAGTCCGGCGTCCCGGCCGACCAGACCCAGCAGTGGGAATGGGGCACGCAGACCTTCGACACCGGGGCCTACGACGCCACGCAGTGGAACTCCGACGGCGGAATCGACGGCGCCACCACACAGGCGACGGGCGACTACCAGCAGCCAGCAGAATCCTTCGACCAGCAGGCAACGGCGCACTTCGAGCACATCGACCCCGCCGGCCACGTCGACCCCACCGCCTACGCCGATCCCGCCCAGCCCGACTCCGAGTCGGCCGCCACCGGCGAACTCCCCGCCGAGGCCCGGCTCCTCGACGACCAGGAGGAGACCGCTCCGGCCCCCTCCCCGCGCGCGGCGTCCCGCAGCGGCTCGCGCTCCCGCCGCCGTACGCCCCCCAAGCGCTCCGCACTGCTGACGGTCGCCGTGCCCTCGGCGTGCGTGATGGGCGTCGCCGGGATCGCCGCCGCCTCCGTCGGCACCCTGACCGACGACAAGGACGCCTCCACGCTCGCCTCGGACACCGAGGCCGTGAAGCCGTCCACCGCGAACAACAAGCTGGACACCCAGCTCGAAAGCCTCTCCGCCGGCGCCGACGACTTCGCCGACCGGGCCAGCCGTACGCAGGAGCGCATCGACCTCAAGGCACAGCAGGCCGCCGAGAAGCGCAAGGCCGCCGAGGAGGCGGCCCGCAAGGAGCGGCTGCGCCCGAAGTTCGCGGTGCCGGTCGCGAACCACGGCCTCAGCGCCTACTTCGGCCAGTCCGGCATCAACTGGATGTCCGTGCACACCGGCATCGACTTCCCGGTCTCGTACGGCACGACGGTGATGGCCGCGACCGACGGCACCGTCCGGACGCAGTGGAACAGCGCCTACGGCAACATGATGATCGTGACCGCGAAGGACGGCACGGAGACGTGGTACTGCCACCTCTCCAGCTACCGCGTCGCCTCCGGTACGACGGTGAAGGCCGGCGACCCGATCGCGTACTCCGGCAACTCCGGCAACTCGACCGGCCCGCACCTGCACTTCGAGGTACGGCCGGGCGGCGGCTCGGCCATAGACCCGCTGTCGTGGCTGCGCAGCCACGGGCTGGACCCGACGTAACCGCCGACCACCGCCCGACCACCGACCAACTAACCCCACGCCCCCGCCCGTCAGCGGGGGCGCGCGCTTGCCGGCCCTACAACTTCTCCACCGGCGCATACCGCAACAGCAACCGCTTCGGCTTGGTGTCCCCGAAGTCGATCGTCGCCTCGGCGTTCGCACCCGTGCCCTTCACGGCCATCACGGTGCCGAGCCCGAACTGGTCGTGCGTGACCCGGTCCCCGACGGCCAGCTGGACGACGGGCTTCTCCGACGTACGGCGGGTGGCGAAACCGGACGCACCCGAGGCGGAGGAGCGCGAGCGGGACGAGGACAGCGAGGCGGCCACCCCGGACGCAGGTCCTGAGGACACCGGCGAGGTCGCCCCCGTCCGCTTCCAGTCCACGTGCTGGGCGGGGATCTCCTCCAGGAACCGGGACGGCGGGTTGTACGACGGCTGTCCCCAGGCGCTGCGCATCGCCGACCGCGTGAGATACAGCCGCTCACGCGCACGTGTGATGCCGACGTACGCGAGCCGCCGCTCCTCCTCCAGCTCCTTGGTCTGGCCGAGGGCGCGCATGTGCGGGAAGACGCCGTCCTCCATGCCGGTGAGGAAGACGACCGGGAACTCCAGGCCCTTGGCGGTGTGAAGGGTCATCAGGGTGATGACGCCGGAGCCGTCCTCGTCCTCGTCGGGGATCTGGTCGGAGTCGGCGACCAGCGCGACCCGCTCCAGGAAGTCCGCGAGCCCGGCGGAGGTCTCGCCCTCGCCCGCCTCCTGCTCGAACTCCAGGGCGACGGCCGCGAGTTCCTGAAGGTTCTCGATACGGGTCTCGTCCTGAGGATCCGTGGAGGCCTGCAACTCGGCGAGATAGCCGGTCCGTTCCAGCACGGCCTCCAGGATGGTGGCCGGTCCCGCCCCGGACTCGACGACCGTACGGAGTTCCTCCATCAGCGTGTTGAACCGCTTGACGGCGTTGGTCGACCGAGCGGCCATGCCGTACGCCTCGTCCACCCGCCGCAGCGCCTGCGGGAAGCTGATCTTCTCCCGCTGCGAGAGGGCGTCGATCATCGCCTCGGCACGGTCGCCGATGCCCCGCTTGGGCACGTTCAGAATCCGCCGCAGCGGCACCGAGTCCTCGGGGTTGGCCAGCACCCGCAGGTAGGCCAGCACATCGCGGACCTCCTTGCGCTCGTAGAACCGCACCCCGCCGACGACCTTGTAGGGCAGCCCGACACGGATGAAGACCTCTTCGAAGACACGGGACTGGGCGTTCGTCCGGTAGAAGACGGCGACGTCGCCGGCCTTGGCGTCCCCCGCGTCCGTCAGTCGGTCTATCTCGTCGGCGACGAACTGCGCCTCGTCGTGCTCGGTGTCCGCGACGTACCCGGTGATGCGCGCGCCCGCGCCCGCGTTGGTCCACAGGTTCTTGGGCCTGCGGGACTCGTTGCGCTCGATGACGGCGTTGGCGGCGCTCAGGATCGTCTGGCTGGAGCGGTAGTTCTGCTCCAGCAGAATGGTCGTCGCGTCCGGGTAGTCCTCCTCGAACTGCAGGATGTTGCGGATCGTCGCGCCCCGGAAGGCGTAGATCGACTGATCGGCGTCACCCACGACACACAGCTCGGCGGGCGGGACGTCGTACTCGCTGGGCGGCACGTCGACCGGATGCTCACTGGTCCCGACGAGCTCGCGCACCAGCGCGTACTGCGCGTGGTTGGTGTCCTGGTACTCGTCCACCAGCACATGGCGAAAACGCCGGCGGTAGTGCTCGGCGACGTCCGGGAAGGCCCGCAGCAGATTGACCGTCGTCATGATCAGGTCGTCGAAGTCGAGAGCGTTGGCCTCCCGCAGCCGCGACTGGTACATCGCATACGCCTGAGCGAGCGTCTTCTCGAAGCCGTCCGTCGCCTGGGCGGCGAAGTCCTCCTCGTCGATCAGCTCGTTCTTCAGATTGCTGATCTTGGCGCTGAAGGACTTGGGCGGAAACCTCTTCGGATCAAGATCCAGATCCCGGCAGACAAGGGCCATCAGCCGCTTGCTGTCAGCGGCGTCGTAGATCGAGAACGAGGAGGTGAACCCGAGCCTCTTGCTCTCCCTCCGCAGGATGCGCACGCACGAGCTGTGGAAGGTCATCACCCACATCGCGTTGGCCCGCGGCCCGACGAGCTGCTCGACGCGCTCCTTCATCTCGCCCGCGGCCTTGTTGGTGAAGGTGATCGCGAGGATCTGCCCCGGATGCACGTCACGCTCGGCCAGCAGATGGGCGATGCGATGGGTGAGCACACGCGTCTTGCCGGACCCGGCACCGGCCACGATGAGCAGCGGGCTGCCGGAGTGGACGACGGCCGCACGCTGGTTCTCGTTCAGCCCCTCCAGCAGCGCGGCGGCGTCGATGACCGGCCGCGGGGCCCCGTCGCGGTAGTGACTGTCCCGGTCCGGAGGCACGTCGAACTTCCCGCCGAACAGATCGTCCGGAACCGGTTCCGGAGCGTGATCGTCCTCGGGCGGCGGCGGAGGCTCCTCGTGGGCCCGCGGGGCCTGGAGGTCCGCCAGGAAGCTGTCGTCAAAGAGGCTGCTCATCGCTCTCCGAGTCTAGGGCGCCCCACTGACAGCCCGCCGCCACCCCGAGAACCTCACCCGCCTCAATCTCCAC
>NZ_JAKEIP010000264.1 GCF_021474425.1 Streptomyces muensis | reverse complement strand
CCCTCGGACACCGCGGACGACGCCCCCCGCCTCATCCCCGCCTACCCCGCCGCCGAGCGAGCCGTCCGCGCGCTCGCCGAAGCCGTCAAGTACTCGCAGTGGCGGCGCGACGCCGCCGACCCCGGCCGGGTGCCCGAGTACGACGACATCGACGAGAAGGGCGCCGCCCGGCTGATCGGCGGGCTCCTCGCGCGCGGGCAGGGCCTCACGCTCGGCACCGACGAGACCGCCGACCTGCTCGGCAAGTACGGCATCCAGGTGCACCGCGCCCTGCACGCCCCCACACCCGACGCCGCCGCCGGCGCCGCCGACACCCTCGGCTACCCCGTCGCCCTCAAGGCCACCGCCCCCCATCTGCGGCACCGCGCGGACCTCGGCGGCGTACGGCTGGATCTCGCGGACGAGGAGCAACTGCGTCGGGCGTACGCCGAGTTGACAGAGCTCTTCGGCAAGCCGGAGGAGCTGCGGCCGGTCGTGCAGAGCATGGCACCCCGGGGCGTCGACACCGTCGTACGGGCCGTGATCGACCCGGCCGCCGGTGCCGTGCTGTCCTTCGGGCTCGCCGGAGCCGCCTCCCAGCTGCTCGGCGACATGGCGCACCGGCTCATCCCGGTCACCGACCGCGAGGCCACCTCGATCATCCGCTCGATCCGGACCGCACCGCTCCTGTTCGGCTGGCGCGGCTCCACGCCCGTGGACACCCCCGCCCTGGAGGAACTGCTGCTGAGGGTGTCCCGGCTGGTCGACGACCACCCCGAGGTCGTCGCGGTCACCCTGGAGCCGGTCGTCGTCGCCACCCACGGTCTGAGCGTGCTCGGCGCCTCCGTACGCCTCGCCCCGCCGCCCGCCCGTGACGACCTCGGACCGAGGACGCTGCCCACGTACTGAGACCGCCCTGAGCGGTGCCTCGCAGTCAGTGCGCCCCCGTAGGATGGGCGTCATGGCCAAGACCAGTACGACGACCCAGGGGCTGCGTGCGGCGATCGAGCGCAGCGGCTACTACCCGGCCCTCGTGGCCGAGGCGGTGGAGGCCGCCGTGGGCGGCGAGCCCATCCGGTCGTACCTGGTCCACCAGGAGACGACGTTCGACCAGAACGAGGTGCGGCGGCATGTGACCGTCCTCGTCCTCACCGGCAACCGTTTCATCGTCAGCCACACCGACGAGCAGGCCGCGGACAGCACCTCCCCGACGCCGTACGCCACCACCTCCACCGAGTCGGTGAAGATCGGCCGGATCTCGTCGGTCGTCGTCAGCCGTGTCGTCGCCAACCCGGAGCAGTACAAGCCGGGCACGCTGCCCCGCGAGGTCGTGCTGACCATCGGGTGGGGCGCCGTCTCCCGGATCGACCTGGAGCCCGCCGCCTGCGGCGACCCCAACTGCGAGGCCGACCACGGCTACACCGGCAGCTCGACGGCCGACGACCTCAGCCTGCGGGTCAGCGAGGCCGGCGACGGCCCCGAGACCGTCCGCCAGGCCCTCGCCTTCGCCCAGTCGCTCTCCGAGGCGACCGCGGACCTCGCTCGCTGATGGCGCAGACCACCGCCTGGGACCCCCACCCGGAACCCCTCGCCGTCCACTCCGCACCCGTCCCCGAGTACGGCAGCGGCTCGCTCGCCGATCTGCTGCCCACACTGGCCGCGGGCATGGCCGTACCGGAGATGACCGCCGCGATCCCCGAGCTGACCGCCGCCGACCGCAACTGCGTGTTCCTGATCGACGGCCTCGGCTGGGAGCAGCTCAAGGCGCACCCCGAGGACGCGCCGTTCATGACCTCGCTCCTGAGCAGCTCGCGCGGCGGCACCGGACGCCCGATCACCGCCGGCTACCCGGCGACCACCGCGACCTCCCTCGCCTCCGTCGGCACCGGCCTGCCGCCCGGCGCGCACGGCCTGCCCGGATACACCGTCCGCAACCCCGAGACCGGCGAGCTGATGAACCAGCTGCGCTGGAACCCGTGGTCGCCGCCGCACGTCTGGCAGCCGTACCCCACGGTCTTCCAGCTGGCCCAGCAGGCGGGCGTGCACGCCGCCCAGGTGTCCTCGCCCACCTTCCAGAACACCCCGCTCACCAAGGTCGCACTCAGTGGCGGAACGTTCCTCGGGCGGCTGACCGGCGAAGACCGCATGGACCTCGCCGCCGAGCAACTGGCAGCGGGCGACCGTTCCCTGGTCTACACGTACTACGCCGAACTCGACGGAGCCGGACACCGCTACGGCGTCGACTCCGACACCTGGCGCGGCCAGCTCATGTACGTCGACCGCCTCGTGCAGCGCCTCGCCGAGCAACTGCCCCCGCGCAGCGCCCTCTACGTCACCGCCGACCACGGCATGATCGACGTGGCCTTCGACGAGGAGCACCGCATCGACTTCGACGAGGACTGGGAACTGCGCGCCGGCGTCGCCCTGCTGGGCGGCGAGGGCCGGGCCCGGCACGTCTACGCGGTGCCCGGCGCCGCGAACGACGTGCTGACCTGCTGGCGCGAGGTGCTCGGCGAGCAGTTCTGGGTGGCCTCCCGGGCCGAGGCGATCGAGGCGGGCTGGTTCGGGCCGCGGATCGACGAGCGGGTGTACGACCGGATCGGCGACGTGATCGCGGCCGCGCGGGACGACGTCCTGATCATCGCCTCCGAGCGGGAGCCGAAGGAGTCGGCGATGGTCGGCAACCACGGTTCGATGACCCCCGCAGAGCAGCTGGTCCCCCTGCTCGAAGTACGCTCCTGACGACTCCGTCCGTTCCCCTTGCTGCCGAAAGGTGCTCAACTCAACATGCCCGAGCTGGTGTTCTTCTCCGGAACCATGGACTGCGGGAAGTCGACGCTGGCTCTCCAGATCGAGCACAACCGTTCGGCGCGTGGCCTCGCGGGCATGATCTTCACCCGTGACGACCGGGCCGGCGAGGGCAAGCTGTCCTCACGGCTGGGCCTGGTCACGGACGCGGTGGAGGTCGAGGACGGCCAGGACCTGTACGCGTATCTCGTCGACCACCTCTCGCAGGGCGGCCGCGCGGACTACGTCATCGCCGACGAGGCCCAGTTCCTCGTGCCGGAGCAGATCGACCAACTCGCCCGCGTGGTCGACGACCTGGGCATCGACGTCTACGCCTTCGGCATCACGACCGACTTCCGCTCCAAGCTGTTCCCCGGCTCCCAGCGCCTGGTGGAACTGGCCGACCGCGTCGAGGTCCTCCAGGTCGAGGCGCTGTGCTGGTGCGGCGCCCGCGCCACCCACAACGCTCGCACGATAGGCGGCGAGATGGTCGTCGAGGGCGCCCAGGTGGTCGTCGGCGACGTCAACCAGGCGGACGCCGTCGGTTACGAGGTCCTGTGCCGCCGCCATCACCGACGCCGTATGACGGCGGCCAGCGCCCGGGCGGCGGCGCTGTCCCCGGACGTCCTGCCGGTGCAGCCGGTCTGAGACGCGGCCGACTCACGGCCGCCCCGCTCCCGAGCGCGCTCAGCGCGGGTTCTGGATCAGCGAGAACCGTGCCCCCTCCGGATCCGCCACCGTCGCCACACGGCCGTGGGCGCTGTCGTGGGCCGGTTCGAGGACATGTCCGCCGAGGTCGACTACCCGGGCCACCGTCCCGTCCGTGTCGGCGACTTCGAAGTACGTCATCCAGTGCGGCCCCCTATCGCGCGGCAGGGCGGTGCCGACACCGTGGATGCCGGCGACCGGGCGGCCGTCGACGTGCAGGGTGACGTAGTCGAAGTCGGCGGAGACCACCGGCTCCTCGTCGTAGGCGAAGACGGTCTCGTAGAACTTGGCGACGTTGACCGACTCGAAGGTCAACAGCTCGTTCCAGGCCGGAGTGCCGGGTACGCCCGTGATGGCCGTGCCCCGGTGCTCCGCCCCCTGCCAGATGCCGAAGACGGCGCCGGAGGGATCGGAGCAGATCGCCATCCGGCCGGCCTCGCCGGCGTCCAGCGGGCCCACGCCGACCGTGCCGCCGCACAGCCGTACCGTGTCGGCGGTCAGGTCCGCGTCGTTCGAGGCGAGGTAGGGCGTCCAGGCGATGGGGAGGTGGCGGTCGGGCGGCAGCTGGCCGATGCCGGCCACCTCACGGCCGTCGAGCAGGGCCCGCACATAGGGGCCGAGCTGCTGGGGACCGGGCTGGAACTCCCAACCGAACAGCGCCCCGTAGAACTCCTGGGTGGCGGCCGGCCCGTGCACCATCAGACTCACCCAGCAGGGCGTGCCGGGCGCGTGCCGAGTGTGCGTCTCGCCGTGCGGGCCGGCCGACCCCCGTGCCTCGGTCATCGTCACTCTCTCCTCGGCCCCTCGCGGTGGCCGCGTCGCTTCCGCTGTCCGGACCCCGTGCCGATGCTCGCACCACCCATGGCCACACGCGCTGCGGGCACGCCGCCGCACGACTGCAGCTGCCCGGAGGATGCCCGGTGTGCGATTTACGGCCCGTTTCCGTGCGATTGCCGATGGATGTCCTTCAGCTGTACAGCACGTGCCTGATCCCGTACGCCTCGTGATCGGACCTGTCCGGCGGAGCAGAGTAGCCGGACCTCGACGATGCGGCCACCCCGTGCGCAAGGATGGTGACCATGAACGCCATCATCTCCGCATCCGAACTCGCGAGCGAACTGACGGGCGAGAACCCGCCGGTCCTCCTCGACGTCCGCTGGCAGCTCAGCATGGCCAAGTCGGCAGGTGAGCCGCCGTTCGACGGCCGGGCCGCGTACGAGTCCGGGCACATCCCCGGCGCGGTCTACGTCGACCTGGACCGGGAACTGGCCTCCGCGCCCGGCACCCACGGGCGCCACCCGCTGCCGGACTTGGCCGAATTCGGTGCGGCGATGCGCCGGTCGGGCGTGTCGTCCGGGACGCCGGTGGTCGTGTACGACGGCGGCCAGGGCTGGGCCGCGGCCCGGGCGTGGTGGCTGCTGCGCTGGACGGGGCACCCCGATGTGCGGGTCCTCGACGGCGGGTTGCCCACCTGGGAGGGGGCACTGGAGACGTCCGTACCGACCCCGACGGAGGGCGATTTCCAGCCCGCCCCGGCGGCGACGGGGCTCCTCGACGCCGACGGCGCCGCCGCACTCGCCCGCTCCGGGCTGCTGCTGGACGCGCGGGCGGGGGAGCGGTACCGCGGCGAGGTCGAGCCGATCGACCCGGTCGGCGGCCACATCCCGGGCGCCGTCTCCGCACCGACGAACGAGAACGTGGGCCCCGACGGCCGCTTCCTGCCCGCCGGACAACTCGCCGACCGCTTCAAGTCCCTGGGGGCCTCCGAGGGCACGGAGGTCGGCGTGTACTGCGGCTCGGGCGTCTCCGCCGCCCACCAGGTGCTGGCACTGGCCGCGGCCGGCATCCCTGCCGCGCTGTACGTCGGTTCCTGGTCGGAGTGGTCCTCGGACCCGTCCCGGCCGGTGGCCGTGGGGCCGGATCCGCAGTAGGCGGGACGGTCCGAGCGGACGGGGCCGGTGTCCTTGGAAGCGGGCGCCGACCCTCCGGCTTCTCGGGCCGCTGTGTCGGTGGCGGCGGGCGGCTCCGGGGACACGGCCGCCCGAAGTCCCGCTGCGATGGTCGTACCTCCCGGTGTCCCAGGGGCGTCGTCGGGTCAGCCGGTTCGCCAGGCGCCGCACAGCCCGAGGGCCGCGCTGTAATGAGCGCGGCCCTGGTCCTCGTACGGCTGCATTCACAGCCGTACGCCGACTACTGCTCCTGCTGCCTACTCCTGCTTCTTCCTGCGCGTCCCGAACACGATCTCGTCCCAGCTCGGGACGGCGGCCCGGCGGCCCGGACGGACGCCGTCCGCTTCGGCCTGGCGGTCCGTGGCGCCGATCAGGCGGTCGCGGTGGCTGCCGACGGAGCGGGGCATGAGGACGTCCGCGTAGGCGGAACCGGCGGAGGCGGCCGGGGCGGGAGGTTCCTCCGTGACCGGCTCGGCCGGGGGTTCCTCCGCCTCGGGCTCCGACGGACGCTCCGGCACCACCAGGTCACCGCGGAAGCTGGGCACCGCCTCCAGCAGGCTGGTCAGCGAGTCCCGTTCCTCCGTGGTCTCCTCGGCGGGTTCGGATGCCTGGGCCGGCAGGCTGGGCCGGGCGGTGTCGAGGGCACGGTCCATCGAACGCTCGCGCGGAAGCCGGGCGATACGCGGCACGAACGGGAAGCTGGGCTCCGGAGCGGCGAGATCCTCGGACTCGCCGATCAGTGAGCGCGCCTCCTCGTCGACGGCCTGGACGAGCCGCCGGGGCGGGTCGTACGTCCAGCTCGCCGAGTGCGGTTCGCCCGCCACCATGTAGACCAGCAGCACTTCCCAGGTGCCGTCGTCGCGGCGCCACGAGTCCCACTGCACGGTGTCCTTGTCGGCGCCGCGCAGCAGCAGCCGCTCCTGGACGGCCTCGCCCAGCTGTGGACCGGCGGCGTTCTCACCGGGACGGCGGACGGGGGTCTTACGCGCTCTTTCGGCCATGAACGCGCGCTCGGCGAGCACGGGGCCCTCGAAGCGGCGGACGCGATCGACGGGGATGCCGGCGAGTTGGGCGACCTCTTCCGCGGTCGCACCAGCGCGTATACGCGCCTGGATGTCACGGGGGCGGAGATGGCTCTCCACCTCGATCTCGATCTGGCCGAGGCGGGGACGGTCGCCGCGCACGGCTGCGCGCAGGCGTTCGTCGATCGGAAGGGTGTACTCCGTCGCGTCGGCAGCCTTCAGCACCAGCCGTGTGCCGTCATTGGAGACGGCCACGACACGCAGTTCGGGCATGGGGACCTCCCGGGTGGTGCCTGCCGACGTCACGTGCGTCGCTGCTTCCGCTAGTCGAGTGTGGCCTGCCCGGGTGCAGCCTGCCACAACCTTGCCGAGTTGCCCGGCGTGTCGGGCACGGGCCCTGGATCGCCGTTATGGCACGGTTACCTATTCGCAACGCTAAGTGACCAACTCCGTCACCCTGTGCAACTAGCCCCCTCCCGGCGGTCCTTGAAGGCCACGGACACCCAGGCGGGAGACCGGACCCAGGGCTCGCAACAGTACTCCATTTGGGCCACGTGCGTGGATTGGCACGCCGCCCAACTTCTGGCAAGAAGCGTGACTCGGCCGTCGGTTGAGCGGTTTTCGGATCTTGGACGTGGCGTACTTCACCCAATCCGCAGAAACGGAACCAATGGGTTCCGTCATACGTCGCGGTCGGTCACGCCCCCAACACCCGTCGCAGGTAGTCGTTCTGGAACCGGCGGTCGGGATCCAGCCGGTCCCGCAACTCGGTGAACTCGCCGAAGCGCGGGTACACCTGGGCGAAGTACTCGGCGTCGCGCGTATGCACCTTGCCCCAGTGCGGCCGACCCTCGTGGGCGGTGAAGATCCGCTCGGCGGCGGTGAAGTACCGCTGGAACGGGGTGCCCTTGACCATGTGGACGGCGATGTACGCGCTGTCACGGCCCGAGGCGGTGGAGAGGGCGATGTCGTCGGCCGGGGCGGTGCGCACCTCGACGGGGAAGCTGACCCTGAGGCCGGAGCGCTCCACCATGGCCTTCAGTTCGCGCAACGTCTCGACGACGGCCTCGCGCGCAACGGCGTACTCCATCTCCACGAAACGCACTCGGCGCGGCGATGTGAAGACCTTGTAGGGGATGTCGGTGTACGTCCGCGCGGACAGGGCCTTGCTGGAGACCTGGGCGATGGCGGGGATCGTGGCGGGCACCGCGCGGCCGACCCACTGGGCGACCTGGAAGACGCCGTTGGAGAGCAACTCGTCCTCGAACCAGCCCTGGAGCTGCGGCACCGGCTTCTCCGGGCCCGCGCTGCGGTTGTTGCGCTTGGTGTTGGTGTTGCCGGTGTGCGGGAACCAGTAGAACTCGAAGTGCTCGTTCTCCGCCCACAGTTCGTCGAAGTCCGCCAGGACCCGGTCGAACGGCATCGGCTCCTCGCGCGCGGAGAGCAGGAACAGGGGCTCCACGGCGAAGGTGATCGCGGTGACGACGCCCAGGGCGCCGAGGCCGATCCGGGCGGCCGCGAAGACCTCCGGGTTCTCCTTCTCGGAGCAGGTCAGCACCGAGCCGTCGGCGGTGACCAGCTCCAGCGCCCTGATCTGGGCGGCGATCGACGCCGAGTCGCGGCCCGTGCCGTGGGTACCGGTGCTGGTGGCGCCGGAGACCGTCTGCTCCATGATGTCGCCCATGTTCGTGAGCGACAGACCCTCGCGGGCCAGGGCCATGTTGAGCCGCTTGAGCGGGGTGCCGGCCTCGACCGTGACCGTCATGGCATCCCGGTCGACATTGCGTATGCCGGTCAAGAGTTGAGGGCGGATCAACACACCGTCGGTCGCGGCAATGGACGTGAACGAGTGCCCGCTGCCGACCGCCTTCACCGGCAGGCCGTCCTCGGCGGCCCGGCGTATCGCCGCGGCCAGCTCCTCGACCGAGGCCGGAGTGACCTCGCGCGCGGGACGGGCGGCGATATTGCCGCCCCAGTTACGCCATGTGCCGTTCCTGCCGCTCGCTGTGCTGCTCAACGGTGCCTCCCCGACGCGGAGCCGGCCTGCTGAGCCGGCGATACCCCAGGAAACCGACCGCGACCGCGACGGCCCCGGACACCGCCGGAACCCCGTACCCGGCGTCCGCACCGGCGGCGTCGATCACCCAGCCGGCAGCGGAGGAGCCGAGCGCGACCCCGACCGCGAGCCCGGTGCTCACCCAGGTCATGCCCTCGGTCAGTTGCGCGCGTGGTACGTGCTCTTCGATCAGGGACATGGTGGTGATCATCGTGGGAGCGACGGCCATGCCCGAGACGAACAGCGCCACGGCCAGAAACGGCAAGTTTCCGACCAGTAGGAGGGGGATCATACTCACGGCCATCGCGCATATGCCCAGCAGCCAGCGAGGTTCGGGCGCCCCCTTGAAGCGCAACAGCCCGAAGACGAGACCCGCCCCGCAGGAGCCGGCCGCGTAGAGCGCGAGGACCACGCTCGCGGCGCCCTTGTGCCCCTGCTCGTCCGCGAAGGCCACCGTGACCACGTCGACGGCCCCGAAGATCGCTCCGGTCGCCACGAAGGGCGGTAAGGCGTGGCGCCGACCCGGTAAGGCGTACGGATGGCCGATACAGCTTACGAGTTAGGCGACCCTAACGTACCGGCCCTGACCTGACGGGAACCCGGGTGGTCACCCCACCGTTTCCCGGCTGTCAGTACCGGATGACAGGATCGATCCATGCCAGACGTGCGCGATGCCACCCCCTACGACGCCCTGCTCCTGCTCTCCTTCGGCGGCCCCGAGGGCCCGGACGACGTGATCCCCTTCCTGGAGAACGTCACCCGAGGGCGGGGCATCCCCAAGGAACGCCTGAAGGAAGTCGGCGAGCACTACTTCCTCTTCGGCGGCGTCAGCCCCATCAACGACCAGAACCGCGCCCTGCTGGACGCCCTGCGCAAGGACTTCGCCGAGCACGGGCTGGATCTGCCGATCTACTGGGGCAACCGCAACTGGGCGCCCTACCTGACGGACACCCTGCGCGAGATGGTCGCCGACGGCCGCCGCCGCATCCTCGTCCTCGCCACCAGCGCCTACGCCTCCTACTCGGGCTGCCGCCAGTACCGCGAGAACCTCGCCGACTCGCTCGCCGCCCTGGAGGCCGAGGGCCTGGAGCTGCCGAAGGTCGACAAGCTGCGGCACTACTTCAACCACCCCGGCTTCCTGGAGCCGATGATCGACGGCGTCCTCGCCTCCCTCGCCGACCTCCCCGAGGACGTCCGGGAGGGCGCCCACATCGCCTTCTCGACCCACTCCATCCCGAACGCCTCCGCGGACACCTCCGGTCCCGTCGAGGACCACGGCGAGGGCGGCGCCTACGTCGAGCAGCACCTGGACGTCGCCCAGCTGATCGCCGACGCCGTCCGCGAGCGCACCGGCGTCGACCACCCCTGGCGGCTCGTCTACCAGTCCCGCTCCGGCGCCCCGCACATCCCGTGGCTGGAGCCCGACATCTGCGACCACATTGAGGAGCGCCACGCGGCCGGAGTGCCGGCGGTCGTGATCTCGCCCATCGGCTTCGTCTCCGACCACATGGAGGTCCTCTACGACCTCGACACCGAGGCCAAGGCCAAGGCCGAGGAACTGGGCCTGCCGATGCGCCGCTCGGCCACCGTCGGCGACGACCCGCGGTTCGCCGCCGCGATCCGCGACCTCGTCCTGGAGCGCGCCGCCGTCGAGCGCGCGGAAGAGGTCACACCCTGCGTCCTCGGCGGGCTCGGCGCGAGCCACAACCTCTGCCCGGTCGGCTGCTGCCCGGCCCGCGCGCCCAGGCCCGCCGCGGCGGGCGCCGACAGCCCCTACGCGTGAGGAGCCCCGTGACCGACGTGACCGACGCCCCCGACCCTCTGCTCTCGGACCTGCTCGAACTGGCCCAGAAGGCCGCCCTCCGCGCGGGCGAGCTGCTGCGCGACGGCCGCCCGGCCGACCTGGCCGTCGCGGCGACCAAGTCGAGTCCGATCGACGTGGTCACCGAGATGGACATCGCGGCGGAGAAGCTGATCACCACCCTGATCTCCGAGCGCCGCCCGGACGACGGATTCCTCGGCGAGGAGGGCGCCGCCACCGAGGGCACCAGCGGCGTCCGCTGGGTGATCGACCCCTTGGACGGCACGGTCAACTACCTCTACGGGCTGCCGACCTGGTCCGTCTCCATCGCCGCCGAGCAGGACGGCGAGACGGTCGTCGGCGTGGTCGCCGCCCCGATGCGCGGCGAGACGTACCACGCGGTCCGTGGGGGCGGTGCCTGGGCCAGGGGAGCGTGGGAGGGCGAGCGCAGGCTCAGCTGCCGCCCCACGGCCCCGCTGGAGCAGGCCCTGGTCTCGACCGGCTTCAACTACGTCACCGAGGTCCGCACCCACCAGGCCGACGTCGCCCAGCGGCTGATCCCCCTCCTGCGCGACATCCGACGCGGCGGCTCGGCCGCGATCGACCTCTGCGACCTGGCGGCGGGGCGCCTGGACGGCTACTACGAGCGGGGGCTCAACGCCTGGGACGTGGCCGCGGGCGATCTGATCGCACGGGAGGCGGGTGCGGACCTCGGTGA
>NZ_JAKEIP010000263.1 GCF_021474425.1 Streptomyces muensis | reverse complement strand
GCCGGAGGGGTTGCCGGACGGTCTGGAGGAGGGTTTGCAGGAAGGATTCTCCAGCGAGCTTCCGGACGCCCTGCCGGTCGCCGTCGCGCTCCGCTACCCGCCCCGCGTCACCTCCGACCTCGGCTTCGGCGCCCTCCTCCCCCTCCTCCGCGCCCGCCGTGTCGCCGACGTCGACCGTGCCGTCGATCTCTGGGCCGAGCCCGTCAACGTCGTCCAGGCCGCCGACACCAAGGGCGGTCTGCTGCACCGCGTCGCCGGGAGGGTGCCGGTGCGGTCGGCGGCCAACCGGGTCCGGCTCGTGCCCGCCTGGGAGCCCGGCCACGACTGGCAGGGATGGCACGGGACGCCCCGGGGCGGGCTCACCGACGGCGTCGCCGCCATGGCCAACCAGCGCGGCCTCGCCGCACCCCTGGGCGTCGAGTTCGCCCCGCCGCACCGCGCCGACCGCATCACGGCCCTGCTGGGGGAGAAGGAGCACTGGACGGCCGCCGACATGCCGGCGATCCACATGGACACCCAACTGGCCTCAGCAGCACCGCTGTTGGACCTCCTGGCCACCGTGGAGGACCTCACCCCCGAGGGCGCCCGCATCCGCCGGACCCTCCTGAACTGGGACCGCCACATGGACGCGAGCAGCGCGCCGGCGGCCGTGTACGCGGCCGTGCGCGCCGAGGTCGTACGGCGCATCGCCGCGCACCCGGCCTTCGCCGCGCTGTCCGCCCCGCCCGCCTACCCGGAGGTCCTCCTCCCCTGGCTGGCCCTGCTCCCCCGGGTCGGCTTCGCCCTGGAACACCTCCTGCGCGCCGAGGAGTTGTACGGCATCGACCGCGCCGAGGTCGTCCGCGCGGCGGTCGAGGAGGTGGCGGCCCGGCCCACCGGCGCAGGGCGCGGCACCTGGGGCGACACCCACCGCCTCGCCCCCTGGCGGGCGCTACCCGACCCGTCGTACGACGCACCCGGCCTCTCCGGCGACCACGACTGCGTGCTGTGCACCTCGGCCGTCCCCGGCCTCACCGACCTGAGCGCACGCGGCCCCGCCGCCCGCTACGTCTGGGACCTGGCCGACCGCGAGGCCAGCCTCTGGGTGGTCCCGCTCGGCGCCTCCGGCATCCCCGGCTCGCCCCACCACCGCGACCAACTCCCCCTGTGGCTGGCGGGAGACCTGGCCCCGGTCGCCACCGACTTCACCAAGCTCCAGAAGGAATCCGATGTCTGAGCAGACCGACCAGACCGACCAGACCGACCAGGCCGGGCAGACCGAGCAGGCCATGCAGACCGTGCACGAGGAGCATGTCGACGGCTTCGGCACCGTCCGTATCCGCCCCCTCGACCCGCACGGCGACGCCGCACTCGTCCACGGCTGGGTCAGCCAGGAACGGGCCTCCTTCTGGGGCATGAACGGCCTGACCAGGGACCAGGTGGCCGGGATCTACGCCCACATGGACACGCTCGAGACCCACCACGCCTTCCTCGTCCTGCGCGACGCCACCCCGGTCGCGCTGCTCCAGACGTACGAGCCGGAGGCGGACCGCGTCAGTGAGTGCTACGACGTCCAGCCCGGCGACATAGGCGTCCACCTGCTGCTCGCCCCCGCCGGCCCCGAGGGCGGGCGACCCGGCTGGACCTCGGCGCTGCTGGGCGTCGTGTCGTCGTACGTCTTCCGGACCCTGGACCGCCGGCGGGTGGTCGTGGACCCGGACGTGCGCAACGACAAGGCCGTAGCGCGCTTCCTCAAGCAGGGCTTCACGGCCGGCCCGGTGGTCGTGCTGCCGGAGGTGGACCTGCCGGACGTGTACATCCCGGAGAAGAAGGCCCAACTCGCGTTCCTGAGCCGGGGGTAGCCTTCCGGGCGTGACTCCGACGCCGACTCCGGAAGAACTCGTCGCGCACTACTCCCTGGAGCCGATCCCGCGCGAGGGCGGGCTGTTCCGGCAGACCTGGGCGGGCCCGGAGCGCCCCGACGGCCGCCCGCAGGGCACGGCGATAGTCGTCCTCCTCACGGCGGACGACTACTCGGCCCTGCACCGCCTGCCGTCCGACGAGGTCTGGCACTTCTACCTCGGCGACCCCCTGGAGATCCTCCTCCTCGCCCCGGACGGCACCTCCCGCACCACCGTCCTCGGCCCCGACATACCGCGCGGCCAGCACATCCAGCTCACCGTCCCGGCCGGCACCTGGATGGGCGCACGGGTCGCGGCAGGCGGCTCCTGGACCTTCTTCGGCTGCACGATGGCGCCCGGTTTCACCTACGAGAGCTATGAGCACGGCGACCTGGCGGACCTGACGGCGCGCTATCCCGCCGAGGCGGCCCGGATCGCGGAACTGTGCCGCCCATGACCGAACTCCCAGGACTCCTCGAAGGACAGGTCGCGCTGGTCACGGGCGCGGGCGGCGGCATCGGACGGGGGATCGCGACGCGGTTCGCCGAGGCGGGCGCGGCGGTCGTACTGCATTGCCGTACGGCGGTTGAGGCGGCGTCCGAAGTGGCGCGCGCGGTCCGGACGTCGGGTGGGCGGGCCGTGGTGGTGCAGGGCGATCTGAGCGACGAAGACGTGTGCCGGCGGGTGGTGGGGGAGGCCGCCGAGTGGGGTGACGGGCGGCTGACGGCGCTGGTCAACAACGCGGGGGTGCAGCCGACGCGGGAGCTGCGGGGCATGTCCCTGGCGCAGTGGCGGGCGGTCGTCGACACCAACCTCTCGAGCATGTTCGCCTGCACGCAGGCCGCCGCTGAGATCATGCGGGCGCAGGACGGCGGCGGTTCGGTGACCCACATCGCCTCCATCGAGGCGAGCCACCCCGCCCCGCTGCACGCCCACTACTCCGCGTCCAAGGCGGCGATCGTGACGCACGCCAGGGCGGCCGCCCTGGAATACGGCCCCTTCGGAATCCGCGTGAACACGGTCTCGCCCGGCCTCATCCACCGGGAGGGCCTGGAGGAGGCCTGGCCGGAGGGCGTCCGGCGCTGGGAACGGGCGGCGCCGGTCGGGAGGTTGGGTCGGGCCGAGGACGTGGGGGACGCGTGCGTGTTCCTGGCATCGGGGCTCGCGTCGTGGGTCTCCGGGCACGATCTGGTGGTGGACGGCGGGGTGTCGGCTCGGCCTACGTGGTGAGCGGGGTCGGTTCTTCAGGGGGCCGCCGACGATATCGGGGACGCTGCGGAGACTCGGTTCCTCGTGGCCTTGGCCGAGGGCTGATCCGCCTGGTGGCTGTGACCGGATCCGCCCGGCGTCACCAGCCGACTCGACGGGACCTCGTCGAGCCGCACCCGGCCCAGGCCGAACGCCCCGATCTCGTCCGCGCTCCGGCGCGCGGGCGCACGCCGTACCAAGTAGGTGAGCGTGGCACCCTTCGCATCCGTAAGTAACTCCGAGGTGGACCGACCGACGACGGAGATGTGGCGTGAGGTGCGATGGCGGAGGGCCGGGGCGTCGAGGGTGCAGCGGGCGGCGAGGGCGACGGGGGCTTCAAAGGCTGGTGTTGCTGGGCACCCTGCTGGTCCTGTTCCTCCTCGGCGGCACGGGACCGGCATCCGCTCACGCCGCCCTCCGCGCCAGTGACCCCGAGGACGGAGCCCTCCTCAAGTCGGCCCCCCGCCACCTCACCCTGACCTTCACGGAGTCCGTCGGGCTGCTCGACGACTCCTTCCGCGTCCTGGACCCCGAGGGGCGCCGCCTGCGGACGGGCGAGCCGGCCCACACCCCGGACAGCAGCCGGACCGCCCGCGTGACGCTGCCGGGGAAGCTGGCGCAGGGGACGTACACCGTGGCCTGGCGGGTGGTGTCGGCCGACAGTCATCCGGTCTCCGGCGCGTTCACGTTCTCCGTCGGGAAGGCCTCCGTCACCACGGCCACCGTGGACCCGGGCCCCGTCGAGGACCCGGCGACCAAGGGCCTCTACAACATCGCCCGCTACCTCGCCTACCTCGCCGTCGCCCTCCTCATCGGCACGGCCACCTTCATGGCGCTGTGCCGTCCGCCGGAGGCGCCCCTGCTCCGTACGCTGCTGACGGCGAGCTGGTGGACGCTCCTCGGTGCCACCCTCGCCCTGCTGGTGCTGCGCGCCCCGTACGAGACCGGCGAGGGGCCCCTGGGGTCGCTGGAAGTCGACTCCCTCGGCCGGACCCTGAGCAGCCGGCCGGGGGCCGTCCTGCTGGCGCGGCTGGGGCTCCTGGCGGTGGTGGCCGGGTATCTCGTACGGCTGGGCAGGCGGCGCAAGCCGTACGGCTGGGGCGGCGCGGCTCTCGCCGTCGGGCTCGCCGTGACCTGGGCCGCCGGCGAGCACGCCTCCGCGGGCATCCAGGTGCCGGTCGCGATGACGTCCTCGGCGCTGCATCTGCTCGCCACGGCGGTGTGGCTGGGCGGGCTCGTGGCTCTCCTCGTGACGCTGTACCGGGCCCGCCTGACCCCGGCCGCGGTGACCCGCTTCTCCCGGCTCGCCTTCGCTTCCGTGACCGTCCTTGTCGTCACCGGCGTCTACCAGTCCTGGCGCGGCCTCGGCTCGTGGGACGCCCTCACCGGTACGACGTACGGCAGGCTCCTGACCCTCAAGCTGGCCGCCGTGGCCCTGCTCCTCGCGGCGGCCGCCCTCTCGCGACGCTGGACGGCCCGGCTGGCGACGACGACGGCGGACGGGGAGGCGGCGGCCGACGGGGAGGCGGCGGTCGTACAGGAGCAGGAACCGGAACGGGAGCGGGACCGCGAGCGTGTCCCGGAGGCGGTCGGCGGACCGGTGGTCGGTGGACCGGCAGTCGGTGGGCCCGCGCTTCCCGAGCCGCCGGCACCGGCCGTGGCCGACGTACCCCCTCCCCCCGACCCGCACCGCCGTGCCCTGCGCCGTTCCGTCCTCGCCGAGGTCGCCGTCGGGGCCGTGGTGCTGCTGGTCACCACGGTCCTCACCAGCACGCTGCCCGGGCGGGCGGAGGCCGACGCGGCGGCGGGGGCGCCCGCCGTGGTCGGGGCCTCCGTCACCAACGTCCCCTTCGACGTCGGCACCCCCGGCGGCCACGGCAAGGTGCAGGTCACCCTCGACCCGGGGCGGGTCGGCGACAACTCGATCGAGGCGCTGGTCTACGGCCCCGACGGCGGCGTGTCCATCGTCCCCGAGCTGCGGATCTCCTTCACCCACCCGGCCAAGGACATCGGCCCCCTCGACGCCGGACTCACCGACAAGGGTGGCTACTGGGGCAACAGCTTCCTCAACCTGCCCATCGCCGGGACGTGGGAGATGAAGGTGACCGTGCGGGTCTCGGAGGTGGACCAGGTGAGCGAGACCCGGACCGTGGTGGTGCGCTAGCTGTACTCGGCCGGGAGGTTGGTGACACGCCCGCTACCGGCTGTTGATCATGAAGGGGCCTCCGGGCGTAGTGGAGATTGCCGTCTTCACTCACCTCGGAGGCCCTGGTGGCCCACGCTGACGCCCGGCTGACCTTTCACGGCAGATGCCTGCTGGTGCGTCGTGTTGTCTTCGACCGGCGTCCGTCCGCTTGTGCCGGTCAGGCCGCCCGGCGGTCGCCCTGGCAACACCACGACCGGCTCGGCCCCACCCCGCCCCGCTCCACCCCGGCGGAGCTCCTCCGCCACGGTTCGGTCAACACAGTGTTGAAGCCCGGTTCGAGATGTCGGTCACGTTTCCAAAACGGCGATCGACATCTCTTGACGCATGACCTGACAAACGGCTGTTATTGCGCCACCGTGTTCGGTCAAGTTGATTTCTGATCGGTTACGACGGACTTCGACACGCCCAACCCTCATGATCGAACCCTGCCACCAGGAGCCGTAGATGCCGCACCTCTCCCCCTCCGGTCTCTCACTGCCTTCGCCCAGCCGTCGCTCCCTGCTGCGCGGCATAGGCGGCGCCGCCGTACTCGGCGCCGGAATCCCGTTGCTGAGCGCCTGCGGCGGCAGCGGCAGTGCGAGTGACCCGAAGACCGTCAGCCTCGGCTCCAAGGCGTCCGACCCGGTGCCGAAGAAGGCGTTCGCCGACATCTACGCGGCCTACAAGAAGAAGACCGGCATCACGGTCGACGTGAACACCAAGGACTCCAACACCTTCCAGGAGCAGATCAACTCCTACCTCCAGGGCACGCCGGACGACGTGTTCACCTGGTTCGCCGGCTACCGGATGCAGTTCTTCGCGGCCAAGGGACTGGCCACGCCGATCGACGACGTCTGGAAGACCATCGCGGGCAACTTCCCCGAGGCGATGCAGAAGCTGAGCAAGGGCGAGGACGGCAAGTACTACTTCGTGCCGCTGTACACCTACCCGTGGGCGATCTTCTACCGGAAGAGCGTCTTCAAGGAGAAGGGCTACGAAGTCCCCACCAAGTGGGACGACTTCGTGGCGCTGTGCAAGCAGATGAAGAAGGACGGCCTCACCCCGATCGCCTTCGGCGACAAGGACGCCTGGCCCGCCCTCGGCACCTTCGACCAGATCAACTTCCGCCAGAACGGCTACGACTTCCACGTCGAGCTGATGGCCGGCAAGGCCTCCTGGACCGACGCCAAGGTGCGCAAGGCCTTCGACCTGTGGGCGGAGATCCTCCCCTACCACCAGGAGGGCGCCGTCGGCCGCACCTGGCAGGACGCGGCCCAGACGCTCGCCTCGAAGAAGGCCGGCATGTACCTCCTCGGCACCTTCGTGGCCCAGCAGTTCACCGACAAGGCCGCCCTCGACGACCTCGACTTCTTCGCCTTCCCGGAGATCGACCCGGCCTACGGCCAGGACACCGTCGAGGCGCCGACCGACGGCTTCATGATGAGCAAGAGCCCGAAGAACAAGGCCGAGGCCGTCAAGCTCCTGGAGTACCTGGGCACCCCGGACGCCGAGGACATCTACCTCAAGTCCGACCCCAGCGTGGTCCACGCCTCCATCAAGGCCGACACGTCGTCGTACACCCCCCTGCAGAAGAAGGCGTACGACATGATCTCCGGCGCCAAGTCCCTGACGCAGTTCATGGACCGTGACAGTCGGCCGGACTTCACCTCGACGGTGATGCAGCCCGCGCTCCAGAAGTTCATCCGCGACCCCAAGGGCGTCGACAGTCTGCTGTCCTCGATCGAGCGGCAGAAGAAGACGATCTTCGCGTCCGGCTGACCCGGCTGATCCCCACAGATACGGCTGACACGGCTGATTCACATGACTACCGACATCACCAAGGAGCACCCGGAGGCGGCCGCCGTGCCGCCTTCGGGCGCTGCCCCCGCCGAGAACAACCACAAGAAGGTGCCTCAAGGGCACAAGCGTCTGCTGACGCGTCGGGACCGGTTCACGCTCGGTCTGATGGCGGGTCTGCCGACGATCCTGCATATCGCGCTGGTGTGGGTGACGGCGCTGGCGTCGATCGCGCTGGCGTTCACGACCTGGGACGGGATCGGGTTCGACTCGATCAAGTGGGTCGGGCTCGAGAACTTCAAGGTGCTCTTCGAGCAGAACCCGCAGTTCTGGCCGGCCGTTCAGCACAACGTCATCTGGTTCGTGGTGCTGATCGTGATCCCGACGCCGCTGGGGCTGTTCCTGGCGGTGCAGCTGGACAAGAAGATCCGCTTCAGCAGGGTGTACCAGACGGCGTTCTTCCTGCCGGTCGTGCTGTCCATGGCGGTCATCGGGTTCGTCTGGCAGTTGATCTACAACCCGGACACCGGGCTGATCAACAGCATCATCGGGGCGAACGAGCCGGGCAAGTACATCGACTGGATCGGTGACCCGGATCTGAACCTGTGGGCGATCCTGGTGGCCGCGTCCTGGCGGCACACCGGCTACATGATGATCCTCTATCTGGCCGGTCTGAAGGGTGTCGATCCCTCGCTGCGGGAGGCCTCCGCGCTGGACGGGGCGAACGAGTGGCAGACGTTCAAGAACGTCATCTTCCCCACCCTGCGGCCCACCAACACGGTCGTCCTGGTCGTGACGATCATCGAGGCGCTGCGCGCCTTCGACCTGGTGTTCGTGTTCAACAAGGGTGCCGAGGGCACCGAGCTGCTCTCGATCCTGGTCACCAACAACATCATCGGCGAGTCCAGCCGTATCGGTTACGGCTCGGCCATCGCGGTCGTGCTGCTGCTGATCTCCCTCGTCGTGATCATCCCGTATCTGGTGGCCACCTTCCGGAAGGAGCGGCGCGCATGAGCACCGGCACCGTCGCGCTCAAGAAGAGCGCTCCCGTCCGCCCCGGCCGGATCCTGCTGCACCTGTTCCTGGCGTCGATGGCGCTGGTGTGGATCGGTCCGCTGGCGTGGGCGATCTACTCGGCGCTGCGGCCCTATGCGGAGACGAGTGAGAAGGGGTATGTGTCCTGGCCGGACACGTTGAACTTCGACAACTTCACCAACGCGTTCACGCAGTCGGACATGAGTCACTACTTCGTCAACACGATGATCATCGCTGTGCCGGCGGTGCTGTTGACGCTGTTCCTGTCCTCGATGGTGGCCTTCTATGTCAGCCGGTTCGACTTCCGTCTCAACCTGGCGCTGCTGCTGGTGTTCACCGCCGGCAACCTGCTGCCGCAGCAGGTCATCATCACCCCGCTGTACCGGCTGTATCTGCTGATCGACCTGCCCGGTATCACCATGAGCGGCAAGCTCTACGACTCCGCGCTGGGGCTGGTGCTGATCCATGTGGCGTTCCAGTCGGGGTTCTGTGCGTTCGTGCTGAGCAACTACATGCGCAGCCTGCCGCACGAGCTGACCGAGGCCGCCCTCGTGGACGGGGCGTCGGTGTGGCGGCAGTACTGGCAGATCGTGCTGCCGTTGTGCCGGCCGGCGATGGCGGCGCTGGCGACGTTGTTGTCCATCTGGATCTACAACGACTTCTTCTGGGCGCTGGTGCTGATCTCGACCGGTGAGAACATGCCGATCACCTCGGCGTTGAACAACCTGACCGGCGCGTACTTCACCGATCCCAACCTGGTCGCCGCGGGTGCTCTGCTGACCGCGATCCCCACGCTGATCGTGTACTTCGTGCTCCAGCGGCAGTTCGTCAGCGGCCTCACCCTCGGCGCCAACAAGGGCTGACGGCCGCACAACAGGGGCCGGCGGCTGCCCGAGCCGCCGGCCCCCTTCTTGAAAGAGACCCCCCGTGCACCACCTCTTCACCCCCGTCGCCTCCGTGCCCGTGGACCCCCGCAAGGCCCGTGTCCACGAGGAGGGCTGGCAGTCCTGGAGCCCGAGCGGCGCCTACGCCCTCGGTGACAAGCCGTACCGCCCGACCAACGACAACTGGGCGACGGTCTGTTACCGGCCCGGCGTCACCGTCCCCGAGTGCACTTTCCAGGGCGAGGGCCTGCTGGCGCTCGACCCCGGTGACGGCTCGCCGGTCCGTCTGTGGGCGGCGGTCGATCCGGTGCGTGAGGTGCCGTCGATCCGGCTGGTCGTGACGGACGGCGCCGTCGCCGAGGTCAGCGCCGACGGCCCGGTGAAGGAGTGGACGGGCACCACCGTCCAGTCGGTGCTCGGCGACTGGGCCGACAGCCTCCAGCTGCCCGCCCCGCGTCCCGCGCCGACGGTCTGGTGCTCCTGGTACGAGTACTTCACCGCCGTCACCGAGGACGACATCCACGAGAACCTCCGTGCGATGGACACCCTCGACCTGCCCATCGACGTCGTCCAGATCGACGACGGCTACCAGAAGGCCCTCGGCGACTGGCTCACCCTCTCCGGCCGCTTCCGCTCCCGCGCCGGCATCGCGGACGCCATCCGCGCGCGGGGCCGCCGCGCCGGCATCTGGACGGCACCCTTCCTCGTCGACCCGGCGAGCGACCTGGCCGCCGAGCACCCCGAGTGGCTGGTCCGCGACGCGGACGGCGGCTTCACGCACGCCGGCCGCAACTGGGGCCACGACCTGCGCGTCCTGGACACCACCCACCCCGAGGCGGCGGCGTATCTGACGGACGTGTTCCGCACGCTGCGCGCCGAGGGCTACGACTACTTCAAGGTCGACTTCCTCTACGCGGGCGCCCTGGACGGCGTACGGCACGACCGGGACGTCGACGCGCTGACGGCGTACCGCACGGGCATCGAGCTCATCCGCGATGCGATCGGCGCAGACGCCTACCTGCTGGGCTGCGGAGCGCCCCTGCTCGCGTCCGTCGGCCTGTTCGACGCGATGCGGGTCAGCCCCGACACGGCCCCGCACCGCCGCCCCGAGGCCGACGACTACAGCCAGCCCGGCCAGGACCCCGCCGAGTTCACCGGCGCCGGCCGCCAGTGGCAGCACGGCCGGCTCTGGATCAACGACCCCGACTGTCTGATGGCCCGCCCAGCCGTCGAGACCCGGGAACGGTGGGCCGCGCACGTCGAGGCGACCGGCGGCCTCATGGCCTCCAGCGACCGGCTGCTGTCCCTGGACGAGTGGGGTGTGGCCACCACTCGCCGGCTCCTCGGCGGAGGTGCCCGATGAAGCGCGAACTCTCCGTCCCCGGCATCGCCTACGGCGGCGACTACAACCCCGAGCAGTGGCCCGAGGAGGTCTGGGCCGAGGACATGCGCCTGATGCGCGAGGCCGGGGTCACCATGGTCAGCGTCGGCATCTTCTCCTGGGCGCTGCTGGAGCCCAAGGAGGGCGCGTACGACTTCTCCCTCCTGGACAAGGTCCTCGACCTGCTGCACGGCCACGGCATCGCGGCCGACCTCGCGACCCCGACGGCGGCGCCCCCGGCGTGGTTCTTCAAGGCCCACCCCGAGGCGCTGCCCGTCGACAAGGACGGCCGGAGGCTGTCGTACGGCAGCCGTCAGACGTTCTGTGCGAGCAGCCCGGCGTACCGCGAGGCGGCGCTGCGGATGGTGGGGGAGATCTCCCGGCGGTACGCGGACCATCCGGCGGTGGCGATGTGGCACGTCCACAACGAGTACGGCTGCCACAACGCCGAGTGCTACTGCGACGAGAGCGCGGCGGCGTTCAGGCGGTGGCTGCGCGCGCGGTACGAGGACGACCTGGACGCCCTCAACGACGCCTGGGGCACCCGCTTCTGGAGCCAGTGGTACTACGACTGGGACGAGATCCTCCCGCCCCGCCCCACCGGCGCCAGTCCAGCTGGTGGGTGGGGTTGGGGACGGCGCCGCTTCTCCAG
>NZ_JAKEIP010000262.1 GCF_021474425.1 Streptomyces muensis | reverse complement strand
CGTCCCCACCCGCCCAGGCGAACACGGTCTTCATGTAGAGCTCCCCGTGCTCGGTGTCCCCGCGCAGCATCTCCAGATCCCCCGCCGCCACCTCACGGATCCCGTCCCGCACGAGCACCTCAAGGCCCCGGGCGGCGGCCAACGGGGCGGCGGTGAGCTGCGTGCGGATCAGAGTGGAGGCGTAGACCGCCTCGATGTCCTCGTCGGCCAGCGCCGACGGCAGCACCGCGGCCTGCCGCTCGCCGAGCAGGGTCAGACCGGCGCCGGGAACAGCCGTGTCCAGCAGGAAGTCCACGTTGGCGGGCGTCTGACCGTGACGGACGAGGAGCAGGCGCATCTACGGGTTCCTCCGTGTGTCGGTCACCGCCGGCCGGACAGCAACCGGCCACTTCAGGGTACCCAGCCCTGTATGAGCCCAGACGTCGATCTCACCGTCCCTAAGCCCGGCAGGCACGCCCTGCGCACCCGGCTCCTCGCCCTCGACTCCCGGCTGTTCGAGTTCGCCGCCGAGCAGCACTGGCCGTACGCCGAGCCGGTCCTGCCACGGCTGAGCCGCAGTGCGAACCACGGTGTGCTGTGGTTCGCGACGGCCGCCGTGATCGCCGCCGCCCGGACCCCTCGGGCCCGCCGGGCGGCGGCGCGGGGTCTGGCCTCGCTGAGCCTGGCCTCACTGACCATCAACACCCTGGGCAAGCGGTCGGTGCGCCGCCCCCGTCCCGTCCTGGACCCCGTTCCGCTGGGCAGGCAGCTGAAGCGACAGCCGATCACCACGTCGTTCCCGTCCGGGCACGCCGCGTCGGCGGCGGCGTTCGCGACCGGTGTCGCGCTGGAGTCGCCCGCCTGGGGCCTTGCGGTGGCCCCGATCGCCTGGTCGGTCGCGCTGTCGCGGGTGTACACCGGCGTCCACTTCCCGAGCGACGTGGTGGCGGGCGCGGCCCTGGGCGCGGGTGCCGCGTTCGCCGTACGGGGCATGGTGCCCACGCGTGACCGGCAGGTTCCGCCGGCCCGGCCCCGTACGGACGTTCCGGCGCTGCCGGACGGCGACGGACTGGTCGTGGTGGCCAACAAGGGGTCGGGCAGCTCCGACCGGGTGCACGCCCTGCTGGACCTGCTTCCGCGTGCCGAGCTCGTCGAGTGCGAACCGGCCGACACCCGGGCCGAGTTGCGCAAGGCGGCCGCCCGGGCCCGGGTGCTCGGTGTGTGCGGCGGCGACGGCACCGTCAACGCGGCCGCCGAGGTGGCCCTGGACCACGGCCTGCCCCTCGCGGTGCTGCCCGGCGGAACGCTGAACCACTTCGCCTACGACCTGGGCGTGGAGGACGAGCGCGATCTGAGCCGGGCCCTGCGGCGGGGCGAGGCGGTGCGCGTGGACGTGGGCCGGTTCACCTGCGGCGGACAGCAGGGGGTGTTCCTCAACACGTGCAGCCTCGGTGTGTACCCGGAGCTGGTGCGCGAGCGGGACCGCTTCTCGGCCGGCGTCGGCGCCTGGCCGGCCGGGGTGCTCGCGGCCCTGCGGGTCCTGCGCCGCGACCGCCATCCGCTGCACGCCGAAGTCGCGGGCCGCGCACACCCGTTGTGGATGCTGTTCGCCGGGAACGGCACCTACCACCGGATGGGCCTCGCCCCCGCGCGCCGCCTGAACCTCGCGGACGGTGTGCTCGACGTACGGGTCGTGCACGGCGGACGCCGACCCGCGCTGCGTCTGCTCGCGGCCGCGGTGGCGGGCCCGCTGACCCGCTCTCCGGCCCATGCGGCGGTCCAGGTCGGCCGGCTGCACCTGTCGGGCGTCACCCCGGGCGCGCTCCTCGCGTACGACGGCGAAGTCACCGAGGTCGGCGGCGATGTGACGCTGGAGAAGCTGCCGGAGGCGCTGACGGTCTACCGCCCGCTTGCCGGCATCTGACCCACGTCTGACTGCCCGTCAGTCCAGATGGTAAAACGCAGGTCTCACCATTCGACATGCGGGCGTACCGTGTCGAGTACCGCACGGTTACTACGCCGACGAGGGGAACACGCATGTCGAAGGCCCAGGAGACCGCCGTCTACACCCACGGCCACCACGAGTCCGTACTGCGCTCGCACACCTGGCGCACCGCCGCCAACTCGGCGGCCTACCTGCTCGGTTCCCTGAAGCCGCACATGCGGATCCTGGACGTCGGCTGCGGTCCGGGCACGATCACCGCCGACCTGGCGGCCCTGGTCCCCGACGGGCGGGTGACCGGCGTCGACCGGGCGCCGGAGATCCTGGAGCAGGCCCGGGCCACGGCGGCCGGACGCGGCCTGACCAACGTCGACTTCGCGGTCGCCGACGTGCACGCCCTGGACTTCCCCGACGACACCTTCTGCGTCGTCCACGCCCATCAGGTGCTGCAGCACGTCGGCGACCCGGTGAGCGCGCTGCGCGAGATGAAGCGGGTGACGAAACCGGGCGGGTTCATCGCGGTCCGCGACTCGGACTACGCCGCCATGACCTGGTACCCGGCGTCCCAGGCCATGGACGGGTGGCTGGACCTGTACCGCAGGGTCGCCCGCGCCAACGGCGGTGAGCCGGACGCCGGGCGGCGGCTGAAGTCCTGGGCGCTGCGGGCGGGGCTCACGGACATCGTGGCCACGTCGAGCACCTGGACCTTCTCGACGCCGGACGAGCGGGCCTGGTGGAGCGGGCTGTGGGCGGATCGCACGCTGGCCTCGGCGTATGCCGAGCGGGCCACTGAGGGCGGGCACGCTAGCACGGAGCAGCTGCGGGCCGTTTCGGACGCCTGGCGGGAGTGGGGCCGGCAGGAGGACGGCTGGTTCAGTGTGCTGCACGGGGAGATTCTGTGCCGTAAAGATGCCTGAATCGCGTTTTTCCGGAAACCCGGCGAGCAGGAGGTCAAAAACTATGGTTCCTATTCTGCTCGTGCTGCTGCTGGCTCTGATTCTCTTCGGCGCCGGATTCGCACTGAAGGCACTGTGGTGGATCGCGGTCGTGGTTCTCGTGCTGTGGCTCCTGGGTTTCGTGATGCGCGGCACCACCGCGGCAGGAGGCCGGGGGCGCTGGTATCGATGGTGAATCCGGGTTAGTTCTCGATATCGGGAAAGGGTTGGTTCTCACTCCTGGGAAAGGACTGGTTCTCACTCCCGGGGAAGCAACGGCCCCAGCGGCCCGAGGTCCAGGTTCAGGTCCTCGGGCCGCAGCCCGTAGCGCTCACGCAGCTCGGTCATCCGCTCGTCCAGCAGCATCAGCGTGAGCCCGATCCGTTCCTCCTGCTCCTCGCTCAGGTCGCCCGTGTCGAAGCGGCGCAGCGCCTGGCGCTCCATGAGCTGGCGCAGCAGTTCCACGACGGTCAGGACGAGTTTCACCAGGTCGCGTTCCACGGTGTCGGGGTCGAGGTCCAGTCGGTTGCGCGAAGAGGTCACGCCGGTTCCCCCCAGGGCGACGGGACCTGCTCGCCGACCGAGCTGATCAGGGCGTTCAGGTCGATCCGGACGAGGTCGACGTCCGCGATCCGCAGAGTGATGTCCCCGGTGACGACGACGCCCCCGGCGAGCAGCCGGTCGAGCAGGTCCACGAGGGCGATCTCGCGGCGTTCGACGGCGGTCACGGTTCCACCTCCGGTTCCTCCGCGAACTCCCCGGTGAACGAATAGGCCGCCCAGGGTCCAGTGAGTTCGACCCGGATTCCGGGGGCGTCGTCCTTCTCCCGGTCCACCAGTTCCACGAATTCCTCGGATTCCGCACGGGGCACCAGATAGGCGGCGTTCAGTATGTTCTGTCCGGACGCGCCGGAAAGCGCGGCGCTCTGCGGGGCGTGCAGCCGGGAATCCTCGGCGAAGGCGGAGAGCGTTTCGTGCAGCCGGCCGGAGAACGCGGTGGCCTTCTGCCACACGTCCTCACGGGCCCGCGTCCGCATGCGCCGCTGACGCAGATAGTCGCGACCGGACACGGCCGCGCCCCCGGTCCGGCCGCCCTCCGCGCCCTCTGCCCCCTCCTCCGGCCCCGCCGCCTGCGCGGACTCCGGCTCGGCGTACACCTTCACGCCCCACTCGACGCGCCCTTCCAGCCGGTCGAGGACGCGTCGGAAGTCGTCCTCACGGGCCTCGATCATGGTCCGTACGCCGCTGTCGTCCCGGAAGACGGTGGCGAGCCGGAGCGGCAGCGGGGTGGTGACGACGGTGAGTGCGTCGATGACCTGCTGGTGGGCGCGGGCCGTGGTGGTGAGCCACTCCATGTCCTCCAGGTGGGCGCGCAGCGGCTCCTCGGCGAAGTCCGTCTCGGGCACCGTACTGACGACGGCGATCAGACCGTGGTGCGTCAGCTGCTTGGGCGGCGATCCGGCCACCCCGGTCAGCTGCCGCTGCAGGGCGGAGCGAAAGGGGCGGCAGATGGCGTAGACGTAGCGCAGTCCTGTCATGAGGCCTCCTCCTGTCCGCGGGCGGGCTCCAGCTGGGCCAGCCGTTCGCGCAACTCGGCGTTCTCCCGGGCCAGTTCGTCACGGCGGGCGCGGGTCGACAGCGCCGGGTCGTCCTCCCACCAGTCGATGCCCATCTCCTTCGCCTTGTCGACGGAGGCGACGACGAGCCGCAGCTTGATCGTGAGGAGTTCGATGTCGAGCAGGTTGATCCGGATGTCGCCGGCGATGACGACGCCCTTGTCGAGCACCCGCTCCAGGATGTCGGCGAGATTGGCGCCGCTGTCGTGGCCGTAGGGCTGGGGCAGCCGCCCGGGCGTCGTCATCGGCGCCTCCCGCCACCGGCGTACTCGGCCTCGGGCTCGGGCTCCTCATCGGGCTCGTCCTCAGCCGCGTACTCGGGCTCGTCGTCCGCGTACTCCTCCTCGGTCTCGGTCTCGTACTCGCCCTCCGGTTCCTCACCCTCCTCGTCCGCGTACTCCGCGTCACCGTCCGGGTACTCCTCGTTCTCGTCCTCCGCGTACGCGGAGGCTCCGTCTTCCTCCTCCCCTCCTTCGTACGCCTCCTCGTCCTCCTCCGCGACCGCGTCCTCGTGGCTGCGGACGACCTCGCCGTCGCGGATCTCACCGCGCCAGCCGTCCTCGGCCGCTCCCTTGAGGGTGACGAAGCGGACGTAGTTCTTCAGGTCGAGCCGGGCGCGGCGGCCCTGGGCGCGCCAGAGGTTGCCGGTCTTCTCGAAGAGGCCCTTGGGGTAGTACTCGACGACCAGCAGGACGCGGGTGAGGTTGTCGGCGAGCCGATGGAAGGAGACGACGCCCTTCGTGGTGCCCTTGGCGCCCTCGGACGTCCAGGCGATGCGGTCGTCGGGGGCCTGTTCGGTGGTGTGCGCCTTCCAGCTGCGGTTGGACCAGAACACCTTCAGCTGCCAGTCGGAGGTCGTGTCGTCGGCGCGGTTCGCGCTCTTCACGCCCTTCGCGAAGGTGCTGAAGTCCTGGTAACGGGTCCACTGGTCGTACGCGGTGCGCAGGGGGACGCCGACATCGACGTACTCGATGATGACGGTGGGCCTGCTGCCCGCCCCGCCCTTGCGCCTGCCCCTGCCGCCGAGGTTCTTCAGCGCTTCGGTCACGTTGTCCCTGGCGCGTGCGGCGCCCAGCTCCAGCGCGCCGCGAAGCGGCCCCTTGCCCTCGGCGAGCTTGCGGCCGCCGTCCAGGGCGAGCCGGGCGAAGCCGGGGCTGCGGCCCTCGGCGACGTCGGTGAGCCTGACGGTCGCCTCGCCGAGTTTGTGGCCTGCGCCGGTCAGCAGCCGGGTGGCCTGGGCGGCGAGGTACTCGCGCAGTTCGGCCTTGAGCCGGTCGGCGGCCTCGCTGCGGGCCATGCCGCCGAGTGTGTCGCTCATCGCTCGTCACCGCCCTTCGGCAGCCGGGAGCGTGCACCACGGGCGGCTCCGCGCGTCGCGGCCGCCGTCTTCTTGGCGGCGGGCTTCCTGCTCGCCGTCTTCTTCGCCGCTGCCGTCTTCTTGGCCGCGGCCTTCTTGGCCGCCGCCGTCTTCTTGGCGGGCGGGGGTGCCTTCTTGGCCGGGGCCTTCTTCGCCGCCTTCTTCCGGCGCGGCTCCTCCTGCGCCTCGGACTCCTCCTCGGGCTCCTCCTCGGTGTCCGCGTCCCGCGGCTCCGCCGGCTCCTCGTCGTCGGGGCTGAGGTCCGGCACCTCGGGCGTCACCCCGGCCAGTTGGTCACGTACCTGTGCGGTACGCCCGTGCAGCCGGTCGGCGAGCGCGTCGAGCTGCCGCTCGACCATGGCGCCGGACGCCGCCTTGCCGACACCGCGCAGGTCCTCGCGCAGCTGGTCCCCGAGCTCCTTGAACCGCGGGTCGTTCCGGAGCTGTCCGGACACCAGGTCCGCGAGCGCCCGCGGGCTCAGCCGCATTCGCCTGCCGGCCACCAACGTGCCGACGGCGAACGCCAGTTTCAACTTCTTCGTACGTCCGAGGACGTATCCGGCCCCAACCGCGAGGCCGAGTCCCACTCGGTTCATCGTGCCGTCCCCTCACTTGCCCGTGCCGTGCGCGAGGGCGATCTCGAGCCGGTCGAGGAGTTCGTCCTCCCGGCGGTCGAACTCGTCCTCGTCGATCTCACCAGCCGTCAACTGCTCCTCCAACGCGGCCAGTTCGCTGCGCACGGTCGCCGGGTCGTAGTAGAGGCGCTCCGCCTCCTCCAGGACCTGTCTGATCACCCACGCGCTGCCGCGCACCGGGGCGAACGGCAGCAGCACCACTTCTCCGATCAGCCCCACGGCGTCACTCCTCGGTCCTGTCCACGCTCCCGGCGCCCTCCATGCCGGTCATGGACCCCGCGGGTTCGGACGGGCCGGGATCGACGAAGCTGTAGGGCGGCAGCGGGCCGTTGACGCGCAGTTCGAGGTGCGGGTGGTCCTTGCGGAGCTGCTCGACGGCCGCGAGGAAGGTCTCGACCCCGTCGCGTGCCACGAGGAACGACACGTTGGCGAGCCAGCCGGAGGAGTCGGGGCCGACGCTGACCGCGTCCGCCGCCGGTTCCAGGGTGTGCTGGACGTCGGTCGCGTCCTCGGCCTCCTGGGCCTTGACCGCGGCGACCACCATCTCGCCGAGCCGCAGCCGTTCCTCGTAAGTGCCGCCGCCGGCCTGCCGGTTGGACTCCGTCATGGTCCGGATCTCCGGGTTCTCGGACAGTACGCGGTGCAGCACGGCCTCTTCGGCGTGGCTGGCCTTGATGTTGTACTCGACCTTGCCGTCCAGGGCCGTGAGGCGTTCGCCGTAGTGTTCGGCGCGCTCGGCGAGGACCGAGGTGACCGCGTCGTCGTCGGGGGCGATGCTCCCGAACCGCATGGGCAGCACGCACCCGGTGGCGCCGGCCTCGGCGAGCACGTTCGAGTGGGCGAGCAGTTCCCTGCGCTTGGGGCGCAGCCCTTCGGGGGCGTCGCTGACGAGCGCGGCCAGGCTGCCCTGCTTCAGCACGCGCACCGGGCTCGGCGGGTCGCCGACGCCGCCCACGGCCTTGGGGAGGGAGGGGTGCGAGCTCGCGGTGATGCCGTACACGTACGTGCTCACTCCTGCCCCTCCTTCCGGCGAGCGGTGGTGGACTTGCGGGCGCGCGGCTTGGGCTGTTCGCGCTCTCCTTCGTCGCGTTCGTCCCGGGCCTGTTTGAAGGCGTCGGAGATGGTCTCGGCGGCTCCGGACAGCGCGCCCTTGGACTTGCCGTGCGCGCCGGACTCGGTGATCTCGCCGACCAGGTCGGGCAGGCCCGGGTCCTTGCGCGGGCCGGCCTCCAGGTCGAGGCGGTTGCAGGCCTCGGCGAAGCGGAGATAGGTGTCGACGCTGGCGACGACGACCCGTACGTCGATCTTGAGGATCTCGATGCCGACGAGGGAGACCCGTATGAACGCGTCGATGACGAGCCCCCTGTCGAGGACGAGTTCCAGGACGTCGTAGAGGCCGCTGCTGCCGCCTCCGCGTCCGGTCTGCTGTGCCGGGACAACGGTCATGCCGGCCGTTCCTCCTTGTCCGGTGATGGTGTGACGGGCGTGGGCGGGCGGTCTATCGGCCGCCTGGCCGGGGTGCGTCGGAGCGTCCGCGTTCGTAGCGGCGGACCCGCCGGTAGCCGGTGAGCTGTCCCTGCCGGTCGAGGTCCACCTGGTAGCTCGCCAGCAGACTCATCGTGTCGGGGACACGGGCCAGCTCCAGGACCTCGATCTCCAACACCCAGCCGTCCTCGGTCCGTTCGAACGAGGACACCGTCTCCGCGGCCTTGCCGGTGAGTTCGGCGAGCTGGGCGCGCGCCTGGCGCAGCACCTCCATGGGGGTCGGCATGTCGTCCGCCCCGCCCTGTCGTGGTCTGGATGATTTGTGTGAGTTCTGTGCATCAGTCATGGGCGCCTCCCACGGCGAGTGGCCCGGAAGTCGCCTGCCAAACCCATGAGTTCGTGTGTGTCAGCCACTGAGCGCGTCGAGCCTGCGCCGGGCGGGTCCCAGGGCGCGGGGACGGCTCATCACCCCCGCCCAGGGGTTGGTGCGGGCCTGGTCCAGGGCGTCGGCGATGGTCCAGCGGCGGGCGTCGAGGTCCGGGTCGTCCAGCTCGGCCCACGTGAGGGGCGTGGCCACGGGGGCGCACGGCCGGGGGCGCACGGTGAAGGGCGCGACCGCGGTCTGGGCGTAGGCGTTGCGCTGCACGTCCAGGTAGAGGCGGTCACCGCGGTCCTTCTTGCGGGCCGCGGTGGTGAGCCGGTCCGGGTGGGCGTCGACGAGGGTGTCGGCGACGTCCCGGGCGAACTCGCGTACCTCGTCGAAGTCCTGTTCCCCCTTCAGCGGTACGACGACGTGCAGGCCGCGCGACCCGGTCGTCATCAGCGCCGAGGGCAGCTTCAACGAGTCGAGCAACCCACCCAGCAGACCGGCCGCTTCCCGCACCTGCTCGAAGTCGTCCTCGGCCGGGTCGAGGTCGAAGACCATCCGGTCGGGGAAGTCGACCCGGTCCGTGCGTGACAGCCAGCGGTGCAGGGTGAGGCAGGCCTGGTCGGCGAGGTAGACGAGGGTCGCCGCGTCGTCGCAGACCGTGTGGAGGACGGTGCCGTCCTCCTTGGCGACCTCGGCCCGGGTGATCCAGTCCGGGTAGTGCTCGGGGGTGTTCTTCTGCATGAACCGCGGTCCGCCGACGCCGTCGGGATGGCGTTCCAGCATCAGCGGGCGGCCGCGCAGGTGCGGCAGCATGAACTCGGCGACGGACCGGTAGTAGTCGACGAGGTCGCCCTTGGTGTACTCCTTCGCGCTCCCGTCACCGTCACCCTCACCGGGGAACAGCACCTTGTCGACGCGTTTGACCTCGACGGTACGGCGCCCCGCCCGCACCCGCTTCGTATGGTCACCGCCGCCGGTCACCGTACGACCGCCTCCTCCACCAGCAGCTTCCCGGCGGCGGCGATGGACGCGGCGTCGATGCCCGCGGCGTGCAACTGCTCGTCCGGGGAGGCCGAGCCGGGCATCCCGCGGACGGCGAGGCGCACCAGGCGCGGCACCGGGCGCCCGTCGAGGAACGCGTCGAGGACGGCGTCGCCGAGGCCTCCCTCCTCGTGGTGGTCCTCCACGGTGAGCAGACAGCCGGTCTCCTCGGCGGCCCGGCGCAGGGTGGCCCGGTCGACGGGCTTGACGGAGTACAGGTCGACGACCCTGACCTGGATGCCTTCGCGGTCCAGGGCGTCGGCGGCGGCGAGCGCCTCGGGCACGGTGACGCCGGCCGCGACGACGGTCAGCCGGTCGCGGCCGCCGGAGCGCAGCACCTTGCTGCCGCCGACCGGGAACTCCTCGTCGGGGCCGTAGATCACCGGGCTCGCGCCGCGCGAGGTGCGCAGATAGCGGACGCCGTCCAGGTCCGCCATGGCGGCGACGAGCCGGGCGGTCTGGTTGGCGTCGCACGGGTACAGCACGGTCGAGCCGTGCACGGCCCGCATCATCGCCAGGTCCTCCAGGCCCATCTGGCTCGGCCCGTCCTGCCCGATCGCGACGCCCGCGTGCGAGCCCACGAGGTTGACGCCGGCGCCGCTGACGGACGCCATGCGCACGAAGTCGTGGGCGCGGGTGAGGAAGGCCGCGAACGTGGAGGCGTACGGCACCCAGCCGCGGGTCGCGAGCCCCACCGCCGCGGCGACCATCTGCTGCTCGGCGATGTAGCACTCGAAGAACCGGTCGGGGTGTTCCTTGGCGAAGAACTCGGCGCGGGTGGAGTCGCTCACCTCGCCGTCGAGGGCGACGATGTCACCGCGTCCGGTGCCGAGCGCGGCGAGCGCCTCGCCGTAGGCGTTGCGGGTGGCGACCTCCTCGCCCTTGTCCCAGCGGGGCAGTTCGACGTGTCCGGCGCGTACGGCGTGCAGCATGCGGGTGGCGGGCGGTTCGTGGAGCCGGACCCGCAGGTCGCGCCGTCCGCCGAGTTCGGCGATGGCCTCGTCGGCGTCCGGCAGCGGCTTGCCGTGCAGTCCCTCACGGTCCTCGACGGCTGCGACGCCCTTGCCCTTGAGGGTGCGGGCGAGGATCGCGGTGGGCTGTCCGACGGTGGAGCGGGCCTCGCCGTAGGCGCGGTCGATGGCGTCCACGTCGTGCCCGTCGACCTCGACGGTGTGCCAGCCGAAGGCCTGGAAGCGGCGGGCGTAGGCGTCGAGGTCGTGCCCGTGCCGGGTCGGTCCGCGCTGGCCGAGCCGGTTCACGTCGATGATCGCGGTGAGGTTGTCCAGATGCTCGTACGCCGCGTGCTCGGCGGCCTCCCACACGGATCCCTCGGCGAGTTCGCTGTCCCCGCACAGCACCCACACCCGGAACCCGCTCCGGTCCAGCCGCTTCCCGGCCAGCGCGATGCCGACGCCGATCGGCAGCCCCTGTCCGAGCGAGCCGGTCGCGGTCTCCACCCACGGCAGCTGCCTCGGCGTCGGATGCCCTTCGAGCCGGCTGCCGAGCTTGCGGAAGGTGACCAGCTCGCCGTCCTCGATGGCGTCCGCGGCCTTGAACGCGGAGTACAGCAGGGGCGAGGCGTGTCCCTTGGAGAGGACGAAGCGGTCGTTGCCGGGGTGGGCGGGACGGTCGATGTCGTAGCGCAGGTGCTCCGCGAGGAGTACGGCCATCAGGTCCGCGGCGGACATCGACGACGTCGGATGCCCGGATCCCGCGGCGTCGGCGGCACGCACACTGTCCACGCGCAACTGCTGGGCCAGTTCGACGAGTTCAGCGGTGTTCATGAGTGTCCTGGTCTCCTTCAGAAGGCCGGCGAACCCGCCAAGAGCTCGGCCCCCGGCCC
>NZ_JAKEIP010000261.1 GCF_021474425.1 Streptomyces muensis | reverse complement strand
CCCTCGCCCTCCTCCTCTTCCCGCCCCCCGCCCTCGGCTCCTACAGCGCCGAACGCGAGGCGGCGCAGCGTGCGGCGCAGGGCGTCGGGCGCTTCCCCGCGCTGCCGGCCGGGAACCCGGTGGAGCTGACGCTGGCGGAGTTCGGTTCACGGGCGATCTACGACAGCGGACGGTCGCTGGCGGGACGTACGGTACGGCTGACCGGCTTCGTCACCCGCGACGCCGACGGCACCTGGTACGTCACCCGCCTCCTCGTCGCCTGCTGCGCCGCCGACGCCACCACCAGCAAGGTCGAGATCCGCGGCGCGGACGCCGACGCACCGCCCGCCGACGCCTGGGTCACCGTCACCGGCACCTGGCACCCCGAGGGCGAGCTGGGCACGGACGAGGCCTGGCCGCCGGTGCTGGACGCCACCGGGGTGCGGCGGATCGGGCAGCCGGCGAACCCCTACGAGGTGCGCCGCTAGGAATGCGGTGACGACGGGGTGCCGGGGTTTTGAGGTGCGGCTCACGGGTAGTCGGGCGTCGTCCGGGGCGAGCGGTTGAGGGGCCGTTGGTCAGCCGGAATCAGCAGGCCGCTCTCGTGATGAGGAGGCTGCCGTGCGGCCCGAAGACGATCATCGTGACGAGCGGGGACGACAGCGAGCCGGTGCCGCCGACGCCATCGCCGAAGGCGTACGCGGGGCCGGTCCCGGCGAGATCCCGGCGCGGCTGTGCGATGTCGCCGTGGAGCTGCTGCCCGTGACCGGCGCGAGCGTGTCGCTGCACAGCGACGGCATGCCCGTACAACTGGGCGCGAGCGGTGCGCGGGCCGCGTATGTCACCGAGATCCAGGCCACCCTGGGCGACGGGCCCTGCCAGTGCGCCGCGGCGAGCGGAGTCCCCGTGTTCGCCTGCGATCTGACGGCGGGGCAGGACGTGCTGCGCTGGCCGGTCTTCGCCCAGGAGGCCACGGCCGTCGGGGTACGGGCGGTGTACTCGATGCCGCTCGGCAACGAGACGGTGTGCGTGGGCACGCTCGACCTCTACCGCGACACCCCCGGCGACCTCACCGACCGGGACCTGCGGACGGCGCGGGTGGTGGCCGGGATGATGACCGTGGCGCTGATGGCGTTGCCGCGGGTGGAGGACGCGGGCGAACCGGGGGACGAACGGTGGCTCAGCGGCCTCGCCACCGACCAGGACCAGGTCTACCAGGCCACCGGCATGATCATGGCCCAGCTGGGTGTCGGTACGGACGAGGCGCTGGCACGGCTGCGGGCGCACGCGTACGCGCACGCGCGCACGGCGGTGGACGTGGCGCGGGACGTGGTGGAGCACCGGCTGCGGTTCGACGAGCGGTAGCCGAGCGCAGAGGGCCGGGCAGCGGACGCGGCATTACCGGCACGTAGGATCACCGCCCATGGACATAGCGGTTCTCTTCCTCGTGCTCGCCGCCTTCTGGGGCATCATGACCATCCAGAGCAGGATTTCCCAGGCCGATCAGCGAGTTGCCCGTGTCGAGCGCAAACTCGACCTGGTCCTGGAGCACTTGGGCCTGAACGGCGAGGACCCCCGGATGGGCGAGGTCGTCTCGCTCGTGCGGACCGACAAGAAGATCCAGGCGATCAAGGTCTACCGGGAGATCACGGGAGCGGGCCTGAAGGAGGCCAAGGAGGCAGTGGACCGCCTGGGTTAGCCACCCTGACCCTGACCTGATCCTCGTGCTCGGTCAGATCTCCGCCCTGCCCCGCTTCCTGACCTCGGTGAGGCGGTGGGCGCCCAGTTCGACGGCCGCCCAGGTGGCGTCGCCCGATACCTCGCCCAGGCCGCCGTTGGTGAGGACGACCGCGTCGTCGCCCACGCGGACGACGGCGACATGGAGGGTGAGGACGGGGGCGTCGTCGTACTCGGAGACCGCGCGCAGGACGAGCCGCAGGCCCTGCCGGGCGTCGCCGGCCTCCGGCATCTCGGCGCCGGTGACCTGGACGGCCATCTGCCCGCCGCCCGCGGTCGCCGTGAACTCGCCGCACTCGCGCGGCATGCTCTCGAGCCAGGCCAACGTCCCGTCCACGGCGTCGGGCGTGTGCGCCACGACCTGGTAGCGCAGCTGGGCCTCGTCGTACAGGTCGTCCAGCCCGACCGACGCGCGGGTCGTGGCGTCGGGCCCGAGGAGTTCCTCGGCGTACAGCGCGTCGAGCAGCTTCCCGCACTCCGCCTCGGCCGCCTCTGTGCCCGCCTTCAGCATGGACTCCCGCCAGGTCGCGAACCCGTCCGTGGCGACCCACGGTTCGCCCAGATCGGCCTCACTGATCAGCGCGGCCTGGGCCTGTGCCTCGGTGAGGGTGGGCGCGGCCGCGGGGGTCGCCGGTGCGCTGGGGCTGGCCGCGGAGGAGTGCCCGCGCACGGCCGACGCCGGTCTCCCCAGGCCGGCGACGGTGTCGCAGGCGGACGCGGTCAGCAGGGTCGCCGCGCAGAGCGCCGCGGCGAGGGCGGCGCGGACCGGGGTACGGGGCATCGCGGGGCCTCCTGGGCTGGGGTCGGCGGTGCGCTCAAGATCGGGTACGTGTTCTTAAGGCACCACCCCACGGGGGCGACCACCAGTGCGCCGGGCCGTCCGGGTGACGGGGACTGATCAGCCGGCGTCGGTTTCCGGGCTCAGCATCATGTCCTTGCGGGTGTACAGCGGCAGCTCACTCGTGTCGAGTTTCCAGGTGCCCAGCTCGGTGCCGATGGCGAGCGGGGTCCCATAGGGCTGCTTGCGGAGCCGGTTCCCGTAGGCGGGCCTTCCCCCGCACGTGTCGATGCCCCACTGGTACGTCCAGGTGCCGTCACGAGGGTCGAGGATCAGGTAGTGCGCGATGCCCATCGCCGGGTAGTCGCGGCTCTTGGCCTCGTAGTCGTTGCTCGGGTTGGACGGGGAGACGATCTCGATGGCCAGGAGGATCTCGCGCGGGTCCAGCGGATCATCGGTCAGCATCGCCTCGCGGGAGGTGACGATGATGTCCGGGACCCGCAGCTTGCCGAGGGAGTCGTCGTCGGTGTCGGTGGCTTCGAAGGCACCCATGCCCTTCGGCAGCTGCGACACCAGTTGGTCACGCACGTCGGAGGCCGTGACCTGGTGACGCGGGCGCGGGCTCATCATCATCACGAGGGTGCCGTCGCTGATCTCCGGGTACGTGAAGCCGGGCGGCGGAGTGAAGTGCTCGCGCAGCTCGCGCAAGTGCCGGTAGATGGCCTGCTCGGTCATGCCGCCGTCCCCTTCGGAGCGATCACCAGACGTTCGGCCCGCGCACGCGTGCCCCGCGATCTGCTGGTGAAATCCATGCTAGCCGCGCCGCGCGACCGAACGCCCCCTGATCACCACGGCATTGGCCTCACGCGCCCCTGGGCCTAAAACACCGGGACTTCCCCCTCCACTCCCTGTTACCGTCGGCCCATGCAGCGCGCCAACCCGTCTCTCACGACGACGCCGGACCCCGTCCCGGCGCCGCGCTGACACCTGAGCGAAGAACGAAGCCCCGGGGCGAGTGCCCCGGGGCTTCGGCGTGTGGGTGCTCGTCCCTTCATCCGGAGGAGCAGCCATGCACCACGACCACCGCCGCCTCGGCCGCGAGCTCGGCCTCTTCGGCACCGATCCCCTGATGGGCGCCGGGCTGCCGTACTGGCTGCCCGACGGGGCCGTCGTACGGCACACCCTGGAGGAGTACATCCGGGAGGTGGAACGGGGGGCCGGGTACCGGCATGTGTACTCGCCCGTGCTCGGCAAGCGGGAGCTGTACGAGATCTCCGGGCACTGGGACCACTACAGCGACGACATGTTCCCGCCGATGGAGCTGGGTGCGGAGCAGGTCGTCCTGCGGCCCAGTCTCTGCCCCCACCACGCCCTGATCTACCGTTCCCGAGCCCACAGCTACCGCGAACTACCCCTCCGTATGGCCGAGTTGGGCGGCATGTACCGCTCCGAGCTGTCCGGCGTCCTCGGCGGGCTCACCCGGGTGCGGGCCATCCAGCTCAACGACGCCCATGTCTTCTGCACCCTGGACCAGGCGGTCGACGAGGCCCGCGCCGCCCTGAAACTCATCGGCCGGGCTTACGCCGATCTGGGGATCCGGGCCGTACGGCACCGTCTCTCGCTCCCGGGCGAGGGCGGGAAGTACGTCGCCGACCCGGAGCTGTGGGCGCGCGCCACCGCCCTGCTCCGCGAGGCCCTCGACGCCTCCGGCGTGCTGTACGAGGCCGTCGAGGGGGAGGCCGCGTTCTACGGTCCGAAGGTCGACGTGCAGATCGCCGACCCGGCCGGCCGCGAGGCCACCCTCTCCACCGTCCAGATCGACTTCCACCAGCCCGAACGCTTCGACCTGCACTACATCGGCCCGGACGGGGCGAAACACCGCCCGGTCATGGTCCACCGCAGCGTCATCGGCAGCGTCGAACGAGCCGTCGCCCATCTCGTCGAGCGGCACGGCGGGGCGTTCCCGGTCTGGCTCGCCCCCGTGCAGTTGCTGATCCTCCCGGTGGCGGAGGCCCAGACCGGGCCGGCGGAGAAATTGCTGCGAGGAGCCCGCCGAATGGGTCTGCGCGCCGAACTCGCCGGCCCCGAGCACGGCAGCCTGGGCGCCCGCGTCCGCGCGGCACGCCTGGTGCCGTATCAGGCGGTCATCGGGGAACGGGAGGCCGAGGCCGCAGGTGACCTCGTGGCCGTACGGCTGCGGGACGGGCGCAGGCCCGGGGTCGTGCCGGGCGCCGAGCTGGTGGACCGGATCGCCGCCCGGGCCGCGGCCCGCGGCCTCGCGCTGTGGGACGGAGACGCCGCATGACGCCGCGCGCACGCTGCCGCACGGCGACGCCATACGGCGACGCACTCCACCTGTACGACACCGTAAGGTCGGGTCCGTAGAACCCGCCACCGCAGAACCGCCACCGCACCCGTGTGAGGAGCCTCGCCGTGACCGACGCCGAAGGGCAGCCCATCCCGGTGATCATCGACTGCGACACCGGTGTCGACGACGCTCTGGCGCTGCTGTTCGCCGTACGCCATCCGGGGCTCGACGTCCGCGCCATCACCTGTGTGGCGGGCAACACCGACGTGGACGGCGTCGTACGCAACACCCTGACCGTGCTGGAGCAGGCCGGGGCCGGTGACATCCCCGTCGCGCGGGGCGCCGAGCGGCCGTTGATCGAGCCCGCCCGGTCGGCACGGCATGTGCACGGGGAGGACGGGATGGGCGACCTGGGGCTGCCCGCGCCGACCCGGGTGCCGGTCGACGTGGACGCGGTGACGCTGCTGCGCCGCGAGATCCTGGCGTCACCGCGCCCGGTGACGCTGATCCCGATGGCGCCGCTGACGAACATCGCGCTGCTGCTGCGTACCCACCCCGAGGTGGTGCGCAATATCGAGCGGATCGTGTTCATGGGCGGTGCGGTGGCCACCGGGAACGCCACGCCGGTCGCCGAGTTCAACGTGTGGCACGACCCGGAGGCGGCCGCGGTGCTGCTCACCGCCGGGGTGCCGATCACGATGTACGGGCTGGACGTCTTCAAGCGGGTGCTCGTCCCGGCGGCCGACGTCCAGCGGCTGCGCGAGAGTGCGCAGCCCCGGCTGCGGCTGGCCGGTGAACTGCTCGCCCACCGTGACCCCGCCACCTCCGGCGACCCCACCCCGACGGGCGGTCTCGGCGACGCGGGCGCGGTCTGCGCGGTCGTCGACCCCGGGGGCCTGACCACCGAGCTGCTCCCGGTCGAGGTGAGCCTGGCCCCGGGCGCCACGCGCGGTCAGACCGTCGTCGACCGCCGTCCGCGTCCCGGCGAGTCGGAGATCCACGAGGGGGAGCGCGAACTGTCCCTGGTGGACGTCGGGTTGGACGTCGACGTCGAGCGGTACGTGAAGCTGTGGCTCACGGCGGTGGAGGGCGACTAGGGCAGGGGCCCTGGGATCACGGTCACTCCGCCGCGTACACGCGAACGCCCCGGCGTCGACCGGGGCGTTCACCTTCACCATCGGGTCAGGAGCGGGCCGTACGCCGCCGCTTCGACACCACGACGAACGCCGCGCCGCCCGCCACCAGCACCACGGCGCCGAGGGCGATCGGGCCGGTCGCGCTGCTGCCGCCGGTCTCCGCGAGGTTGTCGCCGCCGCCGTTGGGGCCGGGCGCCGGGGGAGTCGTCGACTCGGAGGCCTCCGGGGTCGGGGTCTCCTCGGTGGCCGGGGGCTCGCTCGTGCAGTCCTTCGTGCCGCCGTTCCAGGCCGCGATCAGCTTGTCCTTGATGACCGGACGGTCCGGGCCCCTGGGCACGTCGCCGTGCTCGAAGCCGTCGTTCGCGGCGAGCTTGCCGTCGAACTTGACCGCGCCCCGGTACAGGTCGATCTGCGCGAAGCAGCCCGCGTCCGGGACGGCGATGTCCAGGGAGTCGGTCTGGCCGGGCTTGACCGTGACCGTGTCGAAGTCGACGAAGACCTGCTCGCCGGAGGTCGCGAAGGTCGCGCCGTGGGCGAGGTAGGAGGCGAGCGAGGCGGTGCAGGTCGTGGCGTCGGCGGCGGCGCGGACCTTGACGTGGACCTTGCCGTCGTCGGTGACCTTCAGGTTCTGGTCGTCGACCTTGACGGAGTCCTGGAAGTTCGAGCCGTCGAGCGAGAACTGGCAGCGATCGGTGGCCGTCTCGGTACCGGCACCGGTACCGGGCTGGTAGCTGCCCCCGGTCTTCCAGCCGTCGCCGCCGTGCGAACCGGTGGCCCAGGCGCCGGAGGCGGAGGCGACGGTGGCCGCGCAGAGGGCGAGCGACGCGGCGCCCGTCCCCAACAGGCGTCGCGCGATGACACGTCTCGCTATGGACATGCGTATCCCATCGTGGGGTGAGTGGTCGAAGAGAGTCGCCGGGCTCATGGATCTCGTTTGGTCACATCGGTCACAGCGATCACATGCGCCACAGCGTGAGCACATCGTCGGGCGACGGCAGAACGCTGTCAACCTGCGGGAACGCAACGCAAGTTCAAAGATCAATCACGATTCCATCACAGCGGGAAAGCGCGTGCCCGGGCGTCTCAGGGCTTCAGGGTCACCTGGGCTTCGCCCGGCGTCGGCGGGGGCGGGGTCGTGTCGTCGGCCGGGAGCCTGGGCGGGGTCGTCTCCTGGAACAGGACCTGGTCGAAGTCGACCAGCCCCGTCTTCTCCATGACCGAGATGTGGTCGAGCACGGTGTCGTTGGCCTGGTCGGCCAGTTGCCGCACGAGGGTGTTCCGCGTGGTGGAGCGGATCTTGGCGATGGTGGTGAAGATCTGGCCGTGCGTGGTGCGCAGGATGTTCGCCATGTCGCTGTCGAACTGCCTGCCGCTGTCCGCGCCGAGCGTCGCGACGAAGCCCTGCTGCTGGGGGCTGGGCCGGTTGGGCAGGGCGATGTCCAGACGCGGGGCGATCCTCCGGCAGGTGGCGTCCAGCGCGGCGTGCCCGGAGACCAGATGCCGCCCGGCCGTGCGCACCGCGTCCGTCGTCCCCTTCTGCAGCGCCATCCGCCCCACCGGGTACTCCCACAGCCCCGCCGCCCGCACCTTCACCACGAAGTCCCGGTCGGCCTCCGTCAGCGGCCCGGCCGAGGTCTGGGCGATGACTCGGTCCGGTGCGGCGGCGACGGTGGTGAAGCCGAGCATCGAGGGGTAGGCCAGGGCGGCGAGCGTGAGACTCAGCGCGCCGCCCACGAGGAGGGTTCCGGTCGCCTTGCGAGTGATGCGCACCGTGGGTTCCTCCTGTGTGGCCGGGTGGTCGTGTGGGTGTGGTCGCGTGGTGTGGTGCCGGGTGGGGTCGTACGGAGGTACGGAATCCGTGGCGCGGGAAACCTTTTGACTTGGCATCGGCTCCGTAAAGCGACGCTCAGGGGGCGGTGGTTCGCCCGTATCGGCTGACGGCCCGCGCCCGGACGGGTGGTGCGTACGGTGCGGCGGTCCCGTACGGCGGAGTGGAGCGCGCCGTTCGCCGGGCCGGCCGCGAGAATCGCGGGCAGGGGTGCCGCCGACGTGTGTGAGGAGCTCCGCCGACGATGAGCAGGTCCTGGAAGACGACGATCCTCGGTTTGCTCGCCGTCGCGGGCGTGGTGATCACGCCGGGGACGGCCTACGGCGGTGACGACCTGTGGGCGAGCGCGACCATCGAGCCCGGACGGGAGGGCATCGTCGAGGTCGGCGGCTACGCGGGGACACCGCTGGGCGCGGGCTCGGTCCTGACCCTGACGGCACCGTCGACGACGACCGTGACGGGGACGCCCTTCACGGGGCTCGGCTACCGGGGATCGGTGACGCTGGGCGGGAGTACGGGGACGTACACCTTCGAGGGAACGCCCGCTGCCGCCGACGCGCCGGAGGAGGAGCCGGAGGGGTCGCAGGGGTCGGCAGCGGTGGCCTGGAAGGACCGTAAGTACCCCTTCGTCCTGTCGGTCCCCGCGGACGCCGAGCCCGGCACCCGGCTCCCCGACTGCGCCCTGGTCCTGCGCGACGCGAACGGCACCGTACGGCAGCGGGGCACCTGCACCGTGACGGTCGGCCTGCCCGCGCCGGCCTTCTCCCGCCCTCACTCGGGCGTGCCGCTCGGCGGGCGGCCCAAGATGGTGGGGACGGCCTATCCCGGCGCCCAGGTCACCGTCCGCGACGCCCGCGAAGAGGAGATCTGCGCGACGACCACCGCGCCCAGCGGCGTCTGGTGGTGCGACCCGAGCCATGCCCTTGCGCCGGGCACGGGCCGCCTCCAGGCGACGGCGACGCTCAACGGCGTGAGCGCGACGAGCGAACAGATCGACATCCTCGTGACGGGCTCGACGGACGGCCCGGCGAAACGGCGGACGGGTACGGCGTCGGACCGCGGGGGCGGCCGGCCCTAGGGAGCCCCGCGGCGGACTCCCGCGCGCCCGGCGATCGGACCATGGGTCCGCCCATGGTCCGCCGGACAGGCCTAGCCCACCGCGCGATGGGCCTCGATCGTGCCGAGTGACGTCCCGAACAGCCCGGCGTACTCGTTCACCGCGCTCGGCGCGTCCCCGGCGCCCGAGGCCTTGTCCTTGCCCGTACGGGCGTCGAGGATCACGGAGCCGTTCTCGGTCTCGCCGTACACGGCTCCGTGGAAGACCGTGGATATGTCGGGCATCGCCGGCTCTTGACGGCCGGCGCCGTGCTCTTCCCGCCGTCCTTGGGGGAGGGCGCTGCCTCCTGGCTCCCGTCCGAGCCGTCTCCGTCGCCGCAGGCCGTCGCCAGGCTGAGCGCGAGCCCGACGGGCACGACGAAACGACCACCGCGCGTCAGTGGACGCATGTGAACTCCCCGTGAAAGCAGTCAGGGGAACGGTCGGGGAGGTCCGCTGTCAGTGCTCGGTGCCAGACTGCCCGCATGATGGCACCGGACCCGAAAGCGGACCTTCTCCGATATCTCCAGGACGCGCGCGACGCCCTCGTGTGGAAGCTCGACGGGCTCTCGGAGTACGACGTCCGACGCCCCCTGACCCCCACGGGCACCAACCTGTTGGGGCTGGTCAAGCATGTCGCCGGGGTGGAGCTCGGCTACTTCGGCGACACCTTCGGGCGGCCGTTCTTCACCGAGGGGCCGCCACCGCCCTGGTGGTACACCGAGGACGCCGAACCGAACGCCGAGATGTGGGCCACCGCGGAGGAGTCGCGGGAGGAGATCGTCGGCCTGTACCGCCGGGCCTGGAAGCACGCCGGCGAAACCATCGCGGCGTTGCCGCTCGACGCGACCGGGCACGTCCCGTGGTGGCCGGAGGAACGACGCGAGGTGACGCTGCACCACCTCATGGTGCGCGTGATCGCCGACAGCCAGCGGCACGCCGGCCACGCCGACATCGTGCGCGAACTCATCGACGGAAGCGTGGGGTACGGCAAGGGCAAGTCGGATCTGCCGCAGGGCGACCGGGCCTGGTGGGAGAGCTACCGAAGCCGACTGGAGCGCGCGGCGCGGGAGGCGGACGGGGGTAGCCGCTGAACGAGGTGCCGCTAGCGCTTCAGCGCGCGGTAGCGCCTCAGCAGATCGCTGATCCGCGCCGGGTCCTTTCGGCCGTTCAGCTCGGTCAGCAGGTCGTCGGGGCAGAGTTCGTAGAGGTCGCCCCAGAAACGGCGACCGTGGTTGTCCCAGATGCGATAGCCGCCGGGGACACCCCTGGCCACATAGCGTCGTCTGCTCAATCCGCCCCCTGCACGCCTGCCCGGACCCGTACGCCTGCGCGTGCGGGTCCGGGCAGGATGGCATCGGCGGGCCGCTGCCGTCGCCCGGATTTCCGGGGTGGCTCAGCCGTGCCCCAGACCGCCCCCGCCGAAGGACCCGCTCTTTCCGGGCAGCCAGCGCTTGCGGTGCTGGTCCTCGCTGCGCCTGCTGCCCGCATGGTGCAGCTCGTGCGGCAGGAGCCGTTCCCTGCCCTCCGCGTGCGGTACTTCGTCCGGCTCCCTGAGCTCGCGCTCCTCGTGGACCGGGCCGGTGTCGGGGAGATGCGGCTGCTCGTCCGGCGTGGGCCGGGGCAGCTCTCGATCACGGACCCGCATGCCGAGCTGCACGGCCCAGACCAGTGCGCCGGCGATGAACAGGCCACCCGCGAAGGCGGCGATCACGTTGAGTACTTCACTCGACGTGGCCGCTACTACAAACGTCGCTGTACTCATGCCCCAATTATCACCGAAACGGACGAATAAGCTCCCGATAGGACGCCCGGAAACCGCCCGTACCCCTTGCCCTCGCGGGTCTACGCGCGTTCCGTGGACGACTCCTGATCGCCCTGATCGCCCTGCCCGTCCTGCTCGCCCAGCTCGGTGAAGAGGGTCAGCTGGAGCGCGCCCGGTGCTTCGAGGCGGGAATTGAGGGAGTTCCACGGGGTGCGGGTCGGCTCCGCGAGGACCTCCGCTCCGGCCGCCGCCAGCTGAGCCGTCACGCCGGTGGAGTCGTCCACCTGGAAGGCGACCCGCACATGACCGGCCACCCGTCGGCCGACCTCGACCTCGTCGATGAACTCCGCGTGGTTCGGGTCCGTCAGCTCCAGCGTCGCCCGCCCCGCCTCGAGGATGGTGACCCGCCCGCCGGGCGACGAGAAAGCGGCACGCTCGGGCAGCCCCAGCACATCCCGGTAGAAGCGCAACGCCTCGTCGTAATCGGCCGCGGTGACGACCAGCCGCAGCTCGCGTACGGGGGGCTCGGTCGGCGTGTCGCCGCCCTGGGCATCGGACATGTCGGCTCCTCTTCGGCACGGACTCTGACCCGGACATGAACCCTGAACCCACCCAC
>NZ_JAKEIP010000260.1 GCF_021474425.1 Streptomyces muensis | reverse complement strand
GCCGCCCCTACCCGTCCCATCCCTTGAAGGGGCTCCGCCCCTTCAAGGGATGGGACGGGTAGGGGCGGCGGGGGCGAGTTCCCGGATTCACCGGTGGTTCACGCGATGGTGTGATCATGTGCCGCTCCACGGATGGCACTTGGACCCCAGGGGTAGGGCCCGGCCATGACGCAGCAGCCCTTCGAACTCCCGCACTTCTACATGCCGTATCCCGCGCGGCTGAACCCACATGTCGACGAGGCACGCGCCCACTCGACCACATGGGCGCGCGAGATGGGCATGCTGGAAGGGTCCGGGGTCTGGGAGCAGGCCGACCTGGACGCGCACGACTACGGCCTGCTCTGCGCCTACACCCATCCCGAATGCGACGGCCCCGCGCTCTCCCTGATCACCGACTGGTACGTGTGGGTCTTCTTCTTCGACGACCACTTCCTGGAGATCTTCAAGCGCACTCAGGACCGCGTCGGCGGCAAGGCCTACCTGGACCGGCTGCCCCTGTTCATGCCGATGGACCTGGCGACCCCCATGCCCGAGCCGCAGAACCCGGTCGAGGCGGGCCTCGCCGACCTGTGGACGCGCACCGTGCCCAAGATGTCCGCCGACTGGCGTCGCCGCTTCTCCGTGGCCACCGAGCACCTCCTGAACGAGTCCCTGTGGGAGCTGTCCAACATCAACGAGGGCCGGGTCGCCAACCCGGTCGAGTACATCGAGATGCGCCGCAAGGTGGGCGGTGCCCCCTGGTCGTCGGGCCTGGTGGAGTACGCGACGTCCGAAGTGCCCGCGTCCGTGGCCGAGTCGAGGCCGCTGAGGGTCCTGATGGAGACCTTCTCGGACGCCGTGCACCTGCGCAACGACCTGTTCTCCTACCAGCGCGAGGTCGAGGACGAGGGGGAACTCAGCAACGGCGTCCTGGTCCTGGAGACCTTCTTCGGCTGCACCACCCAGGAGGCCGCCGACACCGTCAACGACGTCCTCACCTCACGGCTCCACCAGTTCGAGCACACCGCCCTCACCGAGGTCCCGGCCGTGGCGCTGGAGAAGGGGCTCACCCCCCAGGAGGTCGCCGCGGTCGCCGCGTACACCCAGGGGTTGCAGGACTGGCAGTCGGGCGGCCACGAATGGCATCTGCGCTCCAGCCGGTACATGAACCAGCGCGCCGAGCCCACCACACCCTGGCGGGTCCCGACCGGCCCCGGCACCTCTGCCGCCGATGTCGGCGCCCTGCTCGCGGCGGCCGGCGCCGAACGCCTGCGTGCCTACACGCACATGCCGTACCAGAAGGTCGGCCCGTCCCGGCTCCCCGACTTCTACATGCCCTTCCAGCTGGAGCTCAGCCCGCATCTCGACGCCGCCCGCCACCGCCTGACCGAGTGGTCGCACCGGATGGGCATCCTCCAGGAGGGCGTCTGGGACGAGGACAAACTCGCCGCCTACGACCTCGCGCTGTGCGCGGCCGGTCTCGACCCGGACGCCACAGCCGAGGCCCTCGACCTCAGCTCCCAGTGGCTCGCCTGGGGCACCTACGGCGACGACTACTACCCGCTCGTCTTCGGCCACCGCCGCGACCTCGCCGCCGCCCGCGTCACCACCCAGCGCCTCTCGGCGTGCATGCCCGTCGACGGTGAGCAGGCAACCCTCCCGCTCAACGCCATGGAACGCGGCCTGATCGACCTGTGGGCGCGCACGACCGCGGCCATGACCCCCGAGCAGCGGCGTTTCCTCAAGGACGCGGTGGACGACATGACCGAGAGCTGGGTGTGGGAGCTGTCCAACCAGCTCCAGAACCGCATCCCCGACCCGGTCGACTACCTGGAGATGCGGCGCGCCACCTTCGGCTCCGACCTCACCCTCAGCCTGTGCCGGATGGGCCACGGCCCCGCCGTCCCACCGGAGGTCTACCGCAGCGGACCCGTCCGTTCCCTGGAGAACGCCGCTATCGACTACGCCTGCCTCCTCAACGACGTCTTCTCGTACCAGAAGGAGATCGAGTACGAGGGCGAGATCCACAACGCGATCCTCGTCGTGCAGAACTTCTTCGGCATCGACTATCCGACCGCGCTCTCCGTCGTGCACGACCTGATGACCCAGCGCATGCAGCAGTTCGAGCACGTGGCCGCACACGAACTGCCCATCGTCTACGACGACTTCGACCTCTCGGACGAGGCCAGGGAGATCATGCGGAACTATGTGGTCGACCTCCAGAACTGGATGGCGGGCATCCTGAACTGGCACAGCAAGGTCGACCGCTACAAGGCCGAGTACCTGGCCCGCCGCGCGCACGGCTTCGTGCCGGACCGCGCGCCGGCCGTACCCGTCCTCAGCTGATCTCGCTGATCTCCCGCACCCGCGCGGCCGTCTCCTCGGCGAGCTCTCGTACGCCGTTCGCGGCGTTCTCCGAGAGCTTGCCGAGTATCGCGTCCGCGGCCGTGAGAAGCGCGCGGGCCTCGTCGGGGAGGTTCGCGTCGGCCAGGGCGTGGGCGAGACGGTAGTGCTCCTCGGCGATGAAGCGACCGAAGTTCACGCGCTGCCACTGATGCAGGGAGTCGTCCCCGGGTGCCACCAGGACGCTGCGCAGAGCCTCCAGGCTCCGTATCGCCTGTGCCGGTTGTCCGTCCTCACGCTCCAGACGGGCCTGGTCGAGAAGGGCCGAGATCCGGTCCCACGCCTTCTCCTGCAGTGCGGTGTACAGACGCTGGGCGCGCAGTGCCTGGGTGCGGTCGCCCAGTTCCTCGAAGTCACGGGCGAGCGCGCGCAGTGGGGCCGTGGCGAGGGTCCGGGGCGCGTCGGGGCGGCGGAGTCTGCTCTGGTCCATGACGATCTCGTCCAGTTCGCGGATCAGGGTGACTCTGGCGAGCTCGGTCATGCCCTGGTCCCGGGCCAGGTCGGTCCAGGTGCTCAAAGGCTCGTCCGCCGGGTCCGCACCGAACAGCGAGTCGTCGAGCTCCCGAGCCCACGTCACCAACTCGTCCGCGCCCGCGCCGGGTTCCGGCATACCGCCGAGGCCGCACGCCGTGTCGAAGTCGGTCTCGCGCACCTCGTTGAGCAACGGCAGGTCGCCGGTGTCCCCGCGCAGCCCCACCAGCACGGCCGCGAGTCGCAGTTCGTCCGTCATCGACGCCGCCGCCTCGTGCCGCAACAGATGCCGCAGCAGCTCCAGGTCGCCCTCGGCACGGTCGAACTGTGCGGCCCGCAGAGCGAGTCGACGCCGTACGGGATCCCGCACCACCGAGTCCCAGGCCTCACGGTCACCTTCGCGCAACCGGGCGAGGTCGGTCCGGCCGCTCGCGAGCACCGACTCCCACAGGGGTGGACGCGGATACGAGTCCAGCAGCTCATAGGCGTTGTGCTCCATCCCGTTCAGCAGCACGAAGTCGGGTTCGGTGCGCAGGAGTGCGGCGTGCAGCAGGGCTTCGAGCTCGGCGCGAGGGCGCTCGGGAAAGCCCAGCGCGGCACGCAGTTCGGCACGCGCGTCTTCGAGGCCACGACCCGGCAGGGATTCCTCCTCGTCTACCTTCTCGTCCTCGTCCTCCGCCAGACCGATCATGATCTCCAGTGCCTCGTCGACACTGCATCCGATGATCCCGGCCGAGCCCTCCGAGTCGGCGTACAGCAGTGAGCCGTCCGCGCACACGAAGTACGTACCGCCGGTGTCGTCGCCCGCCACTATGACGAGCGGGCCGCCCGAGGCCAGGCGGACCTCCTCGACATGGCCGTGGGCCGCACGGTCGATGTCGAAGTTGAAGGAGAAAGCGGCCAGTTCGGCCAGGCGGGCGTTCTCCTGGAGCAGCCGCAACGCGTCATCGGTCATGTCACAGAACGTAACAGCGGCCACTGAGCGGAACGGGATATTCAGGGAACTTGGACGGTGCGCCGGGAGTCTTCTGGGATGAGGGGAACAGACAACGAGAACACACGGGGGTGTTCGACCTTGACCGACATCATCGAGAGGCTCACGGACAGCGACAGCGACCGCGCGAGTGGCAGCGGCAGCAAGGCCGAGAGCGGCGAGCTCACGCCGTACCTGGCCCCGCTGCCCGTGCCCACCGTCCTGCGGCCCGCTTCCGAGGACGTCTTACGCGAGACCGAGATCGCCCTGCGCCCGACCTGGGTGCGCCTGCACCCGCAGCTGCCGCCGACCCTCATGTGGGGGTACGACGGGCAGGTACCGGGCCCGACCATAGAGGTGCGGCGCGGACAGCGCGTCCGGATCGCCTGGACCAACCGCATCCCCAAGGACAGCGAGTACCCGGTCACCTCGGTGGAGGTGCCGCTGCGCACGGACGGCCGTCCGCCCGCCACCACCGAGCCCGGCCGCGAGGGCGTCGAGCCCGACAAGGACGTCGCCGCCCTGCCCGCCTGGTCGGTGACCCATCTGCACGGCGCCCAGACAGGCGGCGGCAACGACGGCTGGGCGGACAACGCGGTCGGCTTCGGCGACGCCCAGCTGTCCGAGTACCCGAACGACCACCAGGCGGTGCAGTGGTGGTACCACGACCACGCGATGAACATCACGCGGTGGAACGTGATGACGGGCCTGTACGGCACCTACCTCGTCCGGGACGACGAGGAGGACGCCCTGCGCCTGCCGCGCGGCGAGCGGGAGATCCCGCTGCTGCTCGCCGACCGCAACCTCGACACCGACGAGGACGGCCGGCTCAACGGACGGCTGCTGCACAAGACGGTGATCGTCCAGGAGAAGAACCCGGAGACGGGCAAGCCGGTCTCCATCCCGTTCAGCGGCCCGTACACCACCGTCAACGGCCGGATCTGGCCGTATGCCGAGGTGGACGACGGCTGGTACCGCTTCCGGCTGGTCAACGCGTCCAACGCGCGCATCTACAACCTCGTCCTCGTCGACGAGGACGACAACCCGGTCCCGGGCATCGTCCACCAGATCGGCAGCGACGGCGGGCTGCTGCCGCGCCCGGTGCCGATCGACTTCGACGGCACGCTGCCCACGCTGGCCGCGGCGCCGGCCGAGCGGTTCGATCTGCTCGTCGACTTCCGCTCTCTCGCGGGCCGGAGGCTCCGTCTGGTCAACAAGGGCCGCAACCAGCCGCCCGGGGTGCCCGACCCGGCCGGTGACGTGCGCTATCCGGCGGTCATGGAGTTCCGGGTCCGGGAGAGCTGTGCGCAGGACACCTTCGAGCTGCCCGAGGTGCTCTCGGGTTCGTTCCGCCGGCTCACCCACGACATCGAGCACGGCCACCGGCTGATCGTCCTCACCCCGCCCGCCACCAAGGGAGGCGGCGGTCACCCGGAGATCTGGGAGATGACGGAGGTCGAGGACCCGGGCGACATCCAGGTCCCCACCGAGGGCGTCATCCAGGTGACCGGACCGGACGGGAGGACGAAGACCTACCGGCGCACGGCCCGGACGTTCAACGACGGCCTGGGCTTCACCATCGCCGAGGGCAGCCACGAGCAGTGGAGCTTCCTCAACCTCGCCCCGATCGTCCACCCCATGCACATCCACCTGGCCGACTTCCAGCTGCTGGGCCGGGACGCCTACGACGTCTCGGGCTTCGACCCCGCGGTCGGCGGCACCCGCGCCCCGATCCGGTACGACGCGGGCACCGCCATCCCGCTGGCGCCCAACGAGCTCGGCCACAAGGACGTCTTCCGGGTGCCGGGGAACCAGATGCTGCGCGTCATGGGCAAGTTCGACGGCGCCTACGGCCGGTTCATGTACCACTGCCACCTGCTGGAGCACGAGGACATGGGCATGATGCGGCCCTTCGTCGTGATGCCCGCGGAGGCCCTGAAGTTCGATCACGGCGCCGGGCACGGCGGCCACGACGGCCATGGGGAGGGGCACACAGGCTGACGTAAGCACGCAGGCACGTGCGGTTACGCGCGCGTGGGCACCTTCCGGGCCGCGTGCTCGGCCGCGGCTCGCGCCAGCGCCCGGACGACCGGGTGCGGGCGTGAGCCGTCGCCGGACAGCTCCGGCTGGAAGAGCGTGGCTAGGAAGAAGGGATGGCCGGGCAGTTCGGCGATCCGCACGTGACCGTCCTCGTCGTGCCCGGAGAAGCGCAGCCCATGCGCACCCAGGGTGTCGAGGTGGCGGGAGGGGCCGTACGCGCAGAAGTACCGTTCGACCGTGCGCTCCGAGCCGATGACCGACTGGGCGAGCGTGTCCGCCTCGATCCTGACCATCGCCTCGTGGCCGGCCAGCGAGCAGGTCAGGGGTTCGATGAGAAAGTCGTCGGCGTCGGGGTCGTTCTCGGCGTGGGCGACCCGGGTCAGTCCGCACGCATGGCGGGCGTACTCCAAAAGCGCGTGCTGGAAGCCGCCGCAGGTGCCGAGGAACGGGATGCCCTGCTCGCGCGCGGTGCGGATCGCGGAGAGCACACCGGCCTCGCTGCGGTACGGGCTGCCCGGCAGCACCCACACGGCGTCGAAGCCGTGCACCGCACCGTCGGCCTCCGCGTCCTGCGAAGGGATCCAGTAGGCGTCGAGGACGAGCCGGTCGCGTTCGGCGAGGGCGTCCAGCAGCAGTGGCACGCGGGTGTGCGAGGCGACGTTGGGGGAGCGGTCCCCGACCAGGGCGAGCCGTGCCGTCCTTGCCGTCCGGGCAGTGGTGTTCGTCATGGCCTCATCCTGGGCGCGACCCGTACTTCACGTCCAACGATGATTGCTGGACCTCCGATAAGCAGAGCTGATGCCGTGCGGCATCCTGTGCCGCATGGACCCGCACCTGCTGCGTACGTACGTGACCGTCGCCCGCCTCGCCTCGTTCTCCGAGGCCGCCCGCGCACTGGGCTACACCCAGTCGGCGGTGTCGCAGCACATCGCCGCGCTCGAACAGGACCTCGGCGCACCGCTGCTCACCCGGCGCCCCGTCGCGCCCACGGCGGCCGGCGACCGGCTGCTCGAACACGCGGGCCCGCTGCTGCTCCGGCTGGAGGCGGCCCGCGCGGACGTCGTACGGATGGCGGCCGCGCCCGACCGCGAACTGACACTGGCGGCCGCGTCGACCGCCCTCGGCCCCCGTGTCCTCGCCGCGCTCCCGGCCTCCGGCGTGACCCTGCGCGTGCTGCCCCGCGACGAGGTCCCCGCGGCCGTCGCCACCGGCACGGCGGACCTCGGGCTCGTCGACGGCCTCGCCGCCCCCAGCGACCCGCTGCGACTGCCCGACGTGGCGCCGCTGACCACGTACGGCGTGGGGGAGGAGCCGGTCTGCGTCCTCCTGCCCGACACCCACCCGCTCGCCGGGCGCACCGGCCTGCGGCTCGGCGACCTGGCCGACGCCCGCTGGCTCGACGCCCCCGACGCGGGCCTGCCGCTCACCCAGCTCCGGGGCGCCAACGGCGGCCACGGCTTCCGCGGCGCCCTGCGCTACGAGGGCACCGACGTCCGCGCCCTCACCGCCCTCGCCGCGGCCGGTCACGGCCTGACCCTGCTCCCGCGCTCCGCTGCCACCGGGGTGCCGCACACGGTCGCCGTACCGGTAACCCTTCCGCGCGTCGTACACCGCACGGAACTGTTGTGCGCCGGGGCGGGCGCGCCCCCGGGAGCGGCGGCGGCCGTCGCTGAGGCGTTGCTCGAACGGGCCTGATCACGGGCCGGTTTCCGCCCGGACGCGCAGGGCTTCCCGTTCTTGACCCCCGGTCAGTCTCACTCGATCGTGGCTCGTTGTGCGCCGGTGCGCAGGGTAGTCACCAGCCGGAGGCGATCCGATGGAACAGACTGCGTTGCGACCCAAGCCCATGCCAGGTCAGAGCTCCGGCGACGGTACCAAGCCGGTCCCCGGCGCACGGCGCCCGCATGCCGCGCCCCACCCGCGCGGGCGACGGCTCGCGACCGCGCTGTGCGCCCTGCTGGTCGGGACGGTCCTGGTCCTGTCCGGGGTCGGACTCGGCACGCTGGGGGCCACCGTGATCGGCATGAGCGAGCTCGCCGAGTTCCAGCGGCAGGCGGGCCGGCGGGCCGTCGCCCCGGGAAGTCCGGCCGAGCCGGCACACCCCGGCTCCCCGACCCCGGCGCCGGCCTCCCCGCCGGCTCGCGCAGCCGTCGCCACCCTCGGCGTGGAGGCCGTGGACGCCCGTGGGCCGGGCGCCCTGGTCGTCGGCGTCCACATGCCCGGACCCGGGTACTCGGCCGGCCTGGTCAGGAGCGACGTGATCCTCGCGTTCGACAGGACCCGCGTCGAGACGGCCGCCGACCTCGTACGCGCCGTCGCCGAAGCCCGCCCGGGCGACGAGGCCACCCTGACAGTGCGCCATCGCGGTGGCGGCCATCAACGGCTGACCGTGATCCCCGCCGTCGTCACCTGACCGCCGGGCCTCCCATGAGGGCACCCACGAAAAGCACTGGTCACTGCAGGCCGACCAGGCCACGATGGGCCCCATGCCGACCACCCTGATCGCCTTCCTGGGAGCCTGCACCCTCGTCGCCGCCTCGCCGGGGCCCAGCACGGTACTGATCATCAAGCAGTCGCTGCACAGCAGACGCTCCGGCTTCCTGACCGTCCTCGGCAACGAGACCGGCGTCTTCATCTGGGGCGTGGTCGCCGCGTTCGGCCTGACCGCGCTGCTGACGGCCTCCGAGGTCGCGTACGACGTGATGCGGATCGTCGGCGCGGTCGTCCTCGTCGGCTTCGGCATTCAGACCCTGCGGCAGGCGCGCCGCACGAAGGGAGCGGAGGGGACGGACGAACCGGTGTGGGAGGGCGCACCGAAGAGCGACTGGGCCTCCTACCGCGGCGGGCTGCTGCTCAACCTCGCCAACCCCAAGGCGGCCGTCTTCGCCCTGTCCTTCCTCCCGCAGTTCGTGCCGCGGGGCGCCCCGCACCTGCCGGCCATGGTGGGCCTCGCCGCCCTCTGGGCGGTCTACGAGGTCGGTTACTACGGCCTGTACGTGTGGTTCGTCGGCCGGATGAAGAGCGTGCTGTCCCGCGCGGGCGTACGCCGACGCCTGGAACAGGTCTCCGGCGGCGTACTGCTGCTCCTCGGCGTCCGCATGGCCCTCGACGGCTGAAGCCATGCCCGGCCGACCGCGCAAAAGCCCTGTCAACCGGCTCGCGCCGCCCCCGCCGTGCGGGCAGGATGCTGCCCGTAGCCCTTCACGTGCCCAGGGAGGCCCGGATGACCGGCACCGCACCCGCGCCCTTCACCGCCGACGACTACAGGGCCCGTATGGAACGTGCCGCGCGGGCGGCCGCCGACGCCGGCCTGGCCGGGCTGCTGGTGGCACCCGGCCCGGACCTGGTGTGGCTCACCGGCTACGCGCCCACCGCCGAGACCGAGCGGCTCACCCTGCTGGTCCTCGCCCCCGGCCAGGACCCCGTCCTGGTCGTCCCCGCCCTGGAGGCCCCGGACGCCGCGAAGGCCGCCGGCGCGCCCGGACTGACCCTGCGGGACTGGACCGACGGCAAGGACCCCTACGCCGCCACCGCCGCCCTGCTCGACGCGACCGGCCGGTTCGGCATCAGCGACAACGCCTGGGCGATGCATCTGCTCGCTCTCCAGCGGGCACTGCCCGGCACCACGTACGCCTCCCTCACCGACGCCCTGCCGATGCTGCGGGCCGTCAAGGACGCGGCCGAGCTGGAGCTGTTGGCGGCCGCGGGTGCGGCCGCTGACGCGACGTTCGAGGAGATCCGGAAGGTTCCCTTCGGCGGACGCCACGAGTCCGACGTCGCCGCCGACCTCGCCGACCTGCTGCGCCGCTTCGGCCACTCCCAGGTCGACTTCACCATCGTCGCCTCCGGCCCCAACGGCGCCAACCCGCACCATGAGGTGGGCGACCGCGTCATCGAACGCGGCGACATGGTCGTCCTCGACTTCGGGGGCCTGAAGGACGGCTACGGCTCCGACACCTCCCGCACGGTCCACGTCGGCGAACCCACCGACGAGGAACGCCGGGTCCACGACCTCGTACGCGAGGCCCAGGAGGCCGGCTTCAGGGCGGTACGGCCCGGTGTCGCCTGCCAGGAGGTCGACCGGGCCGCCCGCGCGGTCATCGCCGACGCCGGGTACGGCGAGTACTTCATCCACCGCACCGGGCACGGCATCGGCGTCACCACGCACGAACCGCCGTACATGATCGAGGGCGAGGAGCAGCCCCTCGTGCCCGGTATGTGCTTCTCCGTGGAGCCCGGCGTCTATCTGCCCGGCCGCTTCGGAGTGCGCATCGAGGACATCGTCACCGTCACCGAGGACGGCGGCCGGCGCCTCAACGACACGACCCGCGACATGGTCATAGTGGACTGACCCGGTGACCGGCACCGGAGCGAGGAGACCCCGTAGACCCCCGAGCGACAACGGCGCGACCATGACCCAGGCATCGACACCCACCGCGGACACCGTCCGCCGACTGGTCCGTTCCCTGCTCAAGGACGGCGTGGACGACTCGGCCGGACCCGAGGTCCGGCCTGCCGCCCCGGGCGCCGACCCGGCCACCTGGCTGGTCGGCACCCGCCATGTGCTGCGCCTCGCCCCCGACCGGACCGCCGCCGTACGGCAGCGCCGCGAACTGCGGCTGCGTGACCTCGTCCGCCCGCATGTCCCGGTCACGGTGCCGACGAGCGTCGCGCACGGGGAGTGGGCGCCGGGGCTGCCCTACACCCTGGACACCAAGGTGCCCGGCGGGGCCGGCGGGGAGCACGACGTGTCCGCCCTCGGCGAGGCCGACCTGGCCGGGCTGCTCACGGGCCTGCGCGAGGTACCGGCACGGCAGGCCGAGACGCTCGGCGTGCCGCGCGCCGCCCCGCGCTCCCTGGAGGCCCTGCGCCGCGCCGCCGAACGCCCCGCCGCACGCCTCGCCGACGCCGACGAGTTCGACGCCGCCCGGCTGCGTCAGCTCACCCAGCCAGCCGCCGTCCAGCTCGCCGCCCAGCCCGGCACCGCCGTCCTCGTCCACCACGCCCTCACCGGCGACCATCTCGTCGTCAGCGCCGACGGCCGGGTGCGCGGCGTCCTCGGCTGGGCCGACACCGTCCTCGGCGACCCCGCCGAGGACATCGCGGGCCTCGCCCTCGCCGTCGGCTCCCCGGCCGCCGTACGCGCCGCCACCCTCGCCGGCTACGGCGCCCGCCCCTGTCTGCGCGGACTCTGGCTGGCCCGCTGCGACGCGCTCGTCCGCCTCGCGGACCGCCTCGACGGCAAGGGCGAGACACAGCTCCCGTTGCTCAGGGTGCAGCTGCGGCACGCGTGGGAGGCGATCCTGCTGGAGCGGGTGACCGAGCTCAGGGAGGACGAGGAGGACGAGGACGACGGCGGGGCGGACGAGCTCTAGGGACCGTCCGCGCTCAGCATGGCAACCGCCCCGCACGGCGCCCCGCCCCGCTC
>NZ_JAKEIP010000259.1 GCF_021474425.1 Streptomyces muensis | reverse complement strand
CCCCCCGCCGCACCCCCCCCCCCCACCCGCCCAGCCCACCCCGGTGCGCACCATCCCCCCCCTCCAGTCCCGTCCCCAACACCCCCGACCCCCCCGCCCGGCGCGAACAGGTCCTCACCCCGCACCAGCCGATCCCGCAGCACGGGATCCTTCACCGCACCGGACCGCACCGCCGCGCCCACGACCCGCGCCAACTCCCCCGCGAACCCGATCTGCTGGGCGAGCGTGGACACCCCCCGCTCGAACCCGAGCAGGCTCATGGCGACCTGCCACCCCGCGCCCTCGCCCCCGACGACATGCTCCGCGTGCGCGCCGTCGAAGAAGACCTCGTTGAAGTCGCTGGTCCCGGTCATCTGCCGGATGGGCCGCACCTCGACACGCCCCGGCTGGTCCATCGGGACCAGCAGAAAGCTCAGGCCGTGATGCCGACGCGACTCCGGCTCGGTGCGCGCCAGCACGAAGCACCAGTCCGCCTCATGGGCGAGGGAGGTCCAGATCTTCTGCCCGGTGACGCGGAACGTCCCGTCCGAGGCCCGCTCGGCCCTGGTCCGCACCCCGGCGAGGTCCGACCCCGCCCCGGGTTCGCTGTACCCCTGGCACCACAGCTCCTCGCCGAGCGCGATCGGCGGCAGGAACCGCGCCTTCTGCTCCTCGCTCCCGTGCGCGAGCAACGTCGGCGCCAACAGCTTCTCCCCGATATGCCCGGACCGCGCGGGCGCCCCCGACCGCGCGTATTCCTCCGCCCACACCACTTGCCGCGTAAGCGTCGCGACCCGGTTCCCGTACCCGGCCTCCCCCCACCCGAGCCCGATCCACCCGGCTTTCCCGAGAGTGCGCTCCCAGGTACGACGATCCTGCGCGCCTTCGACATGCTCGGCGAGCCACGCCCGAGCCTCCAGACGGAACGCCTCGTCCTCCGCGCCGAACGCAAAATCCACCGACCTCTCCTCTCAACGCCGGGCCGCTGCAACCCCCCCAGGGGCGCGGGGCTGTATCGATTTGCGGCTCCGCCGCGTGGGCGCGACCAGCCACAACTGACCCGCAGCCGCCCCACAACAAACCGCCCCGAGTTATTAGGTGTTCGACCTATTTGGCGTTCGGCCGCGACCCCCGCCGCGCAGCCGTCGCCATCTCCTCCACCCGCTCCAACATCGGCATCGGATCCACCCCCACCGACCCCGGCAGCACCTCAGCGATCCGCTCCGGCGTCCAAGAACCATCGGCATAAGCCGAGCGCAGCTCACGCGGCTGCGCCCACACCGCGATCTTCGGCCCGGCGACGGTGTACACCTGCCCCGTCACCCCGTGCTCCCGAGCCGAGTCCGACAGCAGATACACCACCAGCGCGGCCACATCCTCCGGCTCCCCGATCTCCGTCAGCTCCATGGGAACCCCCGCCGACATCCGCGTACGCGCGACAGGAGCCACCGCGTTGGCGGTCACCCCATACCGGTTCAGGCCCAGCGCAGCGCTCCGCACGAGCGAGATGATTCCGCCCTTGGCCGCGCTGTAGTTCGCCTGCGAAACCGACCCCTGATGGTTCCCGCTGGTGAACCCGATCAAGGTGCCCGCCCCCTGCTTCCGCATCACCGCCGACGCGGCCCGGAACACCGTGAACGTCCCCTTCAGATGAGTGGCGACCACCGGATCCCACTCCTCCTCGGTCATGTTGAACAGCATCCGTTCGCGCAGAATCCCGGCGACGCACACGACCCCGTCGAGCCGCCCGTACGCCGACAGCGCGACGTCCACGATCCGCTGCCCACCCGCCATCGTGGACACGTCGTCGGCGACCGCGACCGCCTCCCCGCCCGTCGCCTCGATCTCCTTGACCACGGCCTCGGCGACCTCACTGGTGGGCGAGGCACCGTCCACCGACACCCCGTAGTCGTTGACGACGACCCGCGCTCCCTCGGCGGCGGCCGCGAGCGCGACGGCCCGTCCAATGCCCCGCCCCGCGCCCGTCACGGCGACGACCTTGCCTGCCAAGAAGTTCCCCATGCCCCGGCCCCTTCCCGCAGTTTCTGACGGTCCGTTAGATTCGAATCGATTCTACGACCCGTCAGATACGCGGAGACAAGCCCCAGGGAGGACTCATGTCACTGCCGGACGCGTTCCACGAGATCGCCAAGCGCGTGAACAACTGGGGCCGTTGGGGTGCCGCCGACGAGATCGGCACCCTGAACCTCATCACCGACGAGGTGGTCCGCGAGGCCGCCGCCTGCGTCCGCAGCGGCCGTCGCATCCCGCTCGCACTGCCCCTCCAGCAGGACGGCGTACAGACCGGGATGATCCCCGGGCGCGTGAACCCGCTGCACACCATGGTGCAGATCAACCAGGAGTTGTTCGGCCCGGGAACCGTCGCGTGCAGCGACGACGCCGTGACCATGGGCCTCCAGGCCGCCACCCACTGGGACGCGCTCACCCATGTCTCGTACTCGGGCCGGATCTACAACGGCCGCCCCGCCGACACCATCACCCCGCACGGCGGCGCCGAGTTCAGCGGCATCGACAAGGCGCGACACATCGTCTCGCGCGGGGTGCTGCTGGACGTGGCACGCGCGCGTGGCGTCCCCCGGCTCGACGGCGGGCACGCGGTCACCCCGGAGGACCTGGAGGCGGCGGAGGAACTGGCGGGCACGCGCGTGCGGGCCGGCGACATCGTGCTCGTACGGACGGGGCAGGTCCAGGTGTATCTCGCGGGCGACAAGCACGCGTACGGCTATCCCTCGCCCGGCCTTTCGATCCGTACGCCGGAGTGGTTCCACGCGCGCGATGTGGCGGCCGTGGCCAACGACACGCTCACGTTTGAGATATTTCCACCGGAGACAGAGGATTTGTGGCTGCCGGTGCACGCGCTCGACCTGGTGGAAATGGGGATGCTCCAGGGCCAGAACTGGAATCTCGAAGAGTTGTCCACAGCCTGTGGAGAAGTCGGCCGCCATACGTTTCTGCTGTCCGCGATGCCCGAGCCGTTCGTCGGCGGCACGGGGACTCCCGTCGCACCCGTGGCCCTGTTCTGAGCCCTGTCGCGAGGTCGGCTGGCGGCGCGGCTTCCCCACTCCCGGCTGCCGCCCGAGCAGGGGGTGCCCCCATCCGCCCCGAGCACGGCACCGCGCGCCGCCATCCGACTCCGGCGTACCCGCCCCGGCCCTCCTGGCCCTCGGAGAACCGACGCCGAATCACGACCCACACTCGGCAAGGGCCTCCGTCACCGAAGCCCTCGTCGTCCCCTCGCGGCGAATCGCTGCCCACAAGCGTGATCAACCGGACACGTGGCGTCAACACCCAGTCGGCGATTTGTTACTTACGCCCTATTTACAGAAGGCCGCGCACGGAAGCATGCCCAGGCGCACCGTCGCTTATCGGAACCGAGGGGGACAGCGCCCCCTGCAACCGTGCACCGTATGCGGCGGAATGGTCACGCCGCGCGCCCCTCACACCGCTTCGTACGCGAGTCCCTCGTACGCCGATACCCCGCTCCCGTAGGCGGAGGCGGACGTCGCGGAGCCCGCGTCGCGGTCCAGTTCGCACCAGATCCGCTTGCCGGCACCCTCGGTGCTCCAGCCCCACCGGTCCGCGAGACCGTCGACGAGGGCGAGTCCGCGGCCGCCGGTCGCGTCGCCGTCGACACACCGGGGCACCGGCGCCCGGCCACTGCGGTCGGCCACCTCCAGCCGCACGGTGGCGCAGTCCTGGGCCACGCCCGCCACGTCCGGCAGGGACAGCCGCAGCACGGCCGGACAACCGGTGTGCACCACGGCGTTGGTGACCAGTTCGGAGACGAGCAGGATCAGCGTCTCGGCGAGCGGCTCGTCGGCCTGTATCCCCGAACCGGCGAGCCGCGAGCGGGCCCACCGCCGGGCTCGCCCCACCTCAGCGGGGTCGGGCCGGATCTCCAGCTGCACTTGAAGCACCTGCACCGCTCACACCATCCGAACCGGCGGACACATAGCCCCGCGCCTCACGAGGGCCACGATCCTAGCCATTCTTTTCATGGCCAGAACAATGGCCAAAGCCAGGGTCACGGAACGTGAATCCCTTAGCTGACAGCATGGTTGACGTACAGTCACCCCAACAAGCGCTTCGGGCATATTCCAGCGCGAAGGAGTACCCCTGCGGCATACTGTGCGACGCTTGTCGTGGGGAGTCGAACAGGCGGGGACAGAACGCCCTCCCGCCTTGCGAACAGCGGCGCGCACCGCCGGATCCGGAGCCGCCTCAAGGGCAACTCCGGGATGGCTCGTGCTCGGAACCACTCGCATCTCACACAAGGTACCGGAGCGGACGGCCGACTCCAGGCCGTGACGAGTCACGCGTAGGACACAACCCGATATCAACGCTCCGTAATTCCGGTATGCCACAATCCGCGACATCCCCACCGAGGCGGTCGGCGACGCCGCAGACCAGAGGGCTTCAGGCCGGATCGGCGAGAAGTTCGGCCGCGAGATTCTCCTCACTCTCCGTAGCGGGTCCCACACGATGGGTCCGCACCCATGCCCGCTTCAGATGCAGATGGACCTCGAACTCCCAGGTGAACCCCATGCCGCCGTGCACCTGGAGGCAGTCGCGGGCGCCGCGCACGGCGGCCTCGTCGGCGAGCAGCCGTGCGGTGTCGATGTCGGCCGGGTCGGCCGTGACGGCGGCCGCGTAGACGGCGGCGCGGGCCGTCTCCGTGCGCACCAGCATCTCCGCACACAGATGCTGCACGGCCTGAAAGGCGCCGATCGGCCGCCCGAACTGCTCACGTGCCCGGGCGTGTTGCACGGCCAGCTCGCACGCGCGTGTGGCGCTGCCCAACTGTTCGGCCGCGGTGAGGAGTACGGCGACGGAGGGCACGCCCATCCCGGTGGGCACCCGGTGCAGCGGTGTCAGCGGGTCGACCGACCGCAGCGGTACGGCACCCGCCGCGCCCCCGTCGCCCCGTACGACGTCGGCCTGCGCGAGCCACTCCACCAGCCCGTTGCCGACGGCCGTCACGACCGTCTCACCGGTGGCCGCGCCGGGTACCGCGCCCGCCGCGAGATGGGTGGCCACCAGGGGCCCGGGCAGCAGTGCCCGCCCCGCCTCCTCGAAGGCCAACACCGCCTCGGGCAGCCCGAGTCCGACTCCGCCCCGCGCCTCCGGCAGCCGTAGCGCGAAGAACCCGGCCGCGCCGAGTTCCCGCCACAGCGCCCGGTCCAGACGGCCGGACTCCTCGACGGCGGCCCTGAGCGCCTGCGGGCCGAAGCGCCGCGTCAGCATCTCCCGTACGCCGGCGCGCAACGCCACTTGGTCCTCGGTCAGTTGGAAACGCATCCGTCATCGCCCCTTCGGCAGCCCGAGGATCCGCTCGGCCACGATGTTCCGCTGGATCTGCGAGGTGCCGGCGGCGATGGTGTACGACAGGGAGGACAGCCGGTCGAGCACCCACGGCCGGTCGAGGTCCAACGACTGCGGGCCCAGGACGTCGGCGGCGGCGTCGTAGAGCTCCTGACGGGCGTGCGAATACCTCAGTTTGAAAACCGAACCTCCGACGCCGGGCACTCCGCCGGTCTGCTCCGCCTCGCTCACGTTCCACTGCGTCAGCCGCCACAGCGCCCGGAACTCGGCGTTCAGCCGCCCGAGCCGGCGCCGGAGCGCGGGATCGTCCCAACGTCCGTTCCTACGGGCCTCGACGGCGAGTTCGCGCAGTGCGCGCCGGCAGGCGACGACCTCGCCCACGAAGGCCGTGCCGCGTTCGAAGGACAGGGTCACCATGGTCACGCGCCAGCCGTCGTTCTCGTCCCCGACCCGGTTGGCGACCGGCACCCGCACCTCGTCGAGGAACATCTCGGCGAACTCGGCCGACCCGGCGAGGGTCTTCAGCGGCCGTACGGTGATGCCCGGCGCGTCCATGGGCATCGCCAGCCAGCTGATGCCGCGGTGCTTGGGCGCGTCGGGGTCGGTGCGCACCAACAGCTCGCACCAGTCGGCCACTTCGGCATGGGAGGTCCAGATCTTGGACCCGGTCACCACATAGTGGTCGCCGTCCCTACGCGCGCGCGTGCGCAGTGCCGCGAGGTCGGATCCGGCGTCCGGTTCGCTGAAGCCCTGGCACCAGACCTCGTCCCCGCGCAGGATCGGCGGCAGCCAGCGCTCCCGCTGCTCGGCGGTGCCCTCGGCCGCGATGGTCGGCCCCGCGTGCAGCAGCCCGACGAAGCACGCCCCCACATAGGGCGCGCCCGCCTTCTCGGTCTCCTCCAGGAAGATCAGGCGAGTGGTCGGGGAGGCGTCCCAGTGCACCTCCCCGTATCCGGCGTCGTGGAGCATCCGCTGCCAGCCGAGGTCGTAGGCGCGGCGTCCCGGCCAGTCGTCGGGGGACGGCTTCGGCGGCAGCGTGGGCAGCGCCTTGGCCAGCCAGTCCCGCAGCCGCGCCCGGAACTCCTCCTCTTCGGGCGTGTACGTGAGGTCCATCCACCACCTACCTGATGGTCTGTCAGATTCATGGCGCAGGCTAGCCCCGCACCCCTGGACCGACAAGGCGGCGAGCCCTACGCTCTCCGCACGATCTGACACACCGTCAGCCATAGGGGGTTGTCGTGAACGACACCGCTCACGCCCTGAGTTCCTCGCGCACACTCTGGGAACTGGTCGCACGCCGTGCCGAACTGACCCCCGACCGCCCCGTCCTCCTCCAGGACGACCGCACCCTGTCCTTCGGCGACCTGCGCGCGCGTGCCGAGCGCGTGGCGGCGGGCCTGCACGACATGGGCGTACGCCCCGGCACGGTCGTCGCCTGGCAGCTGCCCACCCGTTTCGAGACGGCCCTGCTGTCCTTCGCCCTGGCCCGCCTCGGCGCCGTTCAGTCCCCGGTCATCCCCTTCTACCGGGACCGCGAAGTCGGCTTCGCGCTGCGGGAGTCGAAGGCGGAGTTCTTCGCGGTGCCGGGCGTGTGGCGGGGCTTCGACCACACGGAGATGGCGCGGCGGCTGGGCGCGAAGGGGATCTTCGAGGCGTACGACACCCTGCCCGACGGCGATCCGGCCGTGCTGCCTCCACCGCCCGCCGAGGGCACCTCGGTGCGCTGGATCTACTGGACCTCGGGGACGACGTCCGACCCCAAGGGCGTGCTGCACACCGACCGCTCGCTGATCGCGGGCGGCTCCTGCCTGGCGCACGCGCTGCGCCCGACGGCCGACGACATCGGCTCGATCGCCTTCCCCTACGCCCACATAGGCGGCCCGGACTACATGGTGATGGTCCTGCTGTACGGCTTCCCCGCGGTGATGTTCGAGCAGTTCGCGCTGCCGGAGGCGCTGGAGGGCTACCGGCGGCACGGTGTGACGATCGCCGGCGGGTCGACGGCGTTCTACTCGATGTTCCTGAACGAGCAGCGCGGCCGGACGGACGGCACGAAGGCGGTTCCCTCGCTGCGGCTGCTGGCGGGCGGCGGGGCTCCGAAGCCGCCGGAGCTGTATCACGCCGTGGTGCGCGAGATGGGGGTGCAGCTCACCCATGGGTACGGCATGACCGAGGTGCCGATGATCACGATGGGGGCGCCGGACGACACGGCGGAGAACCTGGCGACGACCGAGGGACGGCCGCCGCGGGAGATGGAGATACGGATCGTGGAGGGCGAGGTGCGGCTGCGCGGGGAGGCGGTGTGCCAGGGCTATCTGGACCCGGCGCAGACGGCGGCCGCCTTCGACGAGGAGGGGTTTCTGAGGACCGGCGACCTCGGGCACCTCACCGACAGCGGCCATCTGGTGCTGACCGGGCGCCTCAAGGACGTGATCATCCGCAAGGGCGAGAACATCTCGGCGAAGGAGATCGAGGATCTGCTGCACCAACACCCCGCGGTGGGCGACGTGGCCGTGATCGGCCTGCCGGACGCCGAGCGCGGGGAACGGGTATGCGCGGTCGTCGAGCAGCCGATGGGGGCCGGGCCGCTGACGCTGGAGGCGCTGACGTCGTATCTGCGCGGGGCAGGGCTGTCCACGCACAAGCTGCCGGAGCAGCTGGAGGTGGTGGACGCCCTGCCGCGCAACGACACCCTGCGGAAGGTGCTGAAGTACAAGCTCAGGGAGCGCTTCTCGCAGGCGTAGCGGCCACGGGGGTCACTCGGGGACGGTGAAGTAGCGGGCGAAGGCGGTGATGATCTCGCCCTCCGCCACCTTGCCGTCGCCGTCCGTGTCCAGCGAGGCGGCCGCCGCCCGGGCGATCTCCGGCTGGACGCCGAGGCAGCCGAGCACGCGCACGGTGTCGGCCACGGTGGCGGCTCCGTCACCGTCGGAGTCGGCCAGGTCGAGGGCGGCGTGCAGGAAGGGGCGGGCGATCTCGGCGAACCGGTCCGGGTTGTCCCGCAGCCGCTTGACCGCGCCGTTCACGAACTCCTCGCGGGTGATGCGCTGGTCGCCGTCCCGGTCCGCGATTCCGGCCATGCCCTGCCAGAATGCCTCGGCTCCGCCGTACAGCGCCTGGCCCTTGTCGGACCGGGCGGCGATGCCGAACTCCGCGAGCAGCGCCTTGGCCGCCGCGCTGAAGTCCTCCCGGTCGATGTAGCCGTTGCCGTCCTGGTCGAAGGTGGCGAACCGGGCGGCGCTCCTGCGCTCGTACTCGCTGCTGACCATGTCTTATCGGGCCGCCTTACGTCACGTGGAATACGAGGCCCTCGGCCTCCCCCGGAGCGTACGACGCCGGAGGGCGTCCGGGCGCGGGAAAGCGGCGGTTGTGCCAAGACCGGGGGAATTCCGGGACAACTGTGTGGCACTACCGACGGTGATCGTGCCTGTTCAGGCCGACAGCGGACGGGCGTCGTCCGCGACCGCCGCCGTGACGTCCGGGTAGACCTCGAAGAGCCGGCGTACTCCCAGTGCCCCGAGGACGCGGTTGACGTGCGACCCGTCGGCCGCGCCCTGCGCCGGAAGTATCAGCCGCAGGGTGCCCTGGCAGGAGCGGATGAGACGGCGGGCGGCGATGAGCACGCCGACGCCGCTGGAGTCGCAGAACAGGACCTCGGACAGGTCGAGGACGAGGCTGTGGCGCCCCTCGGCCACCACGTCGTGGATGTGCTGGCGCATCACCGGCGAGGTCACCAGATCCAGCTCGCCCGAGACCTGGAGCACAGCCCAGTCGCCCCGCTCGCCACCGGTCACTTTCAACGTCACCACCACGCCCCTCGCTCGCCGAACCGGAAGCGACACCTACGCTTCCTTGCAGCGCGGCTGCCCAGCGGCTGTTCCCTGAAACACCCTCCAGAAAACGGTCACCGATCAGAAAAGGCTTGTTTCAATCGCATTCGATCCTGTTCGATCGAGTCTGATCAGACGGTGGCCGGGTAGCCGCCCGGGTGCGGGTCCGAGCGAGGTCCACGCGAGGTCCGTGAGTGATCCGAGCGTGCGGCCCTCTACCACGAGAGCGAGGTGTGTCACCAGCCATGGCTCTACAAGGGGCGCACACTGCGACAAAGGGGCGTGCGCTGTCAGACGTGCCGACTACATTCGGGGGGACGGAGGACGCACGCTGGGCAGGACGGACCGGTGAGGGGGGCCGTATGGCGAAGAAGGACGCACCGCCCCGCTGGGACCGCAAGATGCAGCAGCGGCTCGCCCGCGGCGAGGCGGCCGCCCTCGGCGAGCTCTACGACCGCTTCGCCTCGCTCGTCCACGGCCTCGCCCACACCGTGCTCGGCGACGAGCGCGCCGCGGACCACATCACCCACGACGTCTTCGCCCACGTCTGGGAGCACCCGGACAGCTACGACCCCAGGCAGGGCCCGCTGCGTTCCTGGGTCGCCACGCTGACCCACCGCCTCGCCGTGCAGCGGCTGCGCGCCACCGAGACCGCCGCCCTCGCCCGGGCCGGCGGCCAGGGCTCCCCCGAGGAACTGGAGCGCAAGGTCCGGCACGCCTCGGTCGCCGCCCGCGCCGACTACATCGTCCAGTCCATGCCCGTCCCGCTGCGCGCCGCCCTGGAGCTGGCCTACTTCCAGCGCCGCGACTACCGCCAGACCGCCACCGACCTCGGCGTCACCGAGGACGAGGCCCGCCGCCGCCTGCGCCTCGGCCTGCAACTGCTCTCCACCGCCCATGACGCCGGAGCCGCCCCCGGGGCACCGCCGGGATACGGGGGCGCGGCGTGAACGAGGCACAGCGGTTCCCGGACAAGTTTCCGGACGACGGCCGTGAAGAGAGCAAGGGGAACAGCGGGACCGGGGAGCCCGAGGAGGCCAGGGAACCCGAGGAGACCGGGCGGAGCGGCCTCGGGGACCTCGCACGCGGAGCCGACGGCATGAGCGGCGGCGACGGCGACGACCGGGGCCCCGACCCGGAGCCGAACCCGGACCAGCCGCCCCGCATACCGCTCCCGCGCGCCTCCGTCGAGGACACCGGACGCCCGCTTCCCGCCCTGGAGGACCTCGCCGACCAGGCGCCGCGCCCGGTGACACCTCTCGTCCTCGAACACCGCGTCCTCAAGGCGCTGCTCGGCGCGTGGGCACTGGCCGCCTGCTCGCCGGAGGAGACGGCGGCCGTCGAGGAGCACCTCGGCGACTGCGGTTCCTGCGCGGACGAGGCGCGCCGGCTGCGCGAGGCCGTCGGCCTGCTGCACCCCGCCGAGAGCCTCGACCTGGACCCCGCCCTGCGCGCCCGCGTCCTGGAGGGCTGCCTGGAGCGGCGCCCACCGCGCATCCCGGTGCCCGAGTGGGCGACGCCGTACGACGCCGAGACGGCCCGCCTGGACGCCCTGCTCCAGGACTTCGGGGACGCCGAGTGGCACGCGCCCGTGCGGCTGCGGTGGTTCGAGAAGGACGAGCCGACCAGCCGCCGTACGACCGTCGCCGGGGTCATCGCGCATCTGCTGACGGTCGACGGGCTGGTGGCCGTCGCACTCGGCCTGGAGGACCCCATGGGCGACGTGGCCGCGGACCGGCCGACCCCGGCCGCGCGCACCGACGCGTACTGGCGGGCCTCGCACTTCCCGCCGACCCGGGCCGTGCGCGCCCCCTGGCGGGAGCAGACCCACGCCCTGGTGCGCACGGTGTCCTTCACGGGTGGCGACGGGAACGGCGGCGGCACGGGCGGACTGGCCGTCCCGTACGGCGACTTCGAGCTGCCGCTGCGCGACGCGATGCTGGACCGGGCCTTCGAGTGCTGGGTGCACGCCGAGGACATCGCCGAGGCGGTGGACTACCCGTACGAGCCGCCGTCCGGCAGCGATCTGCACCAGATGGTCGGCCTGGCGGCCCGCCTGCTGCCCACGGTGCTGTCGGCCCGCCGCCGCGCGGGGCTCGCGGCGCCGCCACCGGGCCGGCACCTCGTCCCCGCGGGGGAGCCCGGCCGCAGTCTCCGCCTGGAGATCGAGGGCTCGGGTGGCGGGGAGTGGCTGATCCCGCTGGACTCCCCGGCGGCGGTGGGCTCCGCCGAGCACGAGGTGGCCCATGTCGCGCTGGACGGCGCGGAGTTCTGCCGGCTGGCCGCGGGCCACGTGTCTCCTGCGGAGGCTGCGGCGGGGCAGGTGGGTGACCGGGGCGCGATCCGGGATGTGCTGTTGGCTGCGGCGAGCTTGAGCCGGATGTAGGGGGTGGTTGGGGATGCGTGGCGGCTGCGGGTGGTCGTTGGCTGGTCGCGCCCACGCGGCGGAGCCGCAAATTGATAC
>NZ_JAKEIP010000258.1 GCF_021474425.1 Streptomyces muensis | reverse complement strand
GAGGGGCTTGGGGCCCTTCTCGCCCACTGCTGCCTGTACTTCGATCACCGCGTCGTCGGGGAGGAAGGGGAGCGTGCCGCTGTTGAGGGTGTTCACCACCTGGTACGGGCTGCCCGCGCCGTTCAGCAGGGCCGCCGCCAGGTCCACGGCGGCCTCCGAGTAGTAGGCGCCGCCTCGTTTGGACAGGAGGTCGGGCTTCTCGTCCAGGGCCGGGTCGGCGTAGAGGGTCAGCAACTGGCGTTCCATTTCGGCCACTTCGGCGGCCCGGGAGGGCTTTGTGCGTAGTTCCCGTACCACTTCGTCGTGTGCGTAGAAGTAGCGCAGGTAGTACGAGGGGATCACCTTGAGGCGGTCCAGGAGGGTGCGGGGGAGGCGCAGGTCCGCGGCGATTCTTTCGCCGTGGTCGGTCAGGAGGGCGGGCAGGACGTCCTCGCCCTCGGGGCCGCCCAGGCGTACGCCCGTCTCCCAGGTGAGGTGGTTGAGGCCCACGTGGTCCAGGTGGATCTCGGAGGCCGGCAGGTCGAGGAGCGTGGCGAACTTCCTCTGGAGGCCGATCGCCACGTTGCACAGGCCGACCGCCTTGTGGCCCTCCTGGAGGAGGGCGCGGGTCACGATGCCGACCGGGTTGGTGAAGTCGATGATCCAGGCGGTGGGGTTGGTGCGGCGGACGCGGTCCGCGATGCCGAGGACGACCGGGACGGTGCGCAGGGCCTTCGCCAGGCCGCCGGCGCCCGTTGTCTCCTGGCCCACGCAGCCGCAGTCCAGGGGCCACGTCTCGTCCTGTTCACGGGCCGCCTGGCCGCCCACACGGAGCTGGAGGAGGACCGCGTCGGCTCCCTCGACCGCCGCGTCCAGGTCGGTCGTGGTGGTGATCGTGCCGTTGTGGGCCTGGCGGGCGAAAATGCGGCGGGCCAGGGCGCCGATCAGTTCCAGACGGTCCGTCGCCGGGTCCATGAGGACCAGTTCCTCTATGGGCAGGGTGTCGCGCAGGCGGGCGAAGCCGTCGATGAGTTCGGGCGTGTAGGTCGAGCCTCCGCCGACCACGGTGAGTTTCATGCGATCAACCCTTTACTCCGGTGAGCGTGACGCCCTCGACGAACGCCTTCTGGGCGAAGAAGAACACGAGGATCACGGGGGCCATCACGAGAACCGTGGCGGCCATGGTGAGGTTCCAGTCGGTGTGGTGCGCGCCCTTGAACGACTCCAGGCCGTAGGAGAGCGTCCAGGCGCCCGGGTTCTCGGACGCGTAGATCTGGGGGCCGAAGTAGTCGTTCCACGCGTAGAAGAACTGGAAGAGGGCCACCGCGGCTATGCCCGGCTTCGCCATGGGGAGGACGACCCGGGTGAGTGTGCGGAATTCGCCGCAGCCGTCCACCCTTGCCGCGTCCAGGTACTCGTTCGGGATCGTCATCAGGAACTGGCGCAGGAGGAAGATCGAGAACGCGTCCCCGAACGCCATCGGGATGATCAGCGGCCACAGGGTGCCCGAGAGATCCAGTTGCTTCGCCCAGAACAGGTACATCGGGATGATGACGACCTGGGGCGGCAGCATCATCATCGAGATGACCAGCATCAGGGACAGGTTCCGGCCGCGGAAGCGGAACTTGGCGAGTGCGTAGGCCACGGGGACGGAGGAGACCACGGTCAGCAGCGTGCCCAGACCCGCGTAGATCAGGGTGTTCCTCCACCAGGTCAGAAAGCCGGGGGTGTCGAAGACCTTGGTGTAGTTGCTCCACTGCCAGGTGTCCGGGACCAGGTCGCGGGTGAGTGCCTGCTGGTCGCTCATCAGCGAGGTCAGGACGACGAACACGAAGGGGAGGGTGAAGAAGAGCGCCACCGCGATGCCGAGGGAGTGGATCGCGATCCATTCCAGGAGTGCCCTGCGGCGGGCCGTGCGTTCGGCGACTGTCGGGTTTGCCAACTGAACCGGTTTGTCCAGTACTTGGGTCATGGTCAGTCACCTGCCTGGATCAGTCCGCCCCGGCGCCGCATCAGCAGCGCGGTGAACGCCATGGCGAGGGCGAAGAGCACGAGCGCGACCACACAGGCCGAGCCGTAGTCGAAGCGCTGGAAGCCGAGGTTGTAGACGAGTTGGGGGAGGGTGAGCGTCGACTTGTCGGGGTAGCCCGGTTCGAACTGCTGGCCGGAGCCGCCGATGATGCCGGAGGCGACCTTTCCGGCCACCAGGGGCTGTGTGTAGTACTGCATCGTCTGGATCACGCCCGTGACGACGGCGAACATCACGATCGGTGAGATGTTCGGGAGCGTCACGAACCGGAACCGCTGCCAGGCCGACGCGCCGTCCAGCTCCGCCGCCTCGTACTGCTCCTTCGGTACGTCGAGCAGTGCGGCCATGAAGATGACCATGAGGTCGCCCACGCCCCACAGCGCGAGCGCCGTGAGGGCCGGCTTGGACCAGGTGGGGTCCGTGAACCAGCCGGGGGTGGGCAGGCCCAGGCCGTCGAGGACCGAGTTGACCGGGCCGGTGCCGGGGTTGAGGAGGAAGACGAAGGCCAGGGTGGCGGCGACCGGGGGAGCCAGGTAGGGGAGGTAGAAGAGGGTCCGGAAGACGCCCGCACCGGTCTTGATCTTGGTGATGAGGAGACCGATGCCCAGGCCGAAGAGGACTCGGCAGGTCACCATCACCAGGACCAGCCAGAGCGTGTTGCGCAGGGCCGGCCAGAAGAGCGGGTAGTCGTTGAAGACGTACGCCCAGTTGCCCAGGCCGCGGAAGACCGGGGTGCCGAAGCCGTCGTACTTCATCAGGGAGAAGTACACGGTGGACACCAGGGGGTAGGCGAAGAAGACGCCGAAACCGATGAGCCACGGTGCCAGGAAGGCCACCGTTCGAAGCGCCGACCTGCGGCGCTTCGCGCGGAGAGTGTGCGTGGACATCAGGCGCTACTTCGCCTGCTCGATGTCGGTGTCGATCTGCTTCGCGGTCTTCTCCAGACCCGCCTCGAGGTCCTTCACCTTGCCCGACTCGTACTGGTAGCCGAAGTCCTGGAGCGTCGTCTGGTACGTCGAGCCGTTGACGGAGGCCGGCGGGGTGTTCGAGTGCGGGTTCTGGGCGATGTCCAGGAAGGTCTGGAAGCCCTCGTCCACCTTCAGGTCCGGCGACTTCAGGGCCGCGAAGGTGGAAGGAACGTTGTGGATCGCGTTGGCGAAGGACACCACGGCCTCGGTGTCGGTCGTCAGGTACTTCACCAGTTCCCAGGCGGCGTTCTGCTTCTCGCTCTGCGGGGCGATGCCGATGATCGTGCCGGAGAGGAAGCCCTTGCCGTACTCGTCCACCTCGTCGTCGGCGACGGGCATCGGGGCGGTGCCGATCTCGAAGTCGACGCCGGCCTGCTGGGCCATGCCCAGGCGCCACTCGCCGTCCAGCTGCATGGCCACCTGGCCGGTCTGGAAGGGGTGCTTGGCACCCCACTCGTCGCCGAAGGTGTTGCGGTACTTCTCCAGCTTCGAGAAGCCGCCGAGGTCGTCGATCAGCTTCTTCTGGTACGTGAACATCTCGGCGAAGGCGGGGTCCTTGGCGATGTTGGACTTGCCGTCCTGGTCGAAGTAGGCGTGGTCCCACTGGGACATGTAGTGGTCCACGACCGTCTCGTAGCCGTGGTACGTCGGCATGAAGCCGAGCTGCTGATAACTGTCACCCTTGCTGACAGTCAGCTTCTTGGCGTCCTTCGCGAACTCCGACCAGGTCTTCGGCGGGGACTTGATGCCCGCCTTCTCGAAGGCGTCCTTGTTGTAGTAAAGGCCGTAGGCGTCACCGAGCAGGGGCAGGGCGCAGCGGGTGCCCTCGAACTGGGTGTAGTCCAGCATCGGCTTCGGGATGAGCTTGTCGAGGTCGAGCTTCGACTTCTCGATGAACGGCTGCAGGTCGAGGAAGGCGCCGGAGGAGCAGAACTTGCCGATGTTGGAGGTCGTGAACGACGACACCACGTCCGGGCCGTTCGAACCGCCCGCGCGCAGCGCCTGGTTGAGCTTGTCGTCGTTGATGTTGCCGACGACCTTCACCGTGATGTTCGGGTGGGCCTTCTCGAAGGCGTCGACGTTCTCCTGGATCGCCTTGACCTCGGTGGGCGCGCTCCAGCCGTGCCAGAAGGTGATCGTCGTCTTCGCGTCGGGGTCGTCGGTGGCGGCGGACTCGGACTGGCCGGTGCAGGCGGTGGCGAGGAGGGCCAGGGAGGCGGAGGCGGCGAGGGCGGCGAGGATGCGTTCGGGGGTGACATCGAGCCCGGCTGCGTACGCGGCGGTCGGATTGACCTCGTACAGCTGGGCGTTGGGGCCCGGGCGGCCCTCGGTGGTGCCGGTCGCCAGCACGAGGCCGGCGGCCTCCAGGCGGGCCAGCAGCTGGGAGGCGGTCGGCTTGGACAGGCCGGTGAGCTTGCCGATCCGCGTGCGGGACAGCGGCCCGTGCTCCAGGAGGAGGTCCAGGGCGGCACGGTCGTTCATGGCGCGCAGGACGCGCGGGGTGCCCGGCGTACCGGCGGTTCCTGCCATGGGATCGACACCTGCCTCTCGGCTGACCAGCTTCTCAGCGATCTACGACGGAAGTCCATCCAGGATCACTGTTAGGAAAGTTTCCTATCTGGATGCCGAGGAACGTAGACCCGAACGGAAGGTGGCGTCAAGAGTGGTCTACACCAGCAATCCAGTCGTTACTCGGCGGTGCTACTTGGCGGCGCTACTTGGCCGCACTCCGGCGAGGTGCTCGCTCGCGACGAGGGAGCAGGAGCGGGGTCGCCAGCAGCAGGACTCCGGCCAGTGCGATGGCGGTGCGCGGGCCGGTCAGGGCCGCCAGCAGGCCCCACAGCGCCGTCACGGCCGCGGTGGTCGTCCTGCTGGTGATCTGCCAGGCCGACAGGGTGCGCGTGGTCCGGTCCGGCGGCGTCCGTTCGAGGCGGGTGGTGGCCAGTACCGGGGTGAAGACACCCATGCAGGTGATCAGGCCGAACTCGACGGCCATGACGAGGAGCAGGCCGGACGTGCCCGGACCGACGAAGGCCAGGCCGACGGGCCAGCAGGCGCGCAGGGTGCCCGTGGCGAGAAGGACGCGGTGCCTGCCGTAGCGGGCGACCAGGGGCCGGGACAGGCGTGAGCCCAGCAGACCGCCCAGGCACGGCAGGGCGAAGGCGAGGCCGTACTGCCAGGGGGTGAAGCCGAGTTGGCCGAGCATGAGGACGGAGAGCAGCGGGGCCGGCGCCATGATCAGGGAGTTGACCGCGAGGGTGTTGAGGAACAGCGGGCGCAGGGTGGGGTGGGTGAGGATGTGCCGCCAGCCCGCCGGGAGGTCGCTCATCCGCAGACCTGAGGGGGCGGCGGCCGGGGAGGGCCGCGTCTTCTCGGTCTGTTGCCCTTCCTTACCGTCGATCGCGCGGATCCCCAGCGCCGACAGCAGATAGCTGACCGCGTCCGCCAGCACCGTCGTCATCGGGCCGAACACGCCGACCCCTGTTCTGGGCGACACGGCCCGTACCGCACGGCGAGTGCGTGGTCGCCTTCTCCCGGATCACCACGAGCGACAGCAAGCCGGCCACCGGGCGTGAGCTGGAGGAGATCGCCCGGCGCGAGTATGCGAAGGCGGTCGCCGAAGGGCGGTGCGAGGGGCCGTGGCCGCGGTGGCGCGGGTGGTTCGACTGAGGCCCCGGACGCCGGCCCGCGCCGCCTGCTGCTCCGCCTGCCTCTCCGCCTACTTCGTCACGCTCGGCGGCGCCAGCGGCGTCGCCGCCTGGGCCTGGGGCGAGGAGGTGTTGGCGTAGGCCGAGGGGGCTGCCATGCCCGCCGTCGGGTCCGCCGTGGGCTCGCCGTCCACCAGGACGGGGGCGCGCCCGACGATCGGGATGTCGGCGGCGTCGAAGGCCCGCTTGACGCGCCAGCGCAGCTCGCGTTCGACGGTCAGGGACTTGCCGGGCATCGTCTTCGCCGAGACCCGTACGACCATGGAGTCCAGCAGCACGCTGTCCAGGCCGAGGACCTCGATCGGGCCCCAGAGGAGCTCGTTCCAGGGCTCCTCCTTGCTCATCTTCTCGGCGACCTCGTTGATCGTGGCCTTGACCTTGTCCAGGTCCTCGGAGGAGCGGACGGTGACGTCGACGCCGGCCGTGGACCAGCCCTGGGAGAGGTTGCCGATGCGCTTGACCTCGCCGTTGCGGACGTACCAGATCTCGCCGTTGTCGCCGCGCAGCTTGGTCACGCGCAGACCGACCTCGATGACCTCGCCGGAGGCGACGCCCGCGTCGATCGAGTCGCCGACGCCGTACTGGTCCTCCAGGATCATGAAGACGCCGGAGAGGAAGTCGGTGACCAGGTTGCGGGCGCCGAAACCGATGGCCACGCCCGCGACTCCGGCGGAGGCGAGCAGCGGGGCCAGGTTGATGTCGAAGGCGGACAGGACCATCAGCGCGGCGGTGCCCATGATCACGAAGCTGGCCACGGAGCGCAGGACCGAGCCGATCGCCTGCGAGCGCTGACGGCGGCGCTCGACATTGACCAGCAGGCCGCCGATCGCCGTGCCGTCCACCGCCTGCGCGGTGCGGTTCATCCGGTCTATGAGCTTGGTGATCGCCCGTCGGATCGCCACTCTCAGCACCGCCGCGATCACCAGGATCAGCAGGACCTTGAGACCGATCGCGAGCCAGGTCGACCAGTTCTGCTCGAACCAGCTCGCGGCCTGGGTCGCGCTCTCGTGGGCGTCCTGGAGCGAGGGCACCGCCGGGGTCGTCGTCTCCGACGGGGTCGGTGACGGGGTGGTCGAACCGGCGGCCAGTAGGTCGGCGGGCAAGGACACGGCAGGTACCTCCAGGTGCAGCGGTCCGCCCCACCGGTAGGCGGTCAAGGTCGATCAAGGTCACGAAAAGGTCACCGGCAGGGCAGGCCCACCACACTATCGGGGCATCGTGTGTGGATCGGCGCCATGTTCGAGGGAGGAACGGTGCCCACCTGGGGATGAACTGGTGGGATGAACAGTTCGTCGTCCTGGGGATGAATCAGATGTGGTCGAAAACACTCCCAGCCCGTTACCGGGACATGGTGGCGCTTTCACCAGGCAAGAGGGGAGACTGACTACAGATCGTCCCGGCGCGAGCCACGCGCCGCCGACGCCCAAGGAGGCATCCGTGCCGCATGTCCTGGTCCTCAACGCGTCGTACGAGCCACTCGGCGTCGTACCGCTCCGCCGCGCGCTCGTCCTCGTCCTCGAGAACAAGGCCGTATGCCTCGAGGAGTCCGGCGCCTTCATGCACAGCGCAACCGTCACAGTCCCCGCACCCAGCGTGGTCCGGCTCAAGCGATTCGTCCGGGTTCCCTATCGGGGACCCGTTCCTCTTACCCGCAGGGCGCTCTTCGCGCGCGACGGGGGCCGGTGCATGTACTGCGGTGGCGTCGCAACCAGCGTCGACCACGTCATCCCGCGCAGCCGCGGGGGCAAGCACGTCTGGGACAACGTGGTGGCCTCGTGCCGCCGCTGCAACCACGTGAAGGCCGACCGACACCTGTTCGAGATCGGCTGGCGGCTGCGCCACAAACCCGCTCCACCCACCGGTCTCGCCTGGCGCATCATCGGGACCGGGCACCGGGACCCGCGCTGGTTGCCCTACTTGGTGCCGTACGGCGCGGAGGACGCCATGGCCCGGATCGACGGCATTTCCGCCTGACGTCCGGGCCTTCGCATACCTGCCGCGCGGTGCGAGGCATCCGGCCCCGAGGGTCCCCCGTGCCCCCGGGGCCGGACGGTCACACGACCGCACGGCCGCTCTCACGCGAGCCGCGCTACGGCTCTCACACGTAACGCAGCTCCGCCGGGCGGACCGAGCGGTGCAGCAGGGGCAGCGAGGTGGCCGCCGCCAGCAGGCAGCAGCCGTACACCGCCACCGGGACCAGCAGGGAGACATACGGCACGGCGTGCACCGTGTACTCCGTGGTGACCGTCGTGTACCAGGCGCCGATCGCCATGCCGCCGGCGCCCGCCACCGCGACCGCCGGGGCCAGCGGGAGCGCGGTCTCCAGGAACAGCGCCCGGGCCAGCACCCCGCGCGGCACCCCGGCCGCGGTCTGCGCCGCCAGCCCCCGGCGCCGGGCGGCCAGGGACTCGGCGGTGCCGACGGCCAGAGCGGACAGGACCAGCCCGAGGGCGACGAGGATCGCGGCCGCCGTCAGATCGAGGCCGGTCGTATAGAACTCCATGTCCATGCCGAGGTGGTCGACGCGGCTCATGACGTGCAGTTCGGCGAGCAGCACCTGCCGTACTCCCACGAAACCGGTGCCGATGACCGTCACCAGCAGCACGGCTCCGTGGGTGCGGGCCGCCGCCCACGGGTCGTCGCGCAGGCGTTCCGCCGCGATCAGCAGGGCCGGGCGCTGGGCCCGGGCGGCGAGGGTGCGGCCCAGCAGGCCGGAGGACCAGCCCGTCAGCAGCACCGCCGCGGTGCCGACCACCAGGGTCAGGGCCAGGACGGTCGGCGGAACCGGGGAGAGCGCTGCCGGCCGGTTGAACCACGAGGTCAGCAGGGCCAGCCCCGCCGCTGCCGCGAGCAGCAGGGCCGCCGTCAGGAACACCCACCCCGGACGCCGGGCGGGCCGCACCCGGCGCACCCAGCCGAGCGGTGAGGCCACCACCCGGCGCAGCGCCAGCGCGGCCGTCGCCGCGCCCAGCGCCGGTACCGCCAGCGCGACCAGCGTCATCCCCGCCCAGGCGAACGCGGTCGGACTGGTCCACTGGGACAGCAGCACCGGCACCGCGACCGCGGTCGCGAGCACCGAGCCCAGCAGACAGGCGAGCCCCGTCTCCAGCGCGGCGATCCGGCGCACCTGCCAGGGCGCGGCTCCGGCCAGTCGCAGCGCCGCGAGCCGCCGGTCGCGGTGGACGGCGCCGATACGCGCGCTCTGGCCGAGGAAGCCGAGCACCGGGATGAGCAGAAGTGCCAGGCTGAAGACCACTCCGGAGCGCTGTCGTGGGGAGTTCAGCAAGTCGTGCGCGAGCGGAATGGCGACATAGCCGTCGAGCGAGGACAGCGCGACGCCGGCCAGCGCGAGCCCGGTCGCGAGCGCCGCCCCGAGCGCGGTGAGCCCGACCCGCCACCACTCGCGCCGGTCCGAACCCCGGATCAGCTGCCAGGCCAGCCGGAGATCGGCCCTCACGCGGCCACCTCCAGCGGCGCCACGGTCCCGTCGGCCAGCCGCACCTCGCGGTCCGCGTACGCCGCCACCTGGGCGTCGTGCGTGATCAGCAGCACCGCCGTGCCCGCCTCGCGGGCCGTGTGCGTCAGGGCCGTCATCACCTGCTCGCTCGCCAGGGAGTCCAGCGCCCCGGTCGGCTCGTCCGCGAAGACCACCTTCGGGCCGGTGACCAGCGCCCGGGCCAGGGCCGTCCGCTGGGCCTGCCCGCCGCTCATCTCACCGGGCCGCAGCTCCTGCTGCCCGCGCACCCCGAACCGCTCCAGCCACTCACCGGCCCGCTCCCACGCCTCCTGCCGTCGGACACCGGCGAGCAGCAGCGGCAGCGCGACGTTGTCCAGGGCCGTCAGCTCGGGTATCAGCTGCCCGAACTGGAAGACCACACCGAACTCCGTACGCCGCAGCTCGCTCAGCCGCTTCTCCGGAAGCCGGTCCAGCCGCTCCCCGGCGTACGTCACCGAGCCGGTGTCCGGGCGGACGATGCCGGCCAGGCAGTGCAGCAGCGTGGACTTCCCGCTGCCGCTGGCGCCGGTGACCGCGAGGATCTCGCCCGCCCGCAGCTCGACCGAGGCGCCGCGCAGGGCCTCGGTCCTGCCGTGCGCCTTGACGAGGTCACGGGCCGCCAGCAGCGGCACCGCGCCTCCCTTTGTGTTGCTCATCCTGCGTCGACCTCCGCGGTCAGGGTGGTGAGCCGGGCCGCCGTGGTCGTCATCCAACGGAGGTCGGCGTCGAGGTGGTTGAGGGCGTAGTCCGCCGAGAGCACGGTCGCGAGATCGGTGCCCCGCGCGGTCTTGACCGCCGTGAGCTCCCGCATCCGCGTCATATGGGCGGCGCGCTGGGCGCGCAGATAGGCCTCGGGGTCGCCGCCGGACAGGATCGACACGACGACCTTGGCGAAGATCTCGTTCGTCACGAACGGCGCGGGCGGCGCGATCTCCCCGGCCCACGCGGCCAGTTCACGCGCCCCGTCCTTCGTCGAGCGGTACATGGTCCGCTCCGGGCCGCCGTCCGAGTCGATGCCGTCGACCTCGGCGAGTCCGTCACGGACCAGCCGCTGCAAGGTCGTGTAGACCTGCCCGTAGGCCAGCGGGCGGGCCTGCGGGAAGCGTTCGTCGTGGCGTCGCTTGAGGTCGTAGCCATGGCTCGGCCCCGTGGCGAGGAGCCCCAAAAGGATGTGGCGGGTGCTCATGCCGATCATTATTAACCGAGTACATGTACTGAGTGAATAGTGATCAGGAAAATGATCCGGGAGGAGCGGCCCGGGCGAAAGGATGTGCGGAACAGAATGTGAGGAGAGGCACGTTGTTCGTTTCGGTACGTCTGCCGTCGCGTCCACTGGGTAGGGACGGCGGTAACCCACGTCGTACTCGACAAGGAGACCCCCGTGGCCACAGCATCGGCCCTGTCCAAACCTGAGGCGCCCATCGAGCCCGAGATGCACGCCTGCGTCTTCAGCGCCGAGGGCGCCTGCTTCGAGACCCCCCTCACCAGCGAACCGCCACTCCCCGACGCCGAGCCCCTCACCAGCGAGCCGCCGCTCTCCGACGCCGCGCCGCTGACGAGCGAGGCCGCGACCTGGGACATGGGCATGGACCTGGGTATGGACACCGGTATGGACTTGGACATGTACTCCACGAGGCCGTAGATGAGAGGCCGTAGATGACAGGACAGCGGTCGGCCGAAGCCCCTGCCGAGGATCCGGAGGGTTCCGCAAGCCCCCGGGAACCCGAAGGTCCAGAAGATCTCCCCTCCGACGACCTGACACGCCTCGCCGGGCTGCACGGCGTAGCCACCTCCTACCAGCCCTCCGCCGACCGCACCGTCACGGCCTCCGCCGCCGCGCTCACCCTCGCCCTGGCCGCCCTCGACGTCGACACGAGCACCCCCGACGCCGTCGGCGCCGCGCTCGCCGCCCGGCAGCGCGAGCTGGACGAGCGGCTGCTGCCGCCGACGGTGGTGTGCTGGAACGGCACCGAACCCCGGGCACTGGCCGCCCTGCCCGCCGGCACCCGGCTGCGCGTCGAGACCGAACAGGGCGAGACCCGCGACCATGCCGGCCAACTCCCGCCCGGCGTCCACCGCTTGACCGCCACCGCCCCCGACGGCCGTACGACGACCAGCCACCTGGTCGTCGCCCCGCCCCGCCTGCCCACGCCCACCGGACGCTCGTACGGCCTGCTCGTCCAGCTCTACTCCCTCCTCTCCCGCCGCTCCTGGGGCATGGGCGACCTCGGCGACCTCACCGAACTGACCGCCTGGGCCGGCCGCGCGCTCGGCGCCGGATTCGTACAGGTCAACCCGCTGCACGCGGCCGTACCCGGAGCGCCCACCCCGACCACGTTGAGCTGGAGGGAACACCGGGTGGCCCCGGCCTCCCGACTCCGGCGCAGCAGGGCGTCCACGGCGGTGCGCACGGTGTCGCCACCGCCGTGGACGCCCTGCTGCGCAGAAG
>NZ_JAKEIP010000257.1 GCF_021474425.1 Streptomyces muensis | reverse complement strand
CACCGCCACCCCGACGGCACCGCCCTCCAGCGCGGGCGCGACCACCGGCCCGGCCCCCGACCCGACCGGCGCGGAAGGCCAACCTCCGGTCCTGCGCCGCGGCGACCAGGGTCCGGAAGTCACCGAACTGCAGCTCCGGCTACGCCAGATCGGCCTCTACGGCGGCGACGTCGACGGCGACTTCGACCGCGAGGTCGAGAGCGGGGTACGCACCTACCAGCTCACCCGGGTCGTCCTGGGTGACGAGTCGGGCGTGTACGGCGCGGCGACCCGTACGTCCCTGGAATCCGAGACCTCGGAGCCGTGAGCCCACCTCACCCCTGCAGCAGCTCGGCGACCGTGGTCACCCGGATCAACGGCCGGTACAGGTCCAGCACACACAGCGCCTTGGCGTGCGAGTCGTCGTCCGCTCCCGCGCAGGCGTCCGCGGGGACCAGGACCTCGATGCCCGCGTCGGCGGCCGCCAGGGCCGTGGAGAGGACGCAGCAGTCGGTGCTGACGCCGGTGAGGACCAGGCGGCCCTCGGTGGTGGCGTGGCGGGCGAGTTCGGGGGTCCACTTACCGAAGGTGGGGGCGTCCAGTACGTGCCGGGCGTGTGGCGCGAACTCGTCCGTCAGGTCCCAGAGTTGGGCCGTGGGCGGTTGCAGGGCGAAGGCGTGGCGCGCGTAGTACGCCTGCCAGGCGCCCTCCGGTGTGCGGGGTGCCACGAATCGGGTGAACGTGACACGGTCCCCGAAGGCCGGCAAGAGGCGTCGTACGCCTGCCGCCGCCTCGGCGAACCGCGGGGTGGCCCATGGGCTGTCGGGGTCGGCGAAGACGCGTTGCATGTCGATGACGGCGAGCCACCCGGTCGTCATGGTGTCGCCCCTGCCTTCGGCGCGGGGCTCTGTGGGCTCGGTGCCTGTGTCTCCTGGTCGCGGACGTGTCCGCGTCGCAGCAGGAGGGTGCCGAGGAAGCCGAGCGCGAGGGCCGCCAGGACGCCGAGGTTGGCGTACGCCCAGGCGCCGGACCTGCCGCCCAGGCCCAGCGGGCCGAGCAGATAGCCCTGCCAGTCCAGCCAGTTCGCCGTCGAGTTGGTGACCAGGCCCCAGCCGAGGGCGGTGGCCGTGAGGGTCAGCAGCAGCGGGGTGAGCGGGATGTCGCCGTAGCGGCCGGTCGGGCGGTAGAGGTCGGGCTCGTCGTAGTCGCGGCGGCGCAGGGCCACGTCGGCGAGCATGATGCCGCACCAGGCGGCGATGGGGACGCCGAGGGTGGTGAGGAAGCCCATGAACGGGCCGAGGAAGTCGTCGGCGACGAACACGATGTAGACGGAGCCCGCGATCATCAGTACGCCGTCGAGCAGCGCGGCCACGGGGCGCGGGACGCGCAGCCCCGCCGAGAGCAGCGCGAGGCCCGATGAATAGATGTCGAGCACCGCGCCTCCCACCAGGCCGAGGACCGCGACGAGCGCGAACGGGACCAGGAACCAGGTCGGCAGGATCGTGGTCAGCGCGCCGATCGGGTCGGCTGCCACGGCCTCGTTGAGGTCGCTGGCGGAAGCCGCCAGCAGGAGGCCGAAGACCAGCAGGAGCAGCGGGGCCAGGGAGGCGCCGAACGTGGTCCAGCCGACCACGCCCCGGCTGGAGGCGGTGCGGGGCAGATAGCGGGAGTAGTCGGCGGCCGCGTTGACCCAGCCGAGGCCGAAGCCGGTCATCATGAACACGAGGGCCCCGATGAACTCCTGGGCCGAGCCCGCCGGTACGGCGCTGACGGTGGACCAGTGGACGTGGTCGGCGACGAGGGCGACGTAGACGACGGTGAGCGCGCCCGTGACCACGGTGATCACGGTCTGGAGCCGCATGATCAGGTCGAAGCCCATCACGCCGACGACCACGGTCAGCGCCCCGACCAGGACGAGCGCGACCACCTTGGTCCCGGTCCCGCCGCCCCAGCCGAGCCGCCCGAACACGGTCGCCGTGGCCATGGTGGCCAGGGCGCAGAGCACGGTCTCCCAGCCGACGGTGAGGACCCAGGAGATCACCGATGGCAGCCGGTTGCCGCGCACCCCGTACGCGGCGCGGCCGAGCACCATCGTCGGCGCGGAGCCGCGCTTTCCGGCCACGGCGACGAACCCGCACAGCAGGAACGAGAAGACGATGCCGAGGACGCCTGCGACCAGCGCCTGCCAGAAGGAGATCCCGAAGCCGAGCGCGAAGGCTCCGTAACTCAGACCCAGGATCGACACGTTGGCGCCGAACCAAGGCCAGAACAGCGTGCGCGGAGTGCCTTTGCGCTCGGTGTCGGCGATGACGTCGAGGCCGTGGGTCTCCACCTGGAGCTTTCGGCCCGGGGTGCGGTCGTCGCGTGGGTCCGACGGTGTGATCATCCCGGCATCGTCGCACCGCCGGCCCGGCCGCGGAAGACGGCCGCGGATCAGCCCAGCTTCTTCAGCAGTTCGACGGCGAGCGGGGCGGCGGAGGCGGGGTTCTGGCCGGTGACCAGGTTGCCGTCGACGACGATGTGCGGGACCCACGGCTCGCCCACCTGGACCTGTACGCCGGCCTCGGTGAGCCGGTCCTGGAGCAGCCACTTGGCCCGCTCGGCGAAGCCGGACTGGGTCTCCTCGGCGTTGGTGAAGGCGGCCACCCGGGAGCCGGCGAAGGCGTTGGTGCCGTCGGCCCTGGTGGCGGCGAGCAGGGCGGCGGGGCCGTGGCAGACGACGCCCAGGAGCTTGCCGGACTCCAGGGCTTCGGTCAGCAGCTTGCCGGAGTCGGCGTTGACGGCCAGGTCCTCCATCGGTCCGTGGCCACCGGGGTAGAACACGGCGGCGTAGTCGTCGAGGTTCACGTCCGCCAGTCGGACCGGCTGCCGCAGCTCGGTCATCGAGGCGAGTACGGCGGCCACCCGGTCGGCGTTCTCCTGGCCGTCGTTGAACTCGGGCGCGAGGCTGCCCTGGTCGACGGGCGGTACGACGCCGCCCGGCGTGGCCACGACGACCTCGTGACCCGCGGCCTTGAACGCCTCGTACGGGGCGACGGCCTCCTCGGCCCAGAAGCCGGTGGGGTGCTTGGTGCCGTCGGCCAGCGTCCAGTGGTCGGAACCGGTCAGCACGAAGAGGATCTTCGACATGGGGTGCTCTTTCGGGAGGCGGGGTGGTGTTCCGACCGTACGCGCGTCCTGCCATTGGAATCCAATAGGCTCACGCATATGAGACATAGGGATTCCAATGGGGAGGCGGAGGGCGGCGAGGCGGAGAGAGGCCCGCTGGGCGGTTCGGCGCAGGTCGACCTGAATCTGCTGCGCACGTTCCTCGCCGTGTACCGGACGGGCTCCTTCACCGCCGCCGCCCGTCTGCTGGGCCTGTCCCAGCCGACGGTCACCACCCAGATCCGCGCGCTGGAGCGGCAGCTGGACCGCGAGCTGTTCCAGCGGCTGGCACGCGGTGTCGCCCCGGCTCCCTACGCGGACGAGCTCGCCTCCCGGATCGTCGAGCCGCTGGACGCCCTGGCCGGCGTCACGGGAGGACCGGGCGGCCCCTCCGAGGTCCATCCCGCGGAGCCGGTGCATCTCGCCGGTCCGGCCGAGCTGCTCACCCACCGTGTCATGCCCGGCCTCGCTCCCCTGGTCGACCGGGGCGTACGGCTGCGGATCACGCCCGGGCTGACCGAACCGCTGCTGGCGGAGCTGCGGGCGGGCCGCTACGACCTGGTGGTGTCGACCTACCGGCCGCGCGGGCGCGCCCTGGCCGCGGCGCCGCTGGCGGACGAGGAGTTCGTGCTGGTCACGTCCCCTGTCTGGGCGGAGCGCCTCGGCGGGCCGGCGCGGATCGCGGCCGACGGGCCGGCCGCGCTGCACGGGGTGCCGCTGGTGGCGTACGCCGACGACGTGCCGATCGTGCGGCGTTACTGGCGTCATGTGTTCGGCAGGCGTCTGGTGCGGCACCCGGCGGTGACCATGCCCGACCTGAACGCGGTGAAGGCGGCGGTGGCGGGCGGGACCGGGTTCAGTGTGCTCCCCCGTTACCTGTGCGCCGCCGAGCTGGCCTCGGGCGCGCTGGTCCTGCTGGACGATCCCGACGATCCGCCCATCAACACCGGTTTCCTGGTGCAGCGGCCGGGCTCGTCCGGCAACCCTCATGTCGCCCTGGTCCGGGACCACTTGCTGCAGACGGCCCGGGACTGGTGACTCCGGGGGCTCAGCCGGCGTCGGCCCGCAGCGCGCGGGTGCGCAGGGCCAGCAGGGCCTCGAAGCGGAAGAGGGGGTCCGCGAGCCGGTCGCCGAACAGGGCCTCGAGGCGGCGCAGCCGCTGGCGGGCCGTCTGCGGATGGATGCCGAGCGCCTGGGCCACCTCGGGAGCCGTACGCCCCCAGGACATCAGCAGGGCGTCCAGGGTCTCGGCGAGCCGGTCGGCCCGTCCCCGGGGCAGGTCGGCGAAGACGCCCAGCACCCGTCGGTCGAGCAACTCCCCGATGGGGGCGCCCCGCAGCAGATGCAGCTCCGCCAACTCGTCGTCGACACGCAGGAATGCCCCGTCGTCGCCCGGTTGCGTAGGCAGCTGCGCCCGTCTGTCGAGGCCGAGGCGGGCGCACTGGAGGGACAGCCACGCCTCGTGCACCGGTACGACCGGGCCCACGGCGGCGACCTGGCCGCGGGCGGCGGCCCGCACCCGTTCGAGCAGCCCGCTCGTCTCCGGCTCGGGCACGATCAGGACGACGTCACTCCCCCGGTTGGCGGAGAGCAGGTCGCCGTCCGCGCCGGGCACGGTGAGGCGTCCCGCCGACCGCACGACCACGGTCGCGACGGCACCGGGAAGCGGCCAGCGGGCGCGCTCGGCGAGCGGTCCCAGCGGTGCGCGCTCGTGTCCTCGCGGTGGCTCCAGCAGCCGTTCCACGAGTGCTCGACGGGCGCGCTTGACCTCGCCCTCCGAGCGCTGCTGCGCCGCGAGGAAACCTTTCACCGCCTCGTTGGACAGGGCGTTGATATGGACCAGCACGGCCTCGTGCAGCGTCAGGACGGTCGCGGGCGGCAGCGTGGCCTCCTGCACCATCTCGGCGTAGCGCCTGCTGCCCACGCGCGCGCCGACCCGGAAGGCGGCCTGGAGCGCGTCCGTCGTACGGCCGTTGAGGAACTCGATCCGGCCGAGGTGGCGGAAGTGGTGGAGGTGATGGTCCTGTGCGCTGTCGGGGTGCTCGATCAGCTCCGCGAACTGGCGCACGGCACGGCGGATCGACTCGCTCAGGTCGCGGCCGACGGCGGAGTCGAGCGAGCGGCGGTAGGGGGGCACCTCGTCGCGGATCGCCCGGGTCATGTCGGTGACGATGCTCTCGGTGCGGGCGCGGATCAACTCGGCCAGCACCGGGGGCAGTTCGCGCCAGGGCTGACGCGTGAACGTCTCGACCGGTGACGTCATCGCGAGGGCTCCGTCTCGGGCAGCGGTGGCGGCGGGCCGGGCACCGAGCTGTGCCCTCGCCGCGGGTGGCCGGCGCCGGAGCGCACAAGGACTGACCCGGATGAGGCACAGCCCGGGAAAGGTGTCACGCCCATGACATCTCTCTCCTCTCCCTGAGCGGCTCTCCTGGTCGGCTCCCGCGGCCGACGCGAGTGTTGACCCGACGTTACGCGCCAGTAGCTTCCGTGTCTCGCCCTTGTGACCAGGCCGCACGGATCCGCTGCCGCAACCCCACGACAGGCACAGGAGATCCCCTCATGCGCACTCACGGACTCGGACGCACCCGGCGCCGACGCCTTCTGGCCGCATCACTGACCGGTCTCACCGCGGCCGTCTGTATCGGCGTGGCCGGCGTCGACCGGTCCCAGGCGGCACCGGACACCGGCGACGCCGTACCCGTGGCGGCGGCCGATCCGGTCGGTCCGCCCCAGGACGACTTCCCGTCGGCCCTCATGTACTCCCTGGCCCACCCCACGGCCGTGCCCTCCGGCGCCAACGACTTCGGCTGCCGCCCCGACGCCGCCCATCCGCGTCCGGTCGTCCTCGTGCACGGCACCATGGAGAACCGCTACGACAACTGGGCGGCCCTGGCTCCGCTGCTCGCCGAAGCGGGCTACTGCGTCTTCGCCCTCAACCACGGCGGCGACTCGGGTGCCCTGCTCGGCACCGGCGACATGGCCGCCTCGGCCCGGCAGCTGGCGGACTTCGTCGACCGGGTCCGAGACGCCACGGGCGCCGCGAAGGTCGACCTGGTCGGGCACTCGCAGGGCGGCATGATGCCGCGCTACTACATCAGGCACCTCGGCGGGGCGGCCGAGGTCGACAAGCTCGTCGCCCTCACCCCGTCCAACCACGGCACCACGTTCTCGGGCCTCGGCCTGCTCGCGCTGGCGTTCCCCGGCGGCGACGAACTGCTCGGCCTGAACTGCAAGGCGTGCCAGCAGCAGCTGATCGGCTCGGACTTCCTCCGGGGCCTCAACGCGGGCGGCGAGACCGACCCCCGCGTCAGCTACACGGTGATCACCACCCGGTACGACGAGGTCGTCACCCCGTACACCTCGGCCTATCTCGCCGCCGCCCCGAACGTCACCAACCTCAAGCTCCAGGACCTCTGCCCCGCCGAGTTCACCGAGCACGTCGACATCAGCTACAACGACGTGGCCACGCGCCTCGTCCTGAACGCCCTCGATCCGGCGCACGCGCGGCGTCCGGCCTGCTGAGCAGGCGCGCTGTGGCCGCACGGATCACCCCGCGCGGCCACAGCGCGCGTTCAGTACTTCTTCGCGCCCGCCACGATGGCCTCGCGGACGCGGTGGTACGTCCCGCACCGGCAGACGTTGCGGATCTCGTCGAGGTCTGCCTCGGTGATCTCGCTGCCCTCCTCGCGGGCCTGGCGGACCTTGGCGACCGCGGTCATGATCTGGCCGGGCTGGCAGTAGCCGCACTGGGCGACGTCGTACTCCAGCCAGGCCTCCTGCATCGGGTGCAACTCCCCGCCGACCGTGGCGGGCAGGCCCTCGATGGTCGTGACCTCGTCGGTGGGGCGCAGGTCCTTCACGGGGACCGAACAGGGGTTGAACGCCTTGCCGTTGATGTGGCTCGTGCAGGCCTGGCACACGCCGAGGCCACACCCGTACTTCGGTCCGGTGACGCCCAGGACGTCCCGCAGCACCCACAGCAGCCGTACGTCGTCCTCGATGTCCACGGTGACGGACTCGCCGTTGAGGATGAAGGTGTGTTCGGGCACGGTGGCTCCTGGCTTCTAGAAGGCGCGGCTCAGGCCGTCGGTCGGGGACGCGGGGATCGGCGGGCTGGTGGGCAGCGGCTCGAAGCCGAGCGGTTCGGCGTGGTTGAGCGGGAACGTCGTCGGCATCGTGCCCGTCGCACGTCCGTAGGCGCAGGCCACGGCCGCCATGGCGCCCGCGACGGCCAGCTCGCCCGCGCCGCCGGGGGTGTCGGTGGTCGGCGGCATGACGACGATCTCCAGCTCCGGCGGGGTGTTCCACTGGCGGGTGTAGAAGTAGTTGTCCCAACTCCCCTCCAGGAAATGCCCGTTGTCCAGGTGCAGCCCGGAGCTGAGGGTGATCGCGATGCCGTCCATGATGCCGCCCATCATCTGGGCCTGAAGGCCACGCGGGTTCACCGCCAGGCCCACGTCCACGGCACACACGACCTTGGTCACGCGCGGGCCGGTGTACGCGTCGGGGATCTCCCGTCCGGTGGTCTCCGGGCGGCAGTCGATCTCGGCGAGGACGGCGACGTACGCGTGGTACTCGGGGTGGAGCGCGATGCCCTGCGCCGTCCCCTCCGGCATGCTCCGGCCCCACTCCCCCACTTCGGCGACCTTGTCCAGGACGGCCCGCGCCCGCTCGTCCTTGAGGAGGGAGCGGCGGAACCGGTAGGGGTCCTTGCCCATGCGCCCCGCCAGCTCGTCCACCACCAGCTCCTGCGCGCACCGCACGTTGGGCGAGTAGATGTTGCGCATGGAGCCGGTGTTGAAGCGTTTGTCGGTCTCGCTGAGCAGCTGGGTGACGACACCGAGGTGGTACGGGGTCTGCTGGGTGAGTGCGAAGACCGTCTCCGAGAAGGTGAGGTCGCCCACGGGCAGGCGGGCGGCCTCGGCCGTGATGATCTCGCCGACGCCGTGGCCGAAGTCGGTGGCGACGGAGGTGTGGCGCTGGTCGTAGGTCAGCACCTGGCCGAGGGCGTAGGTGGCGCGCACGCGTGAGGTGGACATCGGGTGGGTGCGACCCTGGCGGAAGTCGTCGGTGCGGTGCCACATCAGCTTGACCGGCTTGCCCATCGCCTTCGAGATCTCTGCTGCCTCGGCGGCGGCGTCGTGGAAGAGCTTGCGGCCGAACGAGCCGCCGCCCTCCGTCACATGGACCTTGACCGCGCTCACCGGGAGGCCGAGTTCGGTCGCGATCTCTTCCTGGGCGACGATCGGCGACTTCAGGCTCGCCCAGATCTCGGCCGAGTCCTCGCGTACGTCGGCGACGGCGCAGTTGGTCTCCAGGGCGCTGTTGCTGGCGAAGTGGAAGGTGAAGCGGACGTCGACCGACTTGGTCAGCAAGTCCAGCCCGGGAAGCGGTAGTTCGGCCTTGCGCAGTTCGGCGCGGACGCTGTCGTCGGAGGCGTCCTGAGCGGTTCCCGGCCCCCAGGTGACCTCCAGCGCCCGTACGGCGTCGATGCACTGCCCGAAGGTACGGCCGCGCACGGCGACGCCCGTCGAGATGCGTACGACGTCGGTGATGCCGGGCATGGCCCGTACGTCGGCCAGGTTCTCCACCGAGCGGACGGTGCCGTTGATCGTCGGCGGGCGGCACACCATGGCCGGCAGCGCGCCCGGCACGTGCACGTCCATGGCGAACTTCTTGCGGCCGGTGACCGCCTCCAGCGCGTCGATACGCCGCCGCCCGGTGCCGATGACCTTGAAGTCGGCGGACTCCTTCAGGGACACGGAGACCTGGCCGGTGGCCACCGAGGCGGCCTTCTCGGCGAGTTCGCCGTAGGTGAGGCTCTTACCGGTCACGGTCGAGGTGATGACCCCCGCCTTCGCGCTCAGGGTGCCGACGGCCTCGCCCAGTTCCAGCGCGGCGGCTCTCAGCAGGCGGCCGCGGGCCACGGCGGCCGCGACGCGGATCGGGGTGTAGGTGGAGATGGTGGTGTTCGAGCCGCCGGTGAGCTGGTTGAACAGCAGCTCGGGCCGGGCGTCGGCGAGGGTGACGTGGATGTTCTCCAGCGGCAGGTCCAGTTCCTCGGCGATGAGCATGGCGCTGGAGGTGGTGACGCCCTGGCCGACCTCGGCACGGGGCAGGGCGAAGGAGGCGGTGCCGTCGGAGTCGAGGCGGATGGTGATCAGGTTCGCCGTGGGCAGCGCGGCGTGGGTGAGCATGTCGTTGAGGTCGTAGATCTCGGCCGGGCCGGGCACCGAGGGGACCGCCGCGGCCGCCTCGGTGGGCGCGAGGAGCGTCTCACCGAGCGGGGCGGCGACGGTCAGCGTCGAGGCGGCCACCACGTAGCCGAGGAATCTGCGCCGGCCGATCCCCTCCGAGGCGGCACCTGTGGTGTCCGGCCGCTGGGCACGGTCGTGAGCTGCCATCGACTGTCCTCCCGACGACGTGCCATGCGCCGATGCATGACGGCTCCTGACTGTGCACGGCCCGCGCGCGTTCCGGAAGATCTCTGCGGCGCTTCGACACGCAACACCCACAAGCGCCTCACCCGGCAGGCCTCAGAAACCGCCCTTGCGGAACTCGTCGACCGAGTCGGTTAGTCCAGCTCGGCGCTGTTTCCCCCCGTGGCCACCGAGACCTTGTCGCCGAGGGAGCTCCAGCTCCCGTGCCCTGAAGCGACACCGGCGGGGCGTGCTCCTCGCCCTGCAGAGCGTGATGGAGGGCGACATCCTGGGCGTCCGGCTCACCCAGGCCCAGCTGCGCAACCGCCGACCGGGACGCGGCCTGACCGTCGATCCGCGCACCGGGGAGCTGATCAGCGTGCAGATACCGCAGACCGCTCTCGACTGACGGCGGCGCCGGCGGCACAGGCACCGGCGGCGCACTCGGTCAGCCACTGGTCGAAGTCGGCGTCGTAGCGGGTGCCGATGTCGGTGGCGTAGACGGCGTGTCCGCCCGCGTAGTCGCCGACGCGGAAGCGGTCGAGCATGCGGTGGACGTCGGCCGGGTGCCGCTCGAACATGTAGCGGACGGCGAGGTAGCCCCACGGGTAGGTGCGGGTCACGTCGCTGTTGGCGTACGTGTTCTGGAACAGCGTGCTCAGCCGGTAGGTGTGCTTGCCCGCCTCCGTGACGGCCTGGTCGTAGGTGATGCTGCGGTAACCGTAGGAGACGTACTCGGCGACGCCCTCGATCCACCAGACGTCCGGCACCGAGGTCTGCTGCGCGAAGTCGCCCTTCATGTCGAGGCGGGCGTCGAGGTAGTGCGTGTACTCGTGGTTGAGGTTCCAGATCCGGGCCGCGTGTCCCTCGTCCCGGGGCTTCTGGTACATGACGGCGAAGGGTTCGTTGGCGGGGTCGCCCGGGTCCCCGATCACGGTCATGCCGCCGTTGTCCGTGCTGATGCCGAAGATCGCCCCGGCGTAGGTGCGGTAGTCGGCGCTGCCCGCGAAGACGACGAGGTCGATGGTCGACAGGTACTGGCCGGGTATGGGGCCGTCGTCCTTGACGAGCTCGTAGACGTAGGCGTCCTGGCCGAGCACGCTGGCGCAGGCCGCGTCGAGGTCGGCCGCGGTGAGCGACTGGGCCCGGATGGTGTGGGTGGCGTCGCAGGCGTGGGTGATCGGCAGGGCGGCCCTGGTCAGCTGTCCGGTCAGGTCGCAGACGCCGTAGTAGGAGCAGTTGGCGCGGTCGTGGTACTCCGCCTGGGTCGCGACCGCCACCCATAGTCCGGCCGTGGGTCCGGTGATCCGCGAGGCGTTCAGCAGCTCCCTGGTCAGGGGCCGTACGGTGGGCCGCAGCGCCGGGTGTTCGATGTAACGGGCCAGGTTCATCCCGGCGTTGGACGCCAGGTACGACCGGTCGGTGCCGAGCAGGTCGAGGTGGTCGAGCGCGAACCGGCGCAGGGTGCGGGCGATGTACGGGTCGGCGGCGACGGCGTCCACGTATGCCGGGTTCCAGTTGCCGCGCCAGAGCGGGGTGTGGACCGCGTTGACGGCCGCGAGCATGCTGGGGACGGCGTCGTAGGAACTGTCGTAGGCGTTCAACACCCGCCGGTAGACCCTGAGATAGCGGGCCTGCTGGTCGGCGCTGTCGGTGAGGACGACGACCTCGCCGAGCACCTCGCCGTTGGCCGCGGTGACGTCCCCGGAGGAGGAGCGGGCGAAGAAGGCGTCCAGGCCCCGGGTGGTGGCGCGGGCCAGGCGGGTGCCGTAGGGGCCGGTGTCGGTGGGGTTGTTGAACTGGACGTAGTACCCGGCGCGCAGGAAGAGGACGAGCTGCCAGATGCGGTCGGTGTTGTCGCCCCGATACCGCTGTGCCGTGCGCCTGAACTCGTCGGCGACCGTGACCATCTGGGACTCGCGGAAGACGGCCCGGGCGTCGGTGCCGGTCACCGCGAAGAGGGTGTTGACGCAGGCCGTGGTCGAGGCCTTGACGAGGGCCACGAGCGCGGCGCCGGTCCGGCTGCCGAAGTCGGCCGGACTGCACGGGGCCGCCTTCGGGACGGCCTGCGCGTCGGGGCGGGTGGGCC
>NZ_JAKEIP010000256.1 GCF_021474425.1 Streptomyces muensis | reverse complement strand
ACCGCGCCACCCGGTTCGACCACGCCTCCAACTCCCCATACGACACACGGCATTCACCACACACCACCGCCTCCGCACCCGGAGTCCGCCCCGCCTGCTCCGCGAACAACACCGGCAACGACACCCCACGCACCCCACGCGAAACCCCCTGCCACTCGGACAGCAGCTCCTCGCGCTCCCGCGCAGAAAGGACATCCACGGCAGAGATACGACGCCCCGCATCACCCTCCGCAACCCACTCCAGAACCCGCACCAACCGGTGGACGAGGGCCTCGGCCGTCGACCGGTCGAAGACATCGGTGCTGTACTGCAGGGCGCCGCGCAGGCCGCCGGGCGTGCCGGTCATGCTGTGGGACTCGGCGAAGGAGAAGCCGAGGTCGAACTTGACGCGGTGGGTCTCGACCGCCTCGTGGCGGACGCTGAGCCCTGGGAGCTTGGCGATCTCGTCGAGGGCTTCGACCGGGCCGGCGTTGTTGAGGTTGAGCATGGTCTGGAAGAGGGGGTGGCGGGCGAGCGAGCGCTCGGGGTTGACCGCCTCCACCAGCCGCTCGAACGGCAGGTCCTGATGCGCGTACGCCGCCAGGTCCACAGCCCGCACCCGCTCCAGCAGCTCCGCCAGCGTCGGATCACCCGAAATATCGGTGCGCAGCACCAGCGTGTTGACGAAGAAGCCCACCAGATCGTCCAGCGCGTCATCCGTCCGGCCCGCGATCGGCGTGCCCAGCGGGATGTCCGTACCCGCGCCCAGCCGCGACAGCAGCGCCGCCAGACCCGCCTGCAGCACCATGAACAGGCTCGTGCGGCTCTGCCGGGCCACCTGGAGGAGGGCCTCGTGCAGTGCGGGCGGCAGCTCGAAGGGGATGACGTCGCCCTGGTAGGTGGCGACGGGCGGGCGGGGACGGTCGTAGGGCAGAGCCAGCTCTTCCGGCAGACCCGCCAGCGTCTCCTTCCAGTAGGCGAGCTGGCGGGACATCTCGCTGTCCGCGTCCTTCTCGGTACCCAGCACCTCGCGCTGCCACAGGCTGAAGTCCGCGTACTGCACCGGCAACGGCGACCACTGCGGCGCCCCGCCCGCGACACGGGCCGCGTACGCCGCCGTCAGATCGCGCGCCAGGGGTGTGCGTGACCAGGCGTCGGTCGCCACATGGTGGGTGAGCAGCAGCAGCACGTGGTCGTCGTCGCCGAGCTCGAAAAGCCAGGTCCGCAGGGGTGGTTCGGCGGCGAGGTCGAAGGGGTGGCTCGCGGCCCGCAGGAGGTCGTCCTGCAAGCGGTTCTCGTCGGTACCGGCGACGATGAGTTCGGGCCGGGCGTGGTCGAGCACGATCTGGTGCGGGCCCTCGGCGTCCTCGGCGAGGACCGTGCGGAGGGTCTCGTGGCGCGCGGTGAGGTCGGCGAGGGCGTTCTTGAGCGCCGTGCGGTCGAGAACGCCGGACAGGCGCAGCGCGACGGGTGAGTTGTAGGCGGCGCTCGGGCCTTCGAAGCGGTGCAGGAACCACAGGCGCTGCTGGGCGTACGACAAGGGCAAGCGTCGGGGACGCGGGTCGTGCGCGGTGATGGGGGTGCGGGCAGCCCCGTTGCCGGTGTCGAGGGCTCCGGACAGGCCGGCGACGGTGGGGGTTTCGAAGAGCTGACGGATGGCCATCTCGGCACCGAGCACCGAGCGGATGCGGCTGACGAGTTTGGTGGCCAGCAGCGAGTGCCCGCCCAGGGCGAAGAAGTCGTCGTCGATCGTCACCCGCTCCACACCGAGCACCTCGGCGAACAGCGCGCACAGGATCTCCTCACGCGGCGAACGCGGAGCACGCCCCGCCACCTGTGGACCGTACTCCGGTGCGGGCAGGGCACGACGGTCGATCTTGCCGTTCGGGGTGAGCGGGAACGCGTCCAGCACCACGAAGGCCGACGGCACCATGTAGTCCGGCAGCCGCTCGGCCGCGAGGGCGCGCACGTCCTCGGACGTGACGGGCGCGCCGCCGGTGGCCACGTAGGCGACGAGCCGCTTGTCGCCGGGCTGGTCCTCGCGGAGCAGGACGGCGGCCTGCGTGACCTGGTCGTGCCCGGCGATCACGGCCTCGATCTCGCCGAGTTCGATGCGGTAGCCGCGGAGTTTGACCTGCCCGTCGCCACGGCCGACGAACTCCAGCTGTCCGTCCTGGTTCCAGCGCAGGACGTCGCCGGTGCGGTACATACGGGAGCCGGGCGGGCCGTACGGGTTGGCGACGAAGCGCTCGGCGGTCAGGCCGGCACGGTGCCAGTAGCCGCGGGCCAGACCGGAGCCCGCGATGTACGCCTCGCCCGGGACGCCGGGGGCCACCGGGCGCAGCCCGCTGTCGAGGACATAGACCTGGGTGTTCCAGAAGGGGCGGCCGACGGGTACGGGGCCGCTCGGGGCGGGCGTGCCGGCGGGGATGCGGTACTGGACGCTGTTGACGGTGGCCTCGGTGGCTCCGTAGACGTTGAGGACGTCCGCGTCCGGGCGGCGGGCCCGCCAGCGGTCGGCGACCTCGCCGAGGAGGAGCTCACCACCGAGCATGATCAGCTTGCTCGGGGAGACCTCGTCCGGGAGCGCCTCCAGGAGGGCGAGGACGCTCGGGGTGCCTTTGAGGAAGGTGGCGCCGGGGCCGTCGACGGCTCGCTCGTCGAGGTCGGCGATGTGGACCAGGCCGCCGGAGACGAGGGTGGTGTAGAGACCGGTGACGGTCAGGTCGAAGGAGACCGGGGAGTGCAGGAGCGAGACACCGGCCATCTCCGGGTAGGCGTGCCGGGCCCACTGCAGGTAGGCGCCGAGCGAGCGGTGTTCGATCAGTACACCCTTGGGTCGGCCGGTGGATCCCGAGGTGTAGATGACGTACGCCGGGTGGGCGGGCAGGGGTGAGGAGATGCTGGTCGTGCCCGGACCGACGGCCAGGGCGTCCGTGAGCTCCGGGTCGTCGAGCAGGATCCGCGGCGTGCCGTGGTCCGGCAGCGCGGCTGCCAGTTCGCGGGTGCTGACCAGCAGGGCGGGCTCGGTGTCGGCGAGCATGAACGAGATCCGGTCCGCCGGGTAGTCGGGGTCGACGGGCAGGTAGGCCGCGCCCGACTTCAGTACGGCGAGCAGGGCGACGACCATGTCGCAGGTGCGGGGCACCGCGATGGCGACGAACCGCTCGGGGGCCGCGCCGCGTGCGGCCAGCAGGCGCGCTAGCCGACTGGAGCGTTCGTCGAGTTCGGCGTAGCTGAGGGTCCGGTCACCGGTCGTGACCGCCGGCGCCTCGGGCGTCCGGGCCACCTGTGCGCGGAACAGGTCGAGGACGGTGGTGTCCGGCACGTCGTGCGCGGTGTCGTTCCACTCCCGCAGCACGCGGTCACGCTCCTGGCCGGTGAGCACGTCGAGGCGGCCGACGGGTTGGTCCGGGTCGGCCGCGAGGGCACGCAGGACACGAACGAAGCGGTCCAGGACCAGTCGTGCGGTGGTCTCGTCGAAGGCGTCGGGTCGGTAGCTGAGCCGGAAGGTCAGGGTGTCGCGGGCGGACGCGATCAACAGCAGCGGGTAGTGGGTGGCCTCGCGGTTCTTGCCGGGCGCGAGGCTGATGGCGGCTCCGATGCCCGTGCCGGCGGCGCCGGACCGGTTGACCGGGTAGTTCTGGAACACCATGGAGGTGTCGAAGAGTTCGCCCTGTCCCACCGCACGCTGGATGTCGGCCAGTCCGAGGTGCTGGTGCGGGGTGAGCCGGGCCTGCTCCGCCTGGACGCGGGCGACCAGGTTGGTGACCGGTTCGGCGGCACGCAGCCGCACCCGGGAGGGCAGGGTGTTGATGAACAGGCCGACCATGCCCTCGACGCCCTCGATCTCCGGCGGCCGGCCGGAGACGGTGGTGCCGAAGACGACGTCGTCGCGGCCGAGGTGTTTGCCGAGGGTGATCGCCCAGGCTGTTTGCACCACGGCGCTGAGGGTGACGCCGCGGTCCCGGGCGAGCTCGGTGAGCGCCGTCGTCTCGGTCCGCGACAGTGTTCCCTGGATCTCGGCTCCGGCCACGGCGGAGCGACCGGCCTCCGGGGCTACGAGGGTGGGCTCGGCGAGGTCGGCGAACGCGTCCTGCCACGCGGCGCGGGCCGCCTCGCGATCCTGGTTCTCCAGCCACTTGAGGTAGTCGCGGTAGGGGCGAACCCTGGGCAGGGCGGTGTCGTCGCCCGACGCGTCGTAGAGCGTGAAGAGTTCGCCCATCAGGACGGGCAGCGACCAGCCGTCGAGCAGGAGATGATGGTTGGTCAGGATCAGGCGATGCCAGGCCTCGCCGAGCCGGATCAGGCGGAAGCGCAGCAGCGGGGGGCGGGCCACGTCGAAGCGGGTGGCCCGCTCGGCGGCGACCAGGCCGGCAGCGGCGTCGGCGCGCTCGGCCTCGGGCAGGCCGGTCAGGTCGGTCTCGGTCCAGGGCAGCGGCACGTCACGCATCACCAGCTGTGCCCAGTCGCCGTTCTTGCGCTGCCGGAAGGCCACCCGCAGGTTGGCGTGGCGGGTCAGCAGCTTCTCGGCGGCGGCCCGCAGGAGCGGGGTGTCCAGGGGCCCTTCGATGTCGAACGACATCTGCACGACGTAGGGGTCGAGTCCGCCTTCGTCGTAGACGCTGTGGAAGAGCAGGCCCTCCTGGAGCGGGGCCAGCGGCAGGATGTCCTCGATCTTCCGCGTGGTGCGACTCACTTGCGGGCCTCTTCTTCCTCGTCGAAGTCGTACGGTTCGTCGTCGAGCAGGTCGTCCAGCTCTGCCTCGAACGCCTCGATCTCGTCCTGGGTGATGGAGGACAGGGAGACGTCGGAGGGGGTCAGGCCGCCCGCCTCGGGGTTCCTGGAGTGGGTCACGAGGCCTTCCAGCGCCTGGAACCACAGGCCGGCCAGTTCCCGCACCTCGGTCTCGTCGAGGACGCCGTCGGCCCAGGTCCAGAACGCGACGAGCTCGGGGCCGCGGGGACCGTCCTCGGTGCGGGCGTTGACTTCCAGCGGGTGGGCGAGTGGCAGGTGGGGCGGATCACCGGCTACGGCCTCGATGCCCGTGAGCGGGGTCCAGTCGCCGGCCCGCGTGCCGCCGGTGGTGATGCTGAAGCGGCCGAGGTAGTTGAAGGCAACCTGAGGTGCGGGCAGGTCGCGGAAACCGGCGGCGGTGGCCGGGTTGAGGTAGCGGACCAGGCCGTAGCCCATGCCCTTGTCGGGCACCGACCTCAGATGCTCCTTGACCCGTTTCACCACGGCTCCGGCGGCCGCCCCGCCGGCGAAGGCCTGGGCGAGGTCCACTCCGCCCGTGTCGAGCCGTACGGGGTACAGGTTGGTGAACCAGCCGACGGTGCGCGACAGGTCGGCGCCCTCGGCCAGGTGTTCCTCCCGGCCGTGGCCCTCGAGATCCAGCAGCAGGCGGGGGCCGCCGTGCCGCCAGCGGGCCCAGGCGAGGGTGAACGCGGCCAGCAGCACGTCGTTGACGTCCGCGTGGAAGGCTGCCGGAACGCGGGTCAGCACGGCCTCAGTGACGTCGCCTGGGAGGGTCAGCGTCAGCCGGCCGGCCGTGCCGTGGGTGTCGCGCGCCGGGTCCAGTGGGCGGCGGCCCAGCGAGGGCCCGGCGGAGCGCAGCACGTCCTGCCACCATGCGGCGTCGGCGATCCAGGCCGGCTTGGTCGCCTCCTCGGTGAGGTGCCGCGCCCAGCGGCGCAGTGAGGTGCCCACGGGCTGCAGTGCCGGTTCCCGCCCGGCGGCGATCTCCTGGTGGGCCTCGGCGAGGTCGGGCAGCAGGACCCGCCAGGAGACTCCGTCGACGACCAGGTGGTTGATGACGACGAGCAGCAGCCCTGGCGTGCCCGCGCCCCGGTCGAACCACACGACCTGCACGGCCCGGCCCTCGGCCAGGCAAAGGCGCTCGACGGCGGCCTCGCCCTCGGTCCTGACCAGGGCGTCGAAGGCGTCGTCAGGGACACCGGCGGCGTCCACCCGGTGGATGATCGAGGCGGCGTCGACCGCTCCCGGCTCGGGGATGTCCATCCGCGGCTCCGGTCCGGTCGTGAGCCGGGCCCGCAGCGCGTCGTGGTGGTCGAGCACCGTCTGCACGGCCCGGGTGATGACGCCCTCGTCCAGGGAGTCCGGGACCTGCAGGACGGCGGACATGGTGAACGCGTCCAGGTCGGTGGAGCGGGAGAGGACCCAGTGCTTGATCGGGGTGAGGGGTACCTCGCCGATGCCGGCGCCGGGTTCCTCGACGGCCGCTCCCGTCGTCTCCGTGACGACCTCGGCGAGCGCGGCCACGGTCCGCTGCTCGAACACGTCACGCACCGACAGTTCCAGGCCTGCCCGGCGCGCACGGCTGACCAGTTGCATCGACATGATGCTGTCGCCGCCCAGGTCGAAGAACCCGTCGTCGACGCCGACCTCGGACAGTCCCACCACCTCGGCGAACAGGGCGCACAGCACCTTCTCCCGCTCGCTGCGGGGCGCGGAAGCCGCCCCGTCCGGGCGGGTCTCGGGGGCCGGCAGCGCGCGGCGGTCGAGCTTTCCGTTGGCGGTGAGCGGCAGTGCGTCGAGGACCACGACGGCCGACGGGATCATGTAGTGCGGCAGGTGCTGTTCGAGGTGGGTGCGCAGGGTGCGGCCCAGGCCGCCGACGTCGTCGGCGTCGTTCGGGACGATGTACGCCACGAGCCGGGTCAGGCCCGGCGTGTCCTCGCGGGTGACGACGACCGCCGTGTCGACAGCCGGGTGCTCGCCGAGCGAGGCCTCGACCTCGCCGGGCTCGACACGGAACCCACCGATCTTGACCTGGTGGTCGGCACGGCCCAGGAACTCCAGTTCCCCGCAGTGGTTCCAGCGCACGATGTCGCCGGTGCGGTACAGGCGGCTGCCCGGCCGGCCGAAGGGCGAGGCCACGAACCGCTCCGCCGTCCGGTCGGGGCGGCCCAGGTAGCCGCGGGCCAGCTGGGCGCCGCCGATGTAGAGCTCGCCGCGCACGCCGGGTGGCACCGGGCGCAGGCCGGCGTCCAGCACGTACACCGAGGCGTTCCACAGCGGCTGGCCGATGGAGGCCGCGGAGGGCCACTCGTCGATGTCGTCGGGGAGGGTCGCGGTGGTGGCCGCGTGGGTCTCTGCCGGGCCGTAGATGTTGTGCGCCATGCGCCGCCAGCCGCTCGCGCAGAAATCACGCAGTTCACTGCTGAGCCGGAACTGTTCGCCGCCCTGGAAGATGTCGGTGAGGGAGTCGAGGGGCTCCCCGCGGTCGGCCGCCGCCGAGAGCAGGTTGTCGATGACGAGCGTCGGGGCGAACAGCTCGTTGACGCCGAACCGGCCGACCCACTCGGCCAGTTCGTAGGCGTCGCGGCGGACGTGTTCCTCCGGGATCACCAGCGTCTTGCCGACGATCAGCGCCTGGAGGATCTCCTGCACGGCGAAGTCGAAGGAGAGGGCGAGGAACTGGGCGGTGCGCGTGCCGACACCGCCGCTGTAGGTGCCGGTGTGCCAGGCGAGCAGGTTCGTCAGCGAACGCATCGGCATCACCACACCCTTGGGGGTGCCGGTGGATCCGGAGGTGTAGACGACGTAGGCGGGGTGGCGCAGGTCCAGCGGGCGTACCCGGTCGGCGTCGGTGAGGTCGGTTGCCGGGGCGGCGGCGAGGGCCCGGACGGTCTGCGGCGCGTCGAGCACGATGTCCCGGACGAGGCCGTCGCCACATGCGGGGCGGACGGCGGCGCAGGTGACGACCGCGCTGGGTGCGCAGTCCTCCAGGATGGTGCGCAGCCTCTGCTCGGGAGCCGTGACGTCCAGGGTGAGGTAGGCGGCACCCGTCTTCAACACCGCCAGCAGAGCGACGATCAGGTCGGGCGACCGTGACAGAGCGGTCGCGACGACGTCCTCCGCGCCGATGCCCGCGGCGGCCAGTACGTGCGCGAGCCGGTTGGCGCGGGCGTTGAGTTCGGCGTACGAGAGCGTGATGTCCTCGCATATCACCGCGGTCGCCTTCGGCTCCGCGGCCACCTGGCGCTCGAACAGCACCGGGACCGGGTCGGGGGGCACGTCGTGCTCGGTGCGGTTCCACTCCTCCAGGACCCGCCACCGCTCCGCCGGTGACATCACCTCCAGTCGGCCGAGGGGCCGCTGGGGATCGGCCACGACGCCCTCCAGGACGCGCAGCATCCGGTCGGCGAACTCCCTCGCGGTGCCGTGGTCGAACAGGTCCGCGTTGTACTCGACGGCCGCGCGCAGGCCGGCGGGCTCGCCCTGTGGCCCGTAGCGCTCGTCGAAGAAGAAGGCCAGATCGAACTTGGAACGACCGGTCTCCGGCGCCCACACCTCCACGGACAGGCCCGGAAGGCGCAGGACGTCCAGCGCGTCCTGGTTGTTGTCGAAGCCCAGCAGAACCTGGAAGAGCGGGTGGCGGGCGAGGGACCGGGCCGGACTGAGCACTTCGACGAGCCGCTCGAAGGGAACGTCCTGATGGGCGTACGCGCCGAGGTTGGTCTCCCGGACCCGGGCGACGAGTTCGGTGAACGCCGGGTCGCCCGAGGTGTCGGTGCGCAGCACCAGGGTGTTCACGAAGAAGCCGACGAGATCCTCGACGGCCGCGTCGGTACGGCCCGCCACGGGACTGCCGATCGGGATGTCGGTGCCGGCGCCGAGCCTGGTGAGGAGCGCCGCGAGGGCGGCCTGCACCACCATGAACAGGCTGGACCCGGTATCCCGGGCCAACGCCGCGAGGCCCGCGTGCAGGTCGGCGGGCACGTCGAAGGCGACGCGTCCGCCGCGGTGCGACTGACGGGCCGGCCGCGGCCGATCGGCCGGCAGTTCCAGTTCCTCCGGCAGATCAGCCAGGGCCTGCTTCCAGTAGACCAGTTGGCGGGAGAGCTCACTGTCCGGATCGTCCTCGGAGCCGAGCATCCGGCGCTGCCACAACGTGTAGTCGGCGTACTGCACCGGCAGCGGTTCCCAGCCGGGAGCCTCGCCGCGGGCGCGCGCCGTGTAGGCGACGGACAGATCACGGGCGAGCGGGCCCATCGACCAGCCGTCACCGGCGATGTGGTGCACCACCAGCACGAGGACGCGGTCCCCGTCGTAGGTGGTGAACAGCCAGGCCCTCAGGGGTGGTTCGGTGGTGAGGTCGAACGCGTGGGACGCGGCCTCGCGCACCCTGCCGGCCAGTTCCCCGGAGGCGATGTCGGCCTCGGTGAGCTGCGGTACCGCCTGCTCGGGCGGCAGGATGATCTGCCGCGCTCCGCCTGCGTCCTCGGTGAACAGGGTGCGGAGCGTCTCGTGCCGCGTGACGAGGTCCGCCAGCGCCTGCCGCAGGGCCGTCCGGTCCAGTGAGCCCGTCAGCCGCAGCGCGACCGGAATGTTGTAGGTGGCGCTGGGTCCCTCCAGGCGGTCCAGGAACCACAGGCGCTGCTGCGCGTGCGACAGCGGGACACGCGCCGGCCGCGGGACCGGGGTGACCGACCGGCGGGCGCCGGATGCCTCGTCCAGCGCGCCGGCGATGCCGGCGACCGTGGGGTTCTCGAAGAGCCGCCGGATCGACAGCTCCACGCCCAGCACCGAGCGGATACGGCTGAGCAGCCGCACGGCCGACAGCGAGTGGCCGCCTCGTTCGAAGAAGTCGTCGTCGATGCCGACCGAGGCCACGCCGAGCATCTCGGCGAAGAGGGAGCTCAGGATCTGTTCCCGCGGGCTGCGCGGCCCACGGGACCGCGCGGGCCGCGTGTCCCGGGCAGCGGCGTCCCCGGGTTCCTCGACGAGCCGCAGCTCCCCGTCGTGCGACCAGCGGGCGGTCCGGTCCGTGCGGTACATCCAGCCGCCGTCGCCGAACGGACACGGCAGCGACCGCTCCCCGTCCTGCCGCGTGGGCGCGCCGTTCGGTCCGCCACCCGTCACGTACAGCCGTCCGGCGGCACCGGGCGGCACCGGGCGCAGCGCCTCGTCCAGCACATAGGCGCGCACGCCGGCCGTCGCTCCCTGCAGGCCCGCCCCGGCCAGCACCGCGGCCACGCCGGGTCGGCCGGAGTCACTCCACTCGTCGAGCACGGCGGCTCGCTCGGCCGGGGCCATGAGGTCGAGTTCGCCGATCGGCAGGTCGGTCCGCCGCGCGCCGACGGTGAGCAGCCGGACGAACCGGTCGGCGAGGGAGTGCGCCGTGTTCCGGTCGAAGAGGTCCGTGGAGAACTCCAGCTCCACCACGATGCCCGCGGGCCGGCCCGCGCTGTCGAAGCGTTCCGTCAGCTCCCAGTTGAGGTCGAACTTGGTGTCCTGAATGGGCAGTCGCTCGAGTTCGACCGACAGCTCGGGCAGCCGCGCCACCTCGGCCACGGTCGCCCGCGGATCGTTGTTGTGCAGGGTCAGACAGACCTGGAAGAGGGGGTGCCGGGCGAGCGAGCGCTCCGGGTTGACCGCCTCCACCAGCCGCTCGAACGGCAGATCCTGGTGCGCGTACGCCGCCAGGTCCACGGCCCGCACACGGTCGATCAGCTGGGTGAACGTCGGGTCGTCCGAGGTGTTGGTGCGCAGCACCAGCGTGTTGGCGAAGAAGCCGACCAGTTCCTCCACCGCCGTGTCGGTGCGGCCCGCGATCGGTGTGCCGATGGGGATGTCGGTGCCGGCGCCGAGCCGGGTCAGCAGCGCGGCCAGCCCCGCCTGCAGCACCATGAACAGGCTGGACCGAGTGGTTCGGGCCAACCGGCCGAGCTCCTGGTGGAGTTCGGCGGGAATACTCAGATGGACCTGCCCGCCGCGGTGCGTCGTCCGCTCGCTGCGCGGACGGTCGTACGGCAGCTCCAGTTGGTCGGGCAGGCCGGCCAGCGTCTCCTGCCAGTAGGCGAGCTGGCGGGAGATCTCGCTGTCCGGGTCGTCCTCGGCGCCGAGCACCTCACGCTGCCACAGGCTGTAGTCGGCGTACTGCACCGGCAACGGCGACCAGCCAGGGGCCTCACCGGCGACACGGGCCGCGTACGCCGTGGCGAGGTCACGGGCCAGCGGACGCATGGACCAGCCGTCACCCGCGACGTGGTGCAGGAGCAGCAGCAGGACGTGCTCGTCCTCAGCGAGCGCGAACAGCGTCGCACGCAGGGGCGGTTCGGTGGCCAGGTCGAAGGCGTACCGGGCCGCGGCGACGAGCCGGGCGGCGAGGTCCTCCTCGTCCACCGGAACCACGTCGATCCTGAAGCCGGCCGCCTCCGGGTCCAGGATCACCTGCGTGAATCCGTCGGGATCCTCGGCCAGCACCGTGCGCAGGCTCTCGTGCCGTGCGACGACGTCCGCGAGCGCCTGCCGCAGGGCCTCCCGGTCCAGCGGTCCCGTCAGCCGCAGCGCTCCAGGAGCGTTGTAGGCGGTGCTGTCGTCGTCCAGCAGGCTCAGGAAGCGCAGGCGCTGCTGGGCGTACGAGACAGGGACGCGGTCGGGCCGTGGGCCCCGCGTGAGACTGCGCCGACGCGCGGGCACCGCGCTCTGGGCGAGGACGGCGGTGAGGCCGGCGATGGTGGGGGTCTCGAACAGCTGCCGGATGGGCAGCTCGACACCGAGGACGGTCCGGATCCGGCTGACCAGCTTCGTGGCCAGCAGCGAATGCCCACCCAGCCGGAAGAAGTCGTCGTCGATCGACACCCGCCCCACACCGAGCACCTCGGCGAACAGCGCGCACAGCATCTCCTCGCGAAGGCTCCGCGGAGC